>JBILSM010000001.1:0-137118 GCA_044372085.1 Rubrivivax sp.
GCCACCCGAGCTTCGGCGAGCTCACCTCGCAGCTGTTCGTGGACGGCGACGCAGGAAACGCCGGGGACTTTCTGTGGCGCCAGCTGTCCGCCGGGCAGCGCACAGCGCTGGCGATGAAGCTGCAGCTTGTGGCACCTGCGCATCAGGGCCTGCGCTGGCAGTGCCGGCACGTGCTGGTGGTGCCGGCGTGAGCGCGTGCGCTGCTTGACGTGAGCGGCCGTCCGCCGCCTGGCGCATGACGCACACGTCATGGGCTGCGCGCTCGCGAGCCGGGCGTGCCACCCGGGCAGGCCTGGTGGGGCTGGTGGGGCTTTTCGGCCTGGTGGCCTTGCTCCTGCTGGGCCCGCTGTCGGTGATGGCCCTGGGCGCGGTGGACCTGAGCACCCCCTGGTACGCCGCCAGGCAAGACCGCGCCGGCCTGGCGCCTGACCCGGCCGCCGAGCGCGGCGCGGTGGTGCAGGTCTACGGCGCGCGCGCCGTGCGCTGGCGCGGAGCGTTTGCCATCCACCACTGGATCGCGGTCAAGCCCGAAGGGGCTTCGTCCTACACCACGTACCAGGTGATCGGCTGGCGCGCCATGCGGGGCGGCACCGCCCTGGTGACGACCGAAGGCGCCGAGCCCGACCGGCACTGGTACGGCGCGGCACCGCAACTGCTGGCCGAGCACCGCGGGCCGGCGGCGCAGGCCATGATCGAGCGCATCACCGCGGCCGTGCAGCGCTACCCCTGGCCCGACGAGTACCGCGCCTGGCCGGGGCCGAACAGCAACACCTTCGTGGCCTGGGTGGCGCGCGAGGTGCCCGAACTCCGGCTGGACCTGCCGCCCACGGCCATCGGCAAGGACTGGCTGGGCCCCACCACGCTGTGGGCCCGCGCACCCAGCGGCACGGGCTGGCAGGTGTCGCTGTGGGGCCTGGCCAGTGCCACCCTGGCCCGCGAGGAAGGGTTGGAGCTGCAGCTGCTGGGCCTGGGCTTCGGCATCGACGTGAACGATGCGCGGTTGCGTCTGCCGGGGTGGGGGTGGTAGCTGCGGGGTGGGCACCAGCGCACCCCATGCCGCGGCGGATACGGCCTGGGGTTCTCGCACACACCATCAGGCTTGGAGCGGTGTTAGTATTACCAAGGTATTACTAAATCCTGCGGTCATGGACATCACCTCGGTCACCAGCAAGGGGCAGGTCACCATCCCCAAGGCACTGCGGCAGCAACTGGGCATCCGTCAGGGCAGCCGCATCCGCTTCGAACTCGTTGGCGATCACGTCGAGATGCGTTTGAGCAGTTCGCCCGTTGAAGTGGCGGCAGCGCCTGGGTCCGGCTTCGGCATGCTCAAGAGCCGCCGCAAGGCGGTGCCGGCCGACTTCGATGCGGCTTCTCTCCTGCGACCGTGATCGGCCTGGACACCAACGTCCTGGCTCGCTACTACGTCGAGGACGCGGCAGACCCACAGACCGGTAAGCAGCGGCTTGCCGCGCGGCGCCTGATCGAGTCCGGCCAGGCGCTGATGGTCTGCAAGACCGTGGTGCTGGAGCTGGAGTGGGTGCTCAGGGGCTACTACGGTTTCGAGCCCGCGGAAGTGGCCGCGGTGCTGGTCCATCTGTTGAGCCTTGCGCAGGTCACGGTTGAGGACCGTCCAGCCGTGGAGCGGGCTTTGCGGAACATGGAAGCGGGGCTGGACTTCGCCGACGCCCTCCACCACGCCAGCTACGTGGCGTGCAGCCACATGGCCAGTTTCGACGACCGCCGGTTTGCACGCCGCGCAGGCAAGCTCGGGCTGTTGCCCAGCGTGAACCTGCCCAGCTGAACATGCTCCAAAGTCTGCTCTCATGACACTGCTCCCATCCTCACCCCTCCAAGCCGCCATCACCTTCGCCAGCGCCCACGAGACCCCCTGGGCGCGGGACCCGATCGCCGAGCCGCAGCGCTTTGGTGTCCACATCGAAGACCCGCCGCCGTGGAACCGGCTGCTGGGCCCGGTGCACCCGCGCGGCCCGGTGGGTGGCGTGGTGTGGCAACACGGCCAGGAACTGGCGGCCTGGGGCGAGCCGACGCGCTCCGACCAGACTTTCAGCGTGGCCAAGACCTACCTGTGCCTGCTGGCCGGCGTGGCACACCGCGACGGCCTGCTGCCGGACGTGGAGGCCACCGTGGCATCCCAGCTGCCGGGCATCGGCTTTGACACCCCGCACAACGCCACCATCACCTGGCGCCACCTGCTGGAGCAGACCAGCGAGTGGGAGGGGTTCTGTTTCGGGCTGTCCGAGCAAGCCGACCGCTGGCGCAAGGTGGGGCAGGACCCGCGCCCGGCCGCCGGCCCCAAGGGCGGCGCGCGCCCGCTGCAGGCCCCGGGCAGCTATTGGGAATACAACGACGTGCGCATCAACCAGCTGTCGCTGGCGCTGCTGCACCTGTTCCGCCGCCCGCTGGAAACGGTGTTCCGCGAGGAGATCCTGCTGCCCCTGGGCGCGCAGGACGCTTTCCGCTGGGAAGGCTACGACGGCGTCTTCGTCACCCTGGACGGCCAGCGCATGCCCAGCGTGCCCGGCGGCACCCACTGGGGCGGCGGCGTGTCCATCAGCGCGCGCGACCAGGCCCGCGTGGGGCAGCTGCTGCTGGCCGGCGGCCGCCACCAGGGCCGCGATCTGCTGCCCGCCGGCTGGGTGCAGCGCATGGGCACGCCCTGTGCACTGGCGCCCTTCTACGGCTGGCTGGTGTGGCTGAACCAAGACGGCCTTGCGTACCCTGGAGCTTCCACTCGCGCGATCTTCATGCTGGGGGCGGGCGGTCATCTGGTGTGGGTGGACCCGGACCTGGACGCCGTGGTGGTGACGCGCTGGCTGGACCCGGCGCATACCGGCACGTTCGTGACGATGGCCGCTGACGCGCTGCGCCGGGCCTGAGCTCCTTGCCAACCCGGCCACCCCGGCCGCCCCTGCGACCTCCATGACCCTGCCCGACCCCGCGGCACTGCGCCGCTCGCGCGCCGCCACGCGGGTGCAGTTCCTGGTGCTGGGCGTGCTGATTGGCGCCTGGGGGGCGCACATCCCTTCGATCAAGGCGCACCACGGGCTGTCCGAGGGCAGCCTGTCTGCGGTGCTGCTGGCCGCGGCCGTGGGGGCCGTGTCTTCACTGTTCACTGCCGGCCGCGTGATGGCCACCCTGGGCGTGCGGCGCACTGCAGCGGGCGCGGCCGTCCTGGGAGGGGGCCTGCTGGGCAGTGTGCTGGCGTTCCAGGGGCTGCCCATGAGCCTGCTCTTGCTTCAGGTGGTGGCCCTGGGGGCCTGCATGTGCCTGTTCGACGTGGCCCTCAACACTGAAGGCACGACGCTGGAGCGGCTGGGCGGGCGGCCGGTGATGAGCCATCTGCACGGCATGTTCAGCGTGGGCGGCATGCTGGGCGCCGGCGCCGTGGCCGCCTTGCTGGGGGTGGGCATCGCCCCCGGGGTGCAACTGTGGGGGCTGGGCGGGGGGGTGGGGCTGGTGGCGCTGGTGGCCGCGCGTGGGATGTTGCCCGAACAGGGACGTGAGCACGGACAGCCACAGGGGTGTGAACCGTGGCAGGACCAGACGCAAGGCACAGGGCAACCTGGCGTGCTGCAGGCGACCCCGCAGGCCCACTTCGCCTGGCCACGCGGGCCGCTGCTGGTGATCGGCCTGCTGATCCTGGCGGGCATGACGGCCGAGGGGGCGATGTACGACTGGTGCGTGCTGTACCTGCAGCAGGAGCTGGGCCAGCCGCAGTCGCAGGCGGCGCTGGGCTACGCGGTGTTCTCGGCGTCCATGGCGGCATCCCGCTTCGGCGGAGACGCCCTGCGCGCGCGCTTCGATGAGGCGCTGCTGCTGCGCGGGGGCGCCACGCTCGCGGCCGTGGCCATGGCCGTGGTGCTGCTCAGCGCTCACCCGGTGGTGGCCTGGCTGGGCTTTGCAGCGGTCGGCGCCGGGCTGGCCCTGGTGGCGCCCATCCTCTTCAGCGCCGCCGCGCGCGTGCCCGGGGTGAGCCCGGCCGCGGCCATCGCCTCCGTCACCTCGGTGGGCTACAGCGGCTTCATGCTCGGGCCTCCGCTCATCGGCGCCCTGGCCACCGCCAGCTCCCTTACCTGGGCGCTGGGCGTGGTGGTGCTGGCCTGTGCGCTGCTGGCGTGGGGGGCGAGTCAGGTGCCGGGGAGAGAGTGAGCACCCCTGGATGAGGCTTTTTCTCATCGCCGGTGATATCATAAATCAATGAAGCTGGTGATGGACACCGATACCATCGTGGCGGCGATGCGCAGCCCCAGCGGGGCCTCGGCCGAGGTGTTGCGCCTTGCGCGGCGGGGTGAATTGACGCTGGCGGCCAGCGTCAGTCTGTTCATGGAGTACGAGGCTGTATGTCAGCGAGCGCCGCATATGGACGCCGCTGGCTTGAGCCCGCAACAGGTTGGGATCTTTCTCGATGCGCTGGCACGCATCGTTCAACCTGTTGAAGTGCACTTCCTGTGGAGGCCGCAATTGCGTGACCCGGCCGACGAGTTGGTGCTGGAGGCAGCGGTCAACAGCGCTTCCCAGGCCTTGTTGACGTTCAACCGCAGGCACTTCCACAAGGCCGCCGAGAGGTTTGGTTTGCAAGTGCTGCTCCCCGGCACTTTCTTGAGGAGTTTGAACCATGAGTGAACTGAGCACCTATCCGCTGCGATTGCCGCGCTCCATCCGCGCTGGTGTGGAGCGCCTCAGCAAGGAAGACGGCATCAGCATCAACCAGTTCGTGAGCATTGCCGTGGCAGAGAAGCTGGCCATGATGCAGGCACAGGATTACTTTGCCCAGCGCAGTGCACGTGCCGACTTGGCAGCTTTTGATCAATTGATGCAGCGCTCAGGGGGTGAGCCGCCGCGTGCAGGTGACGAAGTGAAGTGAGGGTTGTACGCCCGGCCATCCCCTGTCATTGACGACGTTCCCACCGCCGCCCCCGCTCACAGCGCAATCGGCAACTTGCCCGAACTCTTCACCTCTTCCATGACGGCGTAGGTGCGCGTCTCGCGCACACCGGGCAGCTGCCACAGCACGCTGCCGGCAAAGTGCCGATAGGCCTCCATGTCGGCCACGCGGATCTTCAGCAGGTAATCAAAACCACCGGCCACCATGTGGCACTCCAGGATGGGTGGGTGCACCTGCGCGGCCGCGCGGAACTGCTCGAAGACGTTGGGGGTGGTGCGGTCCAGCAGCACCTCCACGAACACCAGCATCCCGGCCCCCAGGCGGCGGGGATCGAGGATGGCTTGGTAGCCCTGGATGTAGCCTTCCCGCGTGAGCCTTTGCACCCGCGCCAGCACTGCCGTGGGCGACAGCGACACCGCCTCGGCCAGCTTGAGGTTGGAGATGCGGCCATCGTCCTGCAGCTGCGCGAGGATGCGACGGTCGATGCGGTCGAGTTCGGGTGTGTCGTCCATGAGCCGAATGTTTCTCCAATTGTGCCTTTCAAGACAAAGCAATTCTCTATGGGGATTCAGGATCATCGAGTCCTTCACGGTGATGAGGATCTTCCATGCTCCCCAACGCGCGCCTGCCATTCTTCGACCCCTCGCCATGGGCGCAGACCCCGCTGCGCCGTGCCATCTCGGCGGCCACGCGCCCGCCCGAGCCGCTGGCCGTGGCGGCCGTGCTGCCCGAGGCTCGGCTGGCGCCGGAGGTGGCGCAGCGCTCCCAGGTCCTGGCCCTGCGTCTGGCCCAGGGGCTGCGTGCGCGCCAGTCCCGGCCCGGGCGCGCGGGCCGGGTGCAGAGCCTGCTGCAGGCCTACGACCTGTCGTCGCAGGAGGGGGTGGCGCTCATGTGCCTGGCCGAAGCGTTGCTGCGCATTCCCGATGCGGCCACGCGCGACCGGCTGATACGCGACAAGATCGCGCCGGGCCGCTGGTCTGCGCACCTGGGCCAAAGCCCCTCGATGTTCGTGAACGCGGCCACCTGGGGCCTGCTGATCACCGGCAAGCTGGTGGCCGCGCCCAGCACTGACCCGGGCGAGCCCGGCCTGACCGCCGCCATGGGCCGCCTGTTGCGGCGCGGCGGCGAGCCCCTGATCCGCAGCGCCGTGGACCTGGCCATGCGGATGATGGGCGAGCAGTTCGTCTGCGGCCGCGACATCGACGAGGCTCTGCGCCACGCCCAGGTGCAGCAGCGCCAGGGCTTCAGCCACTCCTTCGACATGCTGGGCGAGGCGGCCATGACCGCGGCAGACGCCCAGCGCTACCAGCAGGCCTACGAGCTCGCCATCCACGCCATCGGCCAGGCCAGTGCCGGCCGCGGCGTCCACGACGGGCCGGGCATTTCCATCAAGCTCTCGGCCCTGCACCCGCGCTACAGCCGCGCGCAGCACGGCCGCGTGATGGCCGAGCTCTACCCCGTGCTGCTGCACCTGTGCACCCTGGCCCGGCAGCACGACATCGGCCTGAACATCGACGCCGAGGAGGCCGACCGCCTGGAGATCTCGCTGGACCTGCTGGACCGGCTGGCGTTGGCGCCTGAGCTGCAGGGCTGGGAGGGCCTGGGCTTCGTGGCCCAGGCCTACCAGAAGCGCTGCCCGCAGGTCATCGACCACCTGATCGACCTGGCCCGCCGCAGCAGGCGGCGCCTGATGGTGCGCCTCGTCAAGGGCGCCTACTGGGACAGCGAGATCAAGCGCGCGCAGGTGGACGGCCTACCCGACTACCCCGTCTACACCCGCAAGCCCCACACCGACGCCGCCTACCTGGCCTGCGCCCGCCGGCTGTTGGCCGCGCCTGATGCGGTGTACCCGCAATTCGCCACCCACAACGCGCACACGGTGGCGGCCATCCATGAGATGGCTGATCCCCAAGACTTCGCAACGAGGCAGTACGAGTTCCAGTGCCTGCATGGCATGGGCGAGCCGCTGTACGAGCAGGTGGTGCCCGCGGTGGACTGCGGCGGCCTGGGCCGGCCCTGCCGGATCTACGCCCCGGTGGGCACGCACGAGACGCTGCTGGCCTACCTGGTGCGCCGGCTGCTGGAGAACGGCGCCAACACCTCCTTCGTCCACCGCCTGGCCGACCCCGATCTGCCCCTGGACACCCTGGTGCGCGACCCAGTGGCGCTGATCGACGAGGAGGCGCAGCAGGAGGGCACTGTGGGCCTGCCGCACCCGGCCCTGCCGCTGCCCGGGGCGCTGTACGGGCCGGCGCGGCGCAACTCGCAAGGGCTGGACCTGGCCTGCGAGCAGCAGCTTCCGGCGCTGGCGCAGGTGTTCGAGGCTCAGGCCCCAGCCCAGAACGTCATGCCCCCGCAAGACGCGCTGCAGGGCGGCCCGCTACTGGCCTTCGACACGCCGCTCGGGATCCCCGAGCCCGTCACCAACCCAGCCGACCGTCGCCAAACGGTGGGGGTCAGCCGCGAGTGCACGGCCGAAGAGATCGAGGCGGCACTGGTGCACGCGCAAGGCAGCGCCGACCCCTGGGCCCGCACACCCCCCGATGAGCGCGCGCGCATCCTGGACACCGCGGCAGACCTGCTGCAGGCCGACATGCCCCGTCTCGTGGCGCTGCTGATGCGCGAGGCCGGCAAGACCGCGGCCAACGCCGTGGGCGAGGTGCGCGAGGCGGTGGACTTCCTTCGCTACGACGCGCAGCAACTGCGCGCGGGCTTCGACCCCGCCACGCACCGGCCGCTGGGCCCGGTGGCCTGCATCAGCCCTTGGAACTTTCCGCTGGCGATCTTCGTCGGCCAGGTGGCCGCGGCACTGGCCGCCGGCAACGTGGTGCTGGCCAAGCCCGCCGAGCAGACCCCTCTGGTGGCGGCGCAGGCCGTACGCGCCCTGTGGGCGGCGGGGGTGCCGCGCGGCGCACTGCAGTTGCTGCCGGGGCGCGGTGAGATGGTGGGGGCGCGGCTGGTGGCCGATGAGCGCATCCAGGGCGTGCTGTTCACCGGCTCCACCGAGGTGGCGCGCACGCTGCAGCGCACCCTGGCCGGCCGCGTGGGGCTCACAGGCCGGGCCATCCCCCTGGTGGCCGAGACGGGGGGCCAGAACGCCATGATCGTGGACGCCTCCGCGCTGCCCGAGCAGGTGGTGGCCGACGTGCTGGCTTCGGCCTTCGACAGTGCCGGCCAGCGCTGCTCGGCGCTGCGGGTGCTCTGCGTGCAGGAAGAGGCCGCCGACCGGGTACTGCAGATGCTGCTGGGGGCCATGGCGCAGCTGCGCCTGGGCGACCCGCAGCGCCTGAGCACGGACGTGGGCCCGGTCATCGACGGCCCGGCACAGGCCCTGATCGAGGCCCATGTCGAGGCGATGCGCCAACGAGGCCGCCGGGTCCACGAGGTCTGTGCCCCGCCCGATCAGCCGCTGGAGCACGGCCACTTCGTGCAGCCCACGGTGATCGAGATCGAGGCCCTGGACGAACTGCAGCGCGAGGTCTTCGGCCCGGTGCTGCACGTCCTGCGCTACCGCGGAGTCGACCTGCCGGGGCTGCTGCGGCAGATCAACGCCACGGGTTACGGGCTGACCCTGGGCCTGCACACCCGCATCGACGAGACCGTGAGCGAGGTGGAGCGCGCCGCGAAGGTGGGCAACCTGTACGTCAACCGCTCCATGGTGGGCGCGGTGGTGGGTGTGCAGCCGTTTGGCGGCCAGGGCCTGTCGGGCACCGGGCCGAAGTCCGGCGGCCCGCTGTACCTGTACCGGTTGCTGTCGCAGGCGCCGCCCGATGTGCTGAGCCGCGCGCAACGCGTGGCCGGCGCGCCGCTGCCGGGCCCGACGGGCGAGCGCAACCTCTACCGCCTGGTGCCCCGGGACGGCGTGTTGTGCCTGGCCGAGGATGACACAGACCGCCAGCGCCAGCTGGACGCCGTGCTCGCGGTCGGCAGCCGCGCCCTCTGGCCCGCCCAGGCGAAGACACGGGCCCACTGGCAGCGCCTGCCGCGCGACGTGCAAGACCGCGTGAGCCTGGTGGACGAGTGGGCAGCTCAGGGCACATCCTTCGATGCGGTGCTGCTGCACGGCACACCCGAAGAGCTCATCGCCGTGCAGCAGGTGCTCGCCGGGCGAGAGGGCCCGGTGGTCAGCGTAGAGCGCCTGGCCCCTGGCGACCCGGCCGTCCCCCTGGAGCGCCTGGTGGTGGAGCGTTCGGTCAGCATCAACACCGCTGCTGCTGGCGGAAACGCCAGCCTGATGGCCATGGCTTGAGGCCGGGCCTCAGTCCCCAAATAGGATCCACTGCATGACGCACCCCACCCTCACCCTGCGCGACGTGCAGGCCGCCGCGCAGCAGATCGCCGGCCAGGTGCTGGCCACGCCCTGCCTGGAGAGCCGCACCCTGGGCCAGATCCTGGACGCGCGTGTCTTCCTGAAGTTCGAGAACCTGCAGTTCACAGCCTCCTTCAAGGAGCGCGGGGCGCTGAACAAGCTGGCGCGCCTCATGGCCTGCGGCCAGCCGGTCCGGGGCGTGATCGCGGCCTCGGCCGGCAACCACGCCCAGGGCCTGGCCCATCACGCGCAGCGCCTTGGGTTGCGCGCCGTGATCGTGATGCCCGAACTCACCCCGGCGGTGAAGGTCGAGCGCACGCGCGGCTTCGGTGCCGAGGTGCTGCTGCACGGGCAGACCTTCGACGAGGCGCACGAGCGGGCATTGCAGCTCGCTGCCCAGGAGGGGTTGGTCTTCGTCCACCCGTTCGACGACCTGGACGTCATGGCGGGTCAGGGGACGGTGGCGCTGGAGATGCTGCAGGCGCAGCCCGAGATCGACACCCTGGTGGTGGCCGTGGGTGGCGGTGGGCTGCTGTCGGGCATGGCCACGGTGGCGCGCGCCTTGCGGCCCGACATCCGCATCGTGGGTGTGCAAAGCGCGCGCTTTGCCTCGATGGTCAACGCCGTTACCGGCAGCACCCACCCGATCGGCACCAGTTCCATTGCCGAAGGCATTGCCGTGGGACGCGCAGGCCAGCTTACACGCGCCATCGCCGGGGCGCTGGTGGACGAGTGGATGCTCGTGGACGAGGGCGATATCGAGCAGGCGATCCTGATGCTGCTGGAGATCGAAAAGACCGTGGTGGAGGGCGCCGGCGCGGCCGGGCTTGCGGCCCTGCTGAAGGCGCCGCCCTGGCTGAAGGGTCGCCACGTGGGCCTGGTGCTGTGCGGGGGCAACATCGACCCCCTGCGGCTGCAAGCCCTCATCGGCCGCGGCATGGTGCGCGCTGGGCGCCTGGCACGCGTACGGGTGGAGGCCCGCGACGCGCCCGGGGCGCTGGCGCAATTGACGACGGCGGTGGCGCAATGCGGCGCCAACATCGAAGAGGTGCACCACCAGCGCGCCTTCTCGGCCCTGCCGGTGCAGCACGTGGAGATTGAACTGGTGCTGCAGACGCGCAACCACGCCCACGTGGAAGCCGTGATCGAGGCGCTGCGCGCGCAGGGTTTTCGGGCGCAGGCCAGTTGAGCACCCCCAAGGTCCCGAGACGCCGAGGGGGCGCAAGAAAACTGGGGGCCGCCAGGCGTTTCTCGCCAGATGCGATGCGGACTCCAGTCCGCGCCCGTTACCCCACCCGCACCGGGATCACTCGCCTGGCCTGCGGCACCTGTGCGGGCGCAGGCTCAGGCGTACGGCCATGCCAGGCATCCAGCAGCGCCTGCCACTGCGCGCGTGCGGTGACCAGGTTGGCCAGCTTGACCGGGCCGAAGCCGCGCACCTGCTGCACCACCTCGGCCAGTCGCAGGGCCAGGGCCAGGTTGTCGGGGCGCAGCGCTGGCAGCAGTTCCACGGTGATCAGCGCTTCGTAGTCGCGAGCCAGTTGCCGCTCCAGGCGGCGCTCCTGCGTGCGGCCGAAGGGGTCCAGCGCGGTGCCGCGCAGGCGCTTCATGCCTGCCAGCACGCGGAAGGCGCTGCGTACCCACGGGCCGAAGGCCTTCTTGCGCGGCCGCCCGTCAGGGCCGGGCCGAGACAGCAGCGGCGGCGCGAGGTGGTGGACGATGCGGTCCCACTGCGCGAACTGCTGCTTCAGCAGCGCATCGAAGCCGCTGTCCAGGTGCAAGCGCGCCACCTCGTACTCGTCCTTCACAGCCAGCAAGCGCGCGTACTGGTGCGCCACGGCGCGGGTGAGCGCGAGACCTTGAGCCGCCTGCCCGCCGAGTGCGGACTCGGCCTGGCGCACCTGCGCCACCAGGGCTGCATGGCGGTCGGCCAGAGCGGCATCTTGGTAGGCGGTGAGGAAGCGCCGGCGCCGCTGCAACAACCCGTCTGGTCCGTCCAGCGCCGCGGGGTCGGGGGTGGCCTCGCCGGCCCCTGCCAGGCGTCGCAGCGCCTCGGGTGCGGCCAGCGCCAGCCGCCCCAGCGCGAAGGCGCGCAGGTTCTGCGCCACGGCCACGCTGTTCAGGGCGATGGCGCGCTCCAGAGCCAGCAGGCTTACAGGCACCAGCCCGGCTTGCCAGGCCGCACCCAGCATCACGATGTTGGCCGGCAGGGTGTCGCCCAGCAAGGCCTGAGCCACCTCCTGGGCGTCCAGCGTGCGCAGGCGCTCGGCGCCTGCGGCGTGCCGCATCTTGGCCAGCAGTTCATCGGCGTGCAGCGGGGCGTCGGGGTCACGTACGAAGGCGGCAGTCACCAGCTCATGCCGGTTGGCCACGATCAGCGTGCGTCCGTGCTTGACGGTGCCCAAGGCCTCGGCGCTGGCCCCCACCACCAGGTCACAGGCCAGCAGCAGATCGGCCTGCTGGGTGTCGATGCGCACCTGGTTGAGCAGGTCCGGCGTGGGCGCGATGCGCACGAAAGACAACACAGAGCCGCCTTTCTGCGCAAAGCCCATGAAGTCCAGCACCGAGGCTTGGCGCCCTTCCAGGTGCGCGGCCATGGTCACCAAGGCGCCCACGGTGACCACCCCCGTGCCGCCCACGCCAGTGACCAGCATGTCAAACGGGCCGGTCCACCGCCACGAGGCGGGCGCGGGCAGGGCGGCCACCTCGCGGGCGAGGTCCTGGTCGTTCCAGCGCTGAGCCCCGGGCTGGGCCAGCACCGCACCCTCGAGCGTGACGAAGCTGGGGCAAAAGCCCTGCACGCAGCTGTAGTCCTTGTTGCAGCTGCTCTGCTCGATCTGGCGCTTGCGGCCCCAATCGGTGTCCAGCGGCGTGATGGACAGGCAGTTGCTCTGCACGCCGCAGTCGCCACAGCCCTCACACACGGCCGGATTGATGAACACCCGCGTGCGCGGCTCGGGCACCTCGCCCTTCTTGCGCCTGCGGCGCTTCTCCGCGGCGCAGGTCTGGTCGTAGACCAGCAGGGTGACGCCTTCGCACTCGCGCAGCTCGCGCTGCACGGTGTCCAGTTCGCTGCGGTCATGGAACGTGGTGGCGGGCGGAAAGTCCTGCGCCCGGGCCGCGTGCGGCGTGATGTCGTCGGACACGATGGCCACGCGCTTCGCACCCTCGGCCTGCACCTGACGCGCGATCTCGGCCACCGAGAGCTTGCCGTCCACGGGCTGCCCGCCCGTCATGGCCACGGCGTCGTTGTAGAGCACCTTGTAGGTCATGCGCGCGCCCGCAGCGATGGCCTGGCGAATGGCCAGCAGCCCGCTGTGGAAGTAGGTGCCGTCGCCCAGGTTCTGGAAGACGTGCGGCGCGTCGGTGAAGCGCGAGGCGGCCACCCAGTCCACGCCTTCGGCGCCCATCTGGATCAGCCCTTCGGTGTCGCGCTCCATCCAGCTGGCCATGAAGTGGCAGCCGATGCCCGCCAGCGCCTTGGAGCCCTCCGGCACGCGGGTGCTGGTGTTGTGCGGGCAGCCCGAGCAGAAGTAGGGCTGGCGCCGCACGGCGTCGGCCTCGTTGGACAACAGTGCCGGCATGGTGAAGTCCACCACCCGGTCGCGCCGGTCCAGCGCCGGGTTCAGCCGCGCCAGCCACTGGGCCACCACCGGCATGATGCGCGAGGGCCGCAGCTCCCCCAGGGCTGAGAGCAGCGGCGCGCCTTCAGGCGTGGTCTTGCCCGCGATGCGCGGGCGCTGGCCGTCGGGCAGGGCGTAGAGCAGCTCCTTCATCTGGCTTTCTACCACCGGCGCCTTCTCCTCGATCACGAGGATCTCCTGCAGCCCATGCGCGAACTCGGCAATGCGGGTGGGCTCCAGCGGCCACACCAGGCCCACCTTGTAGACGCGCACGCCGGCTGCAGCCAGCGCGTTGGGGTCCAGGTCCAGGCGGCGCAGCACCTCCATGAAGTCGAAGTGGGCCTTGCCCACGGTCACGATGCCCAGCGTGGCGCGCGGGCTGCTGACCACGTGCTTGTCCACCGCGTTGACCCGGGCAAAGGCGCGCACCGCGTCCAGCTTCTCGGCAGCGCGCGCCTCCAGCGCCAGCGAGGGCAGGTCCACGCTGCGCACGTGCAGGTCTTGCGTGGGCGTGAAGACCTCGGGCGGCACGGGCAGGGCGAAGTCGATGGGCACGGCGTCCAGGTCCACCGTCATGCCCGACTCCACCACCTCGCTGATCGCCTTGAAGCCCACCCAGGCGCCCGAGAAGCGCGACAAGGCCCAGCCATAGAGCCCGAACTCCAGGTATTCCGCCACGTTGGCCGGGTGCAACACCGGCATGCCGAAGTGCGCGAGGGCCAGATCACTCTGGTGCGGCATGGAGGAGGACACGCAGCCGTGGTCGTCGCCGCACACCACCAGCACGCCGCCCTTGGGGCTGGAGCCGTAGACGTGGCCGTGCTTGAGCGCATCACCCGAGCGGTCCACCCCCGGGCCCTTGCCATACCACAGGGCAAACACGCCGTCCACGCGCCGCGCCGCGTCCAGCGCCACGCGCTGCGTGCCCAGGCAGGCGGTGGCGGCAAGGTCTTCGTTGATGGCGGGAAGGAACTCCACACCCGCGGCCTGCAGCAGCGGCCGGGCCTTCCACATCTGCTGGTCGACCATGCCCAGCGGGCTGCCGCGGTAGCCGCTGACAAAGCCGGCCGTTCGCCAGCCAGCCGCCTCGTCGCGCTGGCGCTGCATCAGCACCAGCCGCACCAGGGCCTGGGTGCCGGTGAGCCACACCGTGCCGGTACTGGCGCGCAGGTTGTCGGTGAGTTCGTAGGGGCGCAGGGCGAGGTTTTGCATGCGCTGATGCTAGGCCGGCCTTGCGAGCACAAGCATTGCCATTCATGCTCATAAACACCCTAAGATTGAGCACAGACGTGCTCACAAGAGCAGAATATAGATATGAATATGCTGGACAAGACCTCCCGCCGGATCATCGAGTGCCTGCAGCGCGATGCCACCCTCTCCGTGCAGCAGCTGGCCGAGGCCGTGGGCCTGTCGCCCACGCCCGTATGGAGGCGTCTGAAGGCCCTGGAGGATGCCGGCGTCGTGCGCGCCCGCGTCACGCTGATGGACCGCGAAAAGCTGGGCCTTGCGGTGTGCGTGCTGGCGCACGTGACGCTGGTGCGGCACACCGAGGGCGTGGTGGAGGATTTCGAACGCATGGTGCGGGCCAGCCCCGAGATCCTGGAGTGCGCCAGCACCACGGGCGAGAGCGACTACCTCATCAAGGTGGTGGCCCCGGACATGAAGGCCTACGACCGCTTCTTGCAGGAGCGCCTGTTCCGCCAACCCGGCGTGGCCAGCATCAAGAGTAGCGTGGTGCTGCGCGAGGTGAAGTACGACACGGCGTTGCCGGTGCCGGGGTGAGGCACCGGGCGCACACGGTGTTGACAACTATTGATAGTCCGCAGGATCATCCGGCACCATGAGCAGCAACACCATGAGCTTTGCCTTGCCCGAGGCGATGCGCAGCTACGTCAACCAGCGCGTGGCCTCCGGCCAGTACGGCAATACGAGCGAGTACCTGCGTGAATTGATCCGACGAGACCAGGAAGAGCAGGCCAAGAAGCGGCTGCGAGAACTGATCGAAGAAGGTCTGAACTCCGGCCCTGGTCGCGCGTTGACCACCGAGCGTGTGGCCGAACTGAAGAGGCAGGCGCTGGGTTGACCTTGAAGCGGGCCCGGTTACGCCCCCAGGCTGAGACGGATCTCGTCACAGCCGCCCAGCACTACGCCAAGGAAGGTGGCGCAGACTTGGCTGAGCGCATGTTTGACGCCGCCCTCAAGGCTCTTGATCCCATTGAACGCATGCCTGCGATCGGCTCACCGCGGCTGGGGCAGTTGTGCGACATCCCTCGTCTGCGCGCTTGGCGCATGGACGGGTTTCCTATGCAGTGGCTTTACTTCGAGGCGTCGGACCACCTGGATGTCGTGCGGCTGCTTGGAGATCGGCAGGACATCGCGGTGATTCTTGAAGCCGGGGCTTGATGGGTCAGGTTGGCGCAGTCACTTCAGTACCGCCGTCATTCGGCATGTGCCGCCAGTCGACCGCCGAGTGTGACGGACTGCATCAGTCTTGCTGAGATCCAAATGCCTGGAGGCAGTCAGCAGCGGTGGGAGCCGGTCACCATAGGCAGACGTACACACCCTTTACGCCGAAGGGACGGATGGAAGTCACCCGGTGGCCCAACCCCCGACATTCGCCGGGGTTGCTTTTGCAGTCTGGAGGCGCGCAAACAGGGCCTCAATCAAATCGCCTCAAGACCATTCATCAGTAACCTGGTCGTGAGTTCGGCCACGTCCTCCAGAGACAACGGGCCCTTGGCGTCGAACCACGTGTAGGTCCAATTGATCGAGCCGAAGGCAATCATGGTCAGCGCCGTCGTCTGATGCTTGCGAAGGTTGATGGCCGGATTCACCGCCAGAATCAGCTCACGCAGCACTTGCGCATAGGCGCGCTCCAATGTGCGGATCTCCGCGCGCTGCTCGCCGGGCAGCAAGTTCATCTCGGAGAACAGCACGGCATGATTGATGCGGTACTCGGCATAGATACGAAGACACTCGAGCACGAAGGCATGCAGGCGGCCACGGGCATCGGAGTGCTGGTCGACCGCGGCGCGTACGCGCGACGCGGCCAGTTCCAGGAACTCGTGCAGCAGGGTGAAGAGGACCGTTTCCTTGTTCGGAAAGTAGTGATAGATCCACGCCTTGGACGACGCATGGCAGGCTTTCGCAATCTCGGCGATCGACGTCCGGTGAAAGCCCTGCCGGGCAAACAGCTCGGCTGAACGGTCCAGTATCAGCTGACGCTTATCGTCGTGGTCCTTAGCTCGCACCCCCACCATGGGCTGCCTCCTCGATTCGGTCTCGATTATCAGCCATGACTGAAACGGTCGTTCAAGAGAATGCGAACAGGATCTGACGGGATGGAGGCGCCGATGCGTTGAGACGCTTGTGAGCGCCAGCCGAGAAAGCTTTCAAGTACCTCTACGTCATGAGCAGCGGGGCTCCACCCTGTGGCTCATCGGTTGCAGCGGCCCAGTGAACGCGCTCTCGCAGCCCGTCCGCCAGGCTCTCGCCGAAGGTGTCCGCAAAGGCGAGGCAGATCCCTCGGTGCAAGCCATCGTCGTCAGCTGCGAAGGCCGGACCTTCTTCGCCGGGGCCGATCTGGTCGAATTGGAACAGGGCTTGCGACCACCGGGCCTGATGGAGTTCGTGACTGCATGCGAGGACGCCAGCAAGCCCGTCATCGCGGCACTGCACGGCACGGTGTTCGGAGGCGGTGTTGTCGTGGCCTATGCCTGCGACCACCGCATCGCCGCCGAGGGCACGCGCTTCGCGATGCCCGAGGTCGGACTTGGCCTGCTGCCCACGTTTGGCGGCACGCAGTACTTGCCGCGGCTTCTGGGAATCGAAGCCACGTTAGAGCTGGTGATTGACGGTGCCGAATGGGACACCGACAGCGCGATGGAAGCCGGCCTGGTCGATCGCGTGGTGCCGTTCGATGAACTGCCGCATGCCGCCGACGCAGCGTCGCGGCAAGGTCTGCCCAAGCGACGCGTCCGCGACGAGCGGGCGCACCAGCGTGAGCCAGAAGCGGAAGGCCGAGCATTCGCAGCTCGGCACCAGTTCCTGGACGCGATGGCACCGGACTTCGAGGCGCCTCGAACCTGCCTCCAGGTCATCGAGAGAGGGCTGCAGGAGCCGCTGGCCAACGCCTTGCTGCACGAGCACGAGGCTTTCCTGAAGCTCCTCACCTCAGCCCAGTCACGCCGCCTGCGTGGTCTCTTTTTCGCTGAGCGCGCACTTCGGCGTGGTGGTTTCGATCGCCCGGCCGTGGAGGCCCGACTGCGCGCCGTGGGCGCGAACCCTGCGGCCTTGCTGCCGACAAGTCGCGCGCTGTTGCAGGAAGCTGCCATACCCGACGCAAAGACGCTGGACGCCCTGCTGGTGGCGGTCTTCGGCCTGCCGCGACACCGGCCCAGCCTCATCAACGAGTTGCTGGAGGACCCTGCTTGAACTTCGAGTTTCCCGAGGACTGCACAGCGATCGCCACCGAATTGAGGCGCGTGCTGGCCAAGGCTTGTCCGATAGACGAGGTCAAGCGCTGCCTTGATCAGTGTTGCGCAAGTGACACGACGTGGCGCGCGCTGGCGGATCTGGGCGTGCTTGGCGCCACCGTGCCCGAGCGCTGGGGCGGCAGCGGCCTGACGCCGCTGCAACTTGCGGCCTGCGCTGAAGAGATCGGCCGCGCCTGCGCACCGGTGCCTACGCTCGCAAGCACCTATCTCGCTACAGAGGCCTTGCTGATGGGTAGCTGCGACGAGCTGCGCGAGCAGTGGTTGCCGGGGTTGGCCCAGGGGACGGTCGTCGGAAGCGTGGCTTTGACCCCTGGCACGCTGCGCTGGAGTGCTGGCGAGGTGACGGGCCGCCTGCAGCGTGTGCCCGCAGGCGCTGCCGCGACCTTCGTGATCGCAGCCTGCAACGGTGTGCTGCTGTGCATCGACCTTGCGGGTCCCGGCGTCGCTCGCCGCGAACTGCGCGTGCTCGACCCGGGTGCACCGCTGGCCGACATCGATCTTGACGGCGTACCGTCAGCGGTGCTGGGCGACGCGCAGGCCCTGGACACCCTGCTCGATCGCGCCGCAGCCTTCCTGGCGTTCGAGCAGCTGGGTGGCGCGGACCGTGCACTGGATATGGCTCGCAACTACGCACTGCAGCGTCGCACCTTCGGCCGGGTGGTGGCCTCGTATCAGGCCATCAAGCACAAGCTGGCCGACATGTGGGTCATGAACGAGCTTGCCCGCGGGCATGCCTACCACGCGGCCTGGGCGCTGGCCCACAGCCCGCAGTCCCTGCCGCTGGCCGCAGCCGGGGCGAGGGTGGCGGCGAGCGCGGCCTTTGAGCTCGCGTCACACGAAAACCTGCAGGTGCACGGCGGTGTGGGCTACACCTGGGAAGCCGACTGCCATCCGTTCTACAAGCGGTCGCTATCCACCTCACTGGCGCTGGGTGCGCCGCCGGTCTGGAGGCACCGCATCGTCAAGCACTTGGCCGCGGCACGCGGAGGCCACGATGGACTTTGACGACACCCCCGCCGAAGCCGCCTTTCGCTCCGAAGTGCGAGCCTGGCTCGAAGCTCACGCCGAACCCAAGCGCCACGCACGCGACTTCGTTGGCGATGGCCTCCCACCTGATGAACGTCTGGCTGCAGCAAGGGCTTGGCAGGCCAGGAAAGCTGCCGCCGGGTATGCGGCCGTGACCTGGCCCCGAGAGTTGGGCGGCTTGGGCGGAACAGTGGTGCAACAACTGATCGTGCGCCAGGAGGAGAGCCGCTATCGCAGCAGCTTCGGCATCTTTGAGATCGGCCTGGGCATGTGCCTGCCCACCTTGATGGCCTACGGCACCGAAGAGCACAAGGCGCGCCGCATCAGGCCGGGCCTGTATGGCGAGGAAATCTGGTGCCAGATGTTCAGCGAACCGGCGGCTGGCTCGGACGTGGCCGGCGTTCAGACCCGGGCCCGGCCCGAAGGCCAGCGCTGGGTGGTCAACGGCCAGAAGGTGTGGACCACGGGCGCGCAGTTCTCCGACTTCGGCCTGCTCCTTGCGCGCACCGACCCCACCGCGCCCAAGCACGCCGGACTCACGATGTTCTTCGTCGACATGAAGAGCCCTGGCATTGAGGTGCGTCCTATCCGCCAGATGGACGGCGACAGCGAGTTCAACGAGGTCTTCCTGACGGACGTGCGTGTACCCGATGACCAGAGGCTGGGCGCGGTCGGTGCGGGCTGGAAGGTGGCGCTGACGACGCTGATGCACGAACGTCTGTCAGTCGGCGCCGAGATCGGCTTGCTCAACTTCGAGGCGCTGTGGGCGGTGGTGAAGGCCGCCGGGCGCCTGGACGAGCCGCTGGCCGTCGAGCACCTGGCCGATGCCTGGGTGGCCGAAGAGGGGCTGCGGCTGCATCACTGCCGCAGCCTGACCGCGTTGTCGCGTGGCGGCACACCGGGGCCCGAGCAGTCCATCGCCAAGCTGGTGAAGGCGAGGCTGGCACAGCGCATGGCCACTTTCGCGTTGCAGATGCGCGGCGAGGCGGGCCAGGTGGGCGACGACGACCCGACCTCGGACCAGTATGTCGTCGAACGCACCTGGACCCGGGCGGCCGCCATGCGCATCGCCGGCGGTACCGACGAGATCCTGCGCAACATCATTGCCGAGCGCGTGCTCGGCCTGCCCGAGGAAGCCCGGCTGGACAAGGGCATCCCTTTCAACGAGATACCCCGATGAGAATCTTCCTGTCTGCCGATATCGAGGGCGTGGCCGGTATCGCCCACCTTCCGTCCACGGGCCCCGGCCGCTTCGACTACGAGGCCGGCCGCCGATGGATGACCGCCGAGGTGGTTGCCGCCTGCGAGGCCGCGCAGCGGGCGGGCGCCACCGAGGTGCTGGTGACCGATGGCCACGGCAGCGCACACAACATCCTGTTCGACCAGTTGCCGGATTTCGCGCGCCTGGTCCGATCGTGGCCGCGACCGCTGGTGCAGATGCAGGGCATAGACGATGGCCACTTCGACGCTGTCGTGTTCATTGGTCACCACGCCAGCGCGGTGGCAACGGACGGCGTGCTGGCGCACACCTTCGTACTGGCCTTCCGAGACGTGCGCGTCAACGGTGTTTCGCAGAGCGAGACCACGCTCAACGCGATGCTCGCCGCGCACTACGGCGTGCCGGCGGTGTTCACTTCAGGCGACGATGCCTACATCGCGCACTGCCGCGAACGCCTGCCGGGCATCGAGACGGTGGTCACGAAGAAGACCAGCGGTTTCACCTCCATAGATAGCCTGAAGCCCGCGGTGGCGCAACGCTTGATCGGCGAAGGCGTGGAACGCGCGCTCAGACGCCTGTCGGACTTCGCGCCGATGGAATTGCCGGGCAGCTTTGACCTGGAGATCGACTTCTCCGAACGCAGCCAGCCAGAGATGTGGGCCTGGCTTCCTTGGTGCGAGCGGCGCGGTCCGCGCACCATCGGCTGGAAGTTCGCGTCCATGCCAGAGGTGATGCGGCTGATCGGTTTCGCCTCCTTTTACCAGAGCCATGGCGTGCCGCGCTACGGCGAGGGCACCCCGTAGAAGAGTACGCGGTCAGACCCCGGGCAGGCGGCTGGGCGCAAGGTCTGCTGGCGTCAAGGCCAGCGTGTCGGGCCAGGCACACCCGGCGATCAAGGATGCCGCCGCCGCTGCCATCGCTGGCGCTGTCTGCAGGCCGTAGCCGCCCTGGCCCGCCAGCCAGAAGAAGCCCGGTGCATCGGCTGCGAAGCCCGCCACCGGCACGCGATCGGCCGTGAAGGTGCGCAGCCCAGCCCACTGATGCAGCACCTGCCGCACTGTCATGGTGGTCACCTCCTCGATACGCCAGGCCGCCAGCGCGATGTCGTATTCCTCAGGCTGGGCGTCGCAAGGGGGCGAGGCCGTCTCGTCGGCCGGCGATGCCAGAAGGTGGCCCGCTTCCGGCAGGAAGTAGAACTCGTTGGCCAACGATCGCACCAAGGGCCAGCCACGCACATCCACGCCCGACGGGGGTTGGAAGGAGATGATCGTGCGCCGCAGGGGCGTCAGGCCGAGCGTCGCCACGCCGGCCAGGCGTGCCAGCTCGTCGGCCCAAGCGCCGGCGGCGTTCACCAGCAACGGGGCGGCGTACTCGCCATGCGATGTGCGAAGCTGCCACTGGCCCGCACGGCGCTCGGCCATCAGAACCGCGGCGTCGGTCACCACCTGCCCGCCGGCGGCCCGCAGGACGCGGGTGTATCCCATCATCAGCGCATGGCCGTCCAACCGCGCGGCGGCGGGGTCGAGCAGTCCGCGTGTAATGCCTTCGCCGCCGAGCTTGAGCACCGGCACGAGGGCATGCATCTGTGACGCGCTGATTTCGTGCGCGGTGCCGGTGACGGCGGCCATCTCGGCCAGGTTGCTCTCGAACACCTCGTCCTGCCCGTCGCGCACCACCATCATCGCCGGGGCTGGCGTCGACAGCGGCACGTCCGTGAACCCGGGCGGCGGGTTCGAAAAGAACGCGCCACTGGCCTTGGTGAGCAGACGCACGGGCCGGTTGCCGATGCCGAAGTGGTAGTAGGTGGCCGAGCGACCTGACGAGTGATAGCCGGTGGCGTTCTCGCGCTCGAGCACGATCACGCGGCCGTGAGGGGCCAGCTGGCAGGCCACAGACAGGCCGGCGACGCCGCCGCCGACGACAAGGAAGTCGGCGCCCGTCACACCGCAGCGCCGCGGTGGCGCCGCATCAGGGTCTGCAGCCGGTCCAGCGGCAGTTCATGCACGGTCGTGCCGCGAACACCCGTCATCGTGCCGGCCGTCGTGAGCGAGTTGAGGATGGCTTCCTCGGCCGCCTCGGCGGCTGCAGGCAGCAGTGCGTTCATGTCTTCGCCGCCGAGCATGTTCAGACCCCTCACCATTCCAACCTGGTGGAAGGGCAGCACGTTGGCGGTGGAGAAGGCCAGCGCAAAGTCGCCGCTGCGGTTGTTGCCATAGCCGCCCACCCGCGACAGGCCGGCATTGGCGCGCCGCGCCAGGCGGTTGAGTTGAGGCGGCAGCAGCGGCGCGTCGGTGGCCACGACGATGACGATGGAGCCCTTGGTTTCGTCGACCTCGCCGTCGTCGCGGCGCTGCGGGCTTGGCGTGACGTGGTAGCCGAGTTCACGCCCCACGGGCACGCCGTCCACCGTCAAGTGCCGACGGTTGCCGAAGTTGGACTGCACCAGCACGCCCACCGTCCACGGTTGCCCGGCCGCTCGCGCCTGGCGCGATGCCGTGCCGATGCCCGACTTGAACTCGAAGCTCATCATGCCGGTTCCGCCGCCCACCGCGCCTTCAGCCACCGGCCCCGCTGCTGCTGAAGCGATGGCCGCCTCGACGTGCTCGCGCCGCACCGGCGCGGCCAGGCCGTCGTTGAGCACGCCGTCGAAGGTTTCTGCCGCGCAGGGCTGGTGCCAGCGCTCGGGCACCCCGTGCACAAAGGGCAGGGCCAGCAGTGTGTCGCGGGCCACGCCGATGGAGAAAGCCGAGGTCAGCACGATGGGCGACGACAGCAGCCCCGCCTCGGCGATCCAGTGCGTGCCCGTGACTTCGCCAAAGCCGTTGTAGCGGTCGAAGCCGGCAAAACAGCCGGCCTGCCAAAGCTGGCCCAGCAAGGGCACGATGGCCGTGACCCCGCTGCGGATCACGTGAGGTTCGTCTTCGATCAGCGTGACCTGGCCGACGCCCACACCCGCCACATCCGTGATCGCGTTGAGCGGCCCGCAGGGCAAGGTGCCGACGACGATGCCGAGTTCACGCAGCCGGGCGCGCGGAAGTGGTTTCATGGTGCGGACTCCATTGATCACGGGTTCAACGCACGCTGGCGCCCAGGACCGACAGCACTTGTCGGGGATCGCGCTTGATGGCCGTTAAGCCGCTGGGAGCCCGCACCATGACCGACCTCATCCGCCGCCGACCGCTGCTCACGTTCTACGTCCTGGCCGTCGTCCTCGGCGCCATCGTGACGTCGATCCGCCTGCTGGACCCTGGCGCAATGGGCGCGGTGTTCAAGGACATGCGCACCAATCCCTGGCACCCGAACATCATCAGCGTGTTCCCCAGGGTGCTGGACAACCCGATCCTGTGGACGGGCTACCTCTTCCCGTTTGCGCCGACGGCTGCGGCGCTCATCATCGTGGCCCTGGGTTGGGGTCGCAAGGGTCTGCGCGAGCTGTTTGACCGGTTCCGTTTCTGGCGCGAAGGCGTCACCTGGCGGCACGGCATGATGGTCTATGCGACGCTGTTTGCCGTTTACCTGGCAGCGGTCGCTTTCCTTCTGATCGTGCTCGTGCTGCGCGAGCCCAACTCGGGCTTGACCGGCATGCTGCAGCGCTACGGAAGCACACCCTTTGCCATTTTCGGGTTCATGATCGTGGCGCCGTTTCTCGGGCCGGGCGGGTTGCTGGAGGAATTGGGCTGGCGGGGTTTCATGTTCCCCCTGCTCGTGGAGAAGCTGGCCAACCCTTTGCTGGCCTGTGTGGTCATCGGCGTGTTGTGGGGGCTGTGGCACTTCCCACGCGAGATTCCGTCCATCGTCTCGGGCAACCCGGCCTTGCTCAAGGGCGGCAGCTGGGGTGGATTTGCGCTGAACCAGCTGCAGTTCCTGGCCGGCACCATCGTCGCCAGCATCCTCATCGCCTACGTCTACTTCAAGACAGGGGGCAGCGTCTGGGCGGCCATCCTCACCCACAACATCAGCAACGAGTTCGCGGTCGGCCTGACGCTGTTCACGAAGTCCCAGTTGCAGATCGCCGGGGTTGCGATGGACGTCGATACCCCGTTCAAGGTGGCCATCGCCGCGCTCATCGTGGCCACCACGGGTACCCAGCTGGGGCGGCGGCGTGAAGACACCTGAAGACCTTGTGCAGGCCCAAGTCGCCGCCTACAACGCTCAAGACATCGAGGCCTTCCTCGCCTGCTACCACCCCGAGTGCGAATTCGTGCCCTGGAACGGCGAGGCGGACCTGCGCGGGCATGCTGCATTTCGCGAGGCCTACTCGCAGCTGTGGCGCCGCTCGCCCCGGCTGCAAGCGCGCATCCTGCAGCGCACCGTGGTGGGTCGCCACGTGATCGATCTGGAGCTGATGTTGCACCACGTCGACGGCCCGCGCTACCCGCTGGTGGTGATCTACGAGACCGAGGGTGCGTGTATCCGCCGCGTGCACGTGTTGACGCACAAGGACTGAAGCAAGGCGCAGAACAGCGCCCACCGCACATCAGCACGACTACGGTTCGCAATATGCGCGAGTGGTTACAGGTCGCCATTGCCGCGCGAGCGGCGGGCCTTCACAGTTGGTAGCGCCGCAGCACCCACGCGCCCGCCACAACAAAAGCCGCCGGTACGATCGAAAACGCCAGCGCGGCGCCGACCAGCGCCGAGGCGGGTTGCACGGCAGCGCCATCGGCAGACGGCACGAATCCCGACACACTCAAGACGGCTGCGGTGATCAGTGGCCCCAGGGCCAGGCCAGCCTTTTCCCCGGCGATGAAGAGCCCGGTGAAGCTGCCCTCGCGCCGCAGACCACTGCGCTGTGCATCGCGCTCGATGACGTCGGTGAGCATCGAGAAGGGC
This sequence comes from Rubrivivax sp., assembly GCA_044372085.1. Taxonomy (GTDB): domain Bacteria; phylum Pseudomonadota; class Gammaproteobacteria; order Burkholderiales; family Burkholderiaceae_C; genus Rubrivivax. The sequence continues at coordinate 24,413 of JBILSM010000001.1, forward strand.
AGCAACTGTGTGCCGGCAAAGCCGACGCCCGCCACGGCGCACAGCGCATAGAACAGTTGTGGCGGCGAGTTGCGGTCGATCACGGCCATCAGGGCGAGTGCTACGCCGAACACCAGTGCCGCGGCGATGGCGCAGCCGGGCTTGCCGAAGCGGCGGGCCGCCGCCACCCACAGCGGCATCGCTGCGATCGCCGCCAGCAACAGGCAGCCGAACACCAGACCCACCGAGTCAGGCTTGCCGCCCAGCACATGAACGCAGAAGTAGGGCGCGGCAGCGGCCATGGCGCCATTGCCAGCCAGCAAAAGCACATAGGCCAGCAACAGCACGAAGTAGGGCCGGTTGGCCAGCGCCAGGCGCAGCTGCTCGCGGGCAGGCATCGCGTGGGCGCTTGCCGGGCGTATCGGGAAGCGGCTTGCGCTGAACGCTGTGGTCAGCATCGCCAGTGCAATCAGCACTGCGAGCGCCGCGCCCATCGTGCTGTATCCCTCGCGGCCTCCGCCGCCGGCCTGCACCATCATCGGTCCGGCTACGGCGCCGGCAATCGTGCCCAGCAGCACGAAACCCATGCGCCAGGACATGATCACGGTGCGCTCATGCGGGTCGTCGCTCATCTCTGCCGGCATAGCCGCGTAGGGAACGGCGAAGAGGGCGTAGGCGCTCATACCCACGAAGAAGATGACGCCCACCCAGAGCGCGCGGGTTTGGGCCGAGCCCAGGTCAGGCCCGCTGAACAGGGCAAAGAAGGCCAGCGCCGTGAGTGTGCTGCCCACCAGCAGGTAGGGCTGGCGCCGGCCCCAGCGGCTGTGCGTGCGGTCAGAGGCGATGCCGACCAGGGGGTCGAAAACCACGTCCCAGAACTTCGGGATGAACAGGACTACACCGGCCGTGACCGCTGCAATGCCCAGCGTGTCGGTCATGAAGAACAGCAGCAAGACGCCAGTGACCGACGAGAACAGCCCCGTTCCCACCGACCCCGCGGCGTACAGCAGCAGCGGCCCGCGCTTCAGCGCCGCGCCTCTGTGGGCAGCGTGGCCAGCGCGGCGTCCAGCCCGGCCGCCAGCTTGTCGACGATCTCGCCCACCTGCGCGTCGTCGATGATGAAGGGCGGCGCCAGCAGGATGTGGTCGCCGTTCATGCCGTCTGCCGTGCCGCCCATCGGGTAGCAGATCAGTCCGCGGTCCATGGCCTCGCGCTGCACGCTGCCCCACAGCATGTGCTGCGGGTCGAAGGTGGCTTTGGTTTCGCGGTTGCGCACGAGTTCAAGGCCCAGCAGCAAGCCGCGGCCGCGAATGTCGCCGACATGCGGGTGGTTGGCAAATCGCTCGGCCAGGGCCAGACGCAACCGCTGGCCCATCGTTTGCACGCGTTCGAGCAGCTGACGTTCGCGGATGGCCGTGATGACGGCCAGGGCCGCTGCACACGGTGTGGCGCTGGCGTTGTAGGTGTGCCCGTGTATGAAGTAGCCACGCTTGTCGGCAATGGTGTCGAAGACACGGCCCGAGACGACGATGGCCGAGATCGGCTGGTAGCCCGCGCCCAGGCCCTTGGCCAGCGTGACGATGTCGGGCGTGACGCCGTCCTGCTCGATGGACAGATAAGTGCCTGTACGACCTGCGCCTGTCAGGATTTCGTCGGCGATGAAGAGGATGCCGTAGCGGTCGAGCACGGACTTCATGGCCTTGAAGTAACCCGGCAGCGCGGGCACGGCGCCATTCGTGGCACCGACCACGGGCTCGGCGATGAAGGCAGCCACCGTGTGGGGCCCGACACGCTGGATGGTGGCCTCGAGTTCCTGCGCCAGGCGCGCCACGTAAGCAGCGTCGGTCTCGCCGGCTTGCTGGTCACGGTAGGCGTAGCAGGGCGAAACGAAGTCGGCGGGCATCAGCACGTCTTCGAAAAGCATGCGGCGGATGACATTGCCCGACACGGCCAGCCCGCCCATTGCGCAGCCGTGATAGCTCTGGCGGCGGGCGATGAAGCGGCGGCGTGAACTCTGGCCGTTGTCCAGGTGGAACTGCAGTGCCATCTTCAGCGCGCCGTCCATGGACTCACTGCCACCGGAGCCGAAAAAGACCCAGTCGAGCCCCTTGGGCATCATCTCGACCAGCGCGTCAGCCAGGCGTTCCGATGCCTCGGTGGTGAAGTAGGCGTTGTAGACGTAGGCCAACTCGTGCGCCTGCTTCGCGATGGCATCGGCCACACCGATGTCGCTGTAGCCCAGGCTGGAAACACCGGCGCCGCTCGCGGCGTCGAGGTAGCGTTTGCCGCTGCTGTCGACGATATAGGGCCCCTCGCCGCGCACGGCCACCGGGTAGGGCTTGCGCATGTAGCGCTGGAAGACATGGCTCATGATTCGGCCTTCATTTGGAGCCTCAGGGTCTTTTTGTCCAGCTTGCCCAGCGCCGTCATGGGCAGCGACTCGACAAAACGTACCGATTTGGGCGCCTGCATGGCCCCTTTGCGCTCACGCACTGCTGCAATCAATGCTTGGGCGTCCAACTCCACGCCGGGCTTCGGCACGACCAAAGCAGTAACGGCCTCGCCCCACCGCTCGTCCGGCAGACCGACCACGGCCACCTGGGCGACGCCCGGTATGCAGACGATGACGTCCTCCAGCTCACGCGGAAAGACGTTGAGTCCACCGCTGATGATCATGTCCTTCTTGCGGTCTACGATGTAGAGATAGCCATCGGCGTCAAATCGCCCCATGTCGCCGGTGTGCAACCAGCCGCCTGCCAGCGCCGCGGCGGTTTCCTCAGGCCGCTTCCAGTAGCCGGCCATCACATGGGGGCCGCGGACGCAGATCTCACCCACCTCTGCGCTGGATACGGGCTGCAGCTGCTCGTCCAGCAAGGCCACGTCGATGTCGGCAAAGGGCACGCCACAGGACGCCAGCCGCTCGGGGTGGCGCAGGTCGTGCTGCTGTTTGCCCAGCCACGCAATGCAGGTCGGGGCCTCGCTCTGTCCATAGAGCTGCATGAAGACCGGGCCGAAGGTATCCAGCCCCTCGGCCAGACGCGACGGCAGCATTGGCGCCGCACCATAGAAGATGGTCTTGAGCGAAGACAAATCGCGTGGCTTGGCTCGGGCGGCGTCGATCAGGCGGTAGATCATCACCGGCACCAGGAAGGTGGCACTGATGCGCTCTCGCTCGACGTAGCCCAGCAGCGCGTCGGCGTCAAAACCTCCCAGCATGTGGAAACTGCCGCCCCGCAGCGCTACCGGCAGCGCCATCACGCCAGCGGCATGCGACACCGGCGTGGCGGCCAGCATGCGCAAATCGTCGGGCCACTCCCACTCCGCAGCCATCATCGTCACCGAAGCCAGCAGCGTGGCATGGGTATGCACCACGCCCTTGGGCCGCCCAGTGGTGCCGCCCGTGTAGCCGATGACGGCGATGTCCTGCGGCTGGGCCTTAACGCTCAGCGGCGCCGGCGTTGCAGTTGCCGCGGCAGCCATCACGTCAAAGGCGCCTTCCAACGGACCGAGAGAGAGCAGGTGCTTCAGCGTAGGTACACGTTCACGCATGGCCCGGCCGCGCTCGGCGAACAGCGTGTCGTCCACCAGCAGCGCGTCTATCTCGGCGTCGGCCAGCATGAAGGCCAGGTCGTCTTCGGAAGTAAGCGCCGAAAGAGGAGTCAGCCGCAGACCGGCGATGTAGGCCGCGTACGAGGCCGACAGCACGTCGATCCTGTTGCGCGACAACAGCGCCAGGCTGCTGCCCGGCACCAGGCCCAGGGACTGCAGCACGGTGATCATGCGCGCTGTGCGCTCGGCCATCTGGGCGTAGCTCAGGCGCTCGCCATCGCCCACCACCATCTCGGCATCGCCGCGACGCTGGAAGGCTCGGGCCAGCAGGTGGCCGATGGTGCCCCCCCGGCGCAGGGTGTCTTCTGTGCTTTCACTCATGGTTTGGCGGGTCCTGCTGGTGACTGTTCAACGGCGCGGGCCCTCTGATCCCGACAGCTGTCGGGATCGACCCCTGCCGCACGTTTCAAGCGTTCAGGACAGCCTGACAGTGAGGAGTTGCGATGTTACGTTTCGATGGCAAGGTGGCACTGATCACCGGTGCAGGGCGGGGACTTGGTCGTGCCCACGCGCTGCTGCTCGCGTCGCGAGGCGCCAGGGTGGTGGTGAACGACCTGGGCACCAGTGGTGCCGGCACGGGCGCCGACGTGTCCCCCGCGCAGAGCGTGGTGGACGAGATCCGGTCGGCTGGTGGAGACGCAGTGGTCAACAGTGATTCCGTTGTTGACGGCGGCCGTATCGTGGAGGCGGCACTTGACCACTTCGGCCGCATCGATCTGGTGGTGAACAACGCTGGCTTCCTTCGCGACGTGGCCTTCCACAAGATGACAGCGGCCGACTGGGATGACCTGTATCAGGTGCACCTCCTTGGAGCATTCCGTATCGTGCACGCAGCTTGGTCCCGCATGCGCGAGCAAGGCTACGGGCGCATCGTGAACACGTCATCGGCCGCTGGTATCTATGGCAACTTCGGGCAGGTCAACTACGGCAGCTTCAAGTTGGCGCTGCACGGCATGACGCAGCCATTGGCGGTGGAGGGCAAGGCGAAGAACATTCACGTGAACACCATTGCGCCTGCGGCGGACTCGCGGCTCACCCGCACCGTGATGACACCCGAACAACTGGCTCCGATGCGCGCCGAGCTGGTCAGCCCGTTGGTGGCCTGGCTTTGCCATGAGACCTGCGCTGAGACCGGGGGGCTGTTCGAGGTCGGCGGCGGTTTCATCGCCAAGCTGCGCTGGGAGCGTTCGGGTGGCGCCTACCTCGACCTGACGGGCGGCCATGCGGTCGAACAGGTGGCAGAAGCCTGGGGGACCGTCACCGATTTCTCGAAGAGCGACCACCCGGCGGGCTTCGGTGAAGCCATGGCACCTTTTGTCAAGCTGATGGGGGGCGCATGAGGGCGCAGCACATCGGACACACCTGGCCTTCGTTCGACATCGTCATCGAACGCGGCGCGGCCATCGCCTTCGCGCGCGGCCTCGACGAGACGAACCCGGTCTACCTCGACGAGGCGGCGGCGCGCGCGGCGGGCCTGCGCGGCATTGCCGTGTTGCCGACCTTTCCGATCGCGATGAGCACCGAGCGGGTTGATCTGATCTACGACATGCTGCAACGCCTGGCGATCGATCCGGCGAAGATCCTGCATGCCAGCCAGCGCTTTGTTCACCACCAGCCCATGGTTGTGGGCGACCGGCTGACGGGCACCAAACGCATCGCCAACATTGCCGACCGCAAGAACGGCGCATTGACCTTCATCGACACCGTGATCGAATATCGCAACGCCGCCGGCGAGCCGGTTTGCGAAGATCACTGCAGCCTGGTGGCCCGCAACACATGAACGCCCTCGACCTGACCGTCGGCACCACGCTGCCGCCCCTGCACACCGGCCCCATCACACGCCACCGGGTGGCGATGTACGCCCACGGCTCGGGTGACCTCAATCCCATCCACGTCGACCCTGACTTTGCGCGCGACAAGGCCGGTCTGCCCGACACCATCGTGCACGGCATGTACTCGATGGGCATGCTGTCTCGCCTGCTCACGCAATGGGCCGGGCCGGGCAGCGTACGCTCGATCGAGACCCGCTTCGCCGCCATGCTGCCCGTGAAGGCCAGCCTGCACTGCGAAGGCGTGATTGAGGCCGTTGAGGCCACCGAGGGCGGCTCGCTCGTGACCGTAAAGCTGGCGGCCACGCAGCCCGACGGCTCGGCAGTGGCTGCGGGGACAGCGCAAGTATTCGTGGCGGCAGGCCGATGATCGAGACGACGGTTGACGACGGTATCGCGACGGTGCGACTGGCATCGCCAGCCTCCGCGAACGCGCTGACACCAGCCGCGTTTGCCGAACTGACGGCGCAGATTGCCGCTCTTCAGCAGCCGGACAGCGGCGCCCGGGTGCTGGTGCTCACCGGCAGCGGCAAGGTGTTCTCGGCCGGCGCCAACATGGATGTCCTGGGCGTCACCGACGCTGCCAGCCTGCGGCGTGCCATCACGGGTGCGTTGTTGCCCTTGCAGCAGGTGCTGCAGGAAGGACGCCTGCCGACCGTGGCTGCCGTCAACGGTACCGCCGTGGGTGGCGCCGTGGGCCTGGCACTCCTGTGCGACATCGTCGTGGCGGCGCGCTCGGCGCGCTTTTCGCTGGCTTTCGCGCGGCTCGGCCTGGTGCCCGATACCGGGCTGACCTTGACGCTGCCGCGGCTGGTGGGCGAAGCCCGCGCCAGAGCGCTGCTGATGACTGGCGCCGACGTCAGCGCCGAAGAAGCAGCGACGATGGGGATGATCCATCGGTGCGTCGACGACGATACCTTCGCGGCCGAGACACGAACCCTGGCCCAGCGACTGGGCAGCTTGCCACCAGGCACCCACCGGCTCACGCGCCAGGCGATCGTCGCCGGGCGCTTGAACACCCTGCAAACGCAGATGGAGCACGAGGCCCAGCTGCAGGCCGGGCGTGTGCTGAGCGATGAGTTCCGTGCTGCGATGGCTGCCTTCGCGGCGCGCCGCAAGAGCTGACACCCGCCATGACGCGCATCATCCTGCGTCGGTTGCTGATGCTCGTTTTCGTGACGGCGGGGGTCACGGTCATCTGCTTCATCATCTCGCGGCTGATCCCGGGCGACCCGGCGCAGCTGATGCTGGGCCCGCGTGCCACGCCCCAGGCGATTGCCGAGTTGCGCATGCGGCTGGGACTGGATCAGCCCATCGCGAGCCAGTATTGGGCCTACGTGAGTGACCTCTTCCGCGGTGACTTCGGCACCTCGATCGCGACCCGACAGCCCGTGCTGCCCGAACTGTTGGGATACATCCCCGCTACGCTGGAATTGATGCTGGTGGCCATGGTCTTGTCCGTAGCCATTGGCGTGCCACTGGGGGTGATCACCGCCGTGCATCGCGACACCTGGGTCGACAACCTAGGGCGGGGTCTGGCCATCCTGGGTATCTCCACACCCACCTTCTGGCTGGGCCTGGTGTTGATGCTGCTGTTTTATGCCCAACTGGGCTGGCTCCCGGGCTCGGGCCGCTTGGACATAGGCGTTAGCCCGCCGCCCCATGTGACAGGCCTGTACCTCGTCGACGCGGCGCTCGCGGGTGACGGCCTGGCCTGGCGCAGCGCTTTCAATCACCTGTTGCTGCCGGCGAGCACCTTGGCGCTTGCTTCCATCGGTACCGTAGTGCGGCTGATCCGCAGTTCGATGATCGAGGTGCTGGGCGAGGACTACATCCGCACCGCCCGTGCCTACGGGATCTCGAAGTGGCGGCTGCTCTTCGTCTACGCATTGAAGAATGCGCTGATCCCCTTTGTCACGGTGCTAGGGCTGGAACTGGCGGCGTTGCTGTTCGGCTCGGTCGTCATTGAAAGCGTGTTTGCATGGCCTGGTGTGGGCAGCCACGTGCTGGGTGCCATCCTGAACCTCGACTTCCCGGTCATCATGGGGTTCACGGTGCTGGCTTCGGTGGTGTACGTGGCGGCCAACCTGCTGGTGGACCTGTCTTACCTGGCGCTGGACCCGCGCATCAAGGCAGTGGGCTGATCGTGATGAAACCCATTTCCATCGCGGCCACCCTACCACTGGCCCTACGGGCGCCGTTGACGCTGGCGTCGGCCGCGGTGGCGGCCGTGGTGTGCTTGGTCGCCGTGTTCGCTCCCTGGCTGACCCCCTATTCACCAAACGCCATGGACTTGAGCAGTGTGCTGCAGCCGCCCTCCTGGAGGCACTGGGCGGGGACTGACGAACTGGGGCGCGACCTGCTGACGCGCATATTTCACGGCGCACGCCCGTCGCTGAGCGCGGCTTTAGGCATCGTGGGCATCGGCACCGCGATCGGCTTGCTGATCGGCACCTTGTCGGGCTTGTTGGCGGGTTGGTTCGACACGGTCGTGATGCGACTGACCGACGTGGTCATGGCCCTGCCTGGCATGGTGGTGGCGCTGGCGCTCACAGCTGCGCTCGGCCCCAGCCTGTTCAACGCGGTGGTTGCCCTCGGGGTGCTGTCTGTGCCGGCCTACATCCGCGTCGCGCGTGGCCAAGCGCTGGCGCTCAGAGAGCGTGAGTACGTGCTGGCCGCACGGTCGATGGGTGCCAGCACTTGGCATCTGATGCGCGCCCACGTGCTGCCCAATGTCCTGCCGCCTGTGCTGGTGTTCATGACCTTCCATCTCGGTGCATCGATCCTGGCGTCGTCGGCGCTGAGCTTCATCGGCCTGGGCGCGCAGCCGCCCGACGCCGAGTGGGGTTCGATGATCGGGGCCGGGCGTGAGTACGTGCTCGGGCACTGGTGGTACGTCACCATCCCTGGCGTGGTCATCATCCTGACAGCGTCGTCGTTCAACCTGCTGGGCGATGCGCTACGCGACTGGCTCGACCCCCGTCTCGCGCGCGACGTGGCGTAAAGGTTCAGCGGCAGGCAACCAAGTTCAAGACCAGGGGTCATCGTCCCAGGGCCACAACGGCCGCTGCAGGCGCTTGAACGGTAGCTGGGTCACATCGGCCACGCATACGCCGGGTGAGTCCAGCGTGAGGCTGTGTGGCGTGATGGCCTCGAAGTGCGCCTTGAAGTGCTGCGCTGACTTGACCAGGATGACGCGCTGGCGCCGAAGGTCAATGCCCAGGTCAGCAAAGATGGAAGGCCCGTAGGTCTGCCACCGGTTCTCGGCCAGCAGCAACTCACCCTGCGCAAAGCGCAAAGCCACCGCGCGCCCCATGGGCACCACCGTGTCGCCGCCGAGAACAATCTTGGCGGCTGGATCGATCGCCGTCACCGTCACGTCCAGGTCCAGTGGCGGTCCTGAAAGCGGACAGGCCTTGCCCCCGATGCGCATCGTCAGCCGGGCGCCCAGGCCGGCGTCAATGGCACAGCGCACCGCCAGCGGGTCGATGAACACGCCCGCGGCAATGCGGTCGATGCCGGCTTCGATCAGGGCCTTCAGGACATAGGTGGCGTCACCGGGCGAGCCGCCGCCGGGGTTGTCGGCCATCTCGGCCAGCACCAGCGGACCATTCGCTGCAGCGTCCCAAGCGCTTGCCGTGGCCACCGCCTCGTCCATGGGGTGGACTGCGTCGGCGCACTGCCCGCGCAGTTCGAACAGTTCTCGGCCCAGGCGCTCGGCCAGCTCGGCGCCGCGACTGGCGTCGTCGTCGGTGATGACGATCACCTGGGTGCCGAGCAGTGGGATATCGGCGCGCCGAAAGCCATGCACGATGCTGATCGAGAGTACGCCGTCGCGGCCTTCCAGGCTGCGCATGCGCGCCACGAAGCTCTTCATCGGCTCGCGCTGCGTCTGGAACACATCGGCCATGCGGCAGTTGAAGACTGAAGTCACCGGTCGCACTTCTTGCCGCGCGGTACGCAGCAGCAGGTCGATCAACTCGCGTCCGCGCGCCCGGATGTCGGTGTGCGGGTTCTCGCGGTAGCACATCAGGATCGCGTTGTCGTGCATGGCCGGTGAGAGGTGCGAGTGCGGGTCCAGCTCGCACCCGATCACCACGTCGGGCCCGACGATGGTGCGCACGCGGGCGATGAGGTCACCTTCGCAGTCGTCGTAGCCCTGCGCCACCATGCCGCCATGCAGGTTGAGCGCCACGATGTCCACAGGCCCGGCGGTGCGCAGGCGATCGATCAACTCGTCACGCAGCGCTTCGTAGGCATCGCGGCGAACTGCTGCGCCAGGGTGGGCCTCACAGTACAGCCCCCCCACCACGTCCAGTCCGAGCTCGCGGGCGTAGATCGCCATGTCGCTGCCGCGCACTGGGTCGCACACCTCGTCGCCACGCAGGATGCCGCCTTCCGTGAAGTTCTCCAGGCCGACCGGGATGGGTGAAAACGTGTTCGTCTCAGTGCTGATGCCGCCGAAGAAGAGTCGCATGGTGCTCCTTGGTCTTGACTACATCAGTCCGCAAGGCTCAACCAGTCGCGCAGGACCGCAGCACGGTCCGCGCCGGGGGGGCGCGGCGCTTGCCCAGTGGATCCGGGTGTTCGCGAGAACTGCGGGACCGGTCGCGGCTGCGGTACGCCAAAGGCGCTGATCATCGCGCCGCGGGCCACGTTGTGCGGATGGGTTGCCACTTCGTCGAGGTCGAGAACGGGATTGACGCAAGCGTCGCTACCCTCGAAGTGCTCGCACCAGGCTTGGCGGTCCCGCGAGCGAAACACGACTGCCAGCCGCGCCTTCTGCGCGGGCCACAGCGCCGGGTCGTTCTGGGTGTCGAACAAGGAGTCGTGGAGCAGACCGAGCCGCTCACGCAAGGCCCGATAGAAGGGCGGCTCGATCGCACCCACGGCCAGCCAGTGCCCGTCAGCGCACTCATAGCAGCCGTAGTAGTGCGCTCCGCCGTCCAGCCAATTGGTTCCGCGAGGGCCGTTCCATCGGCCTTGCGAGCGCATCCATTGGAAGATGCCCATGAGCGCAATGCTGCCGTCGACCATGGCCGCATCTACGACCTGGCCGCGGCCTGAACGCTTCGCCTCGTGCAGCGCAGCCATCACGCCGAACAGCAGCAGCATGGCGCCGCCGCCAAAGTCCCCCACCAAGTTCAGTGGAGGCACAGGCGGGCCGCCTGCTGGCCCGATGCTGGCCAGTGCACCGGAGAGCGCGATGTAGTTGATGTCGTGCCCCGGCGCTGAGGCCAACGGCCCGGCCTGGCCCCACCCGGTCATCCGGCCGATGACGAGTTTCGGATTGCCTTCCAGCAACACGGTCGGACCCAGGCCCAGCCGTTCGATCACACCCGGCCTGAAGCCCTCGACGAAGAGATCTGCCTTTGCGGCCAGCGCCAGCACCGTCTGCACATCAGCAGGCAGCTTGAGGTCGAGGGCGACCGAGCGTCGCCCGCGCGCCAGGATGTCGGTCGGGTCATGCAGCGCGTTTGGCCGGTCCACCCGCACAACGTCAGCTCCGGCATCCGCCAGCAGAGCGCAAGCGAAAGGTGCGGGCCCGAGCCCGGCCAGTTCCAGCACGCGCAGGCCGGCCAACGGGCCTTGCGTCATGGCGCGTTGCTCAGGCCGCTTTGCGATACATGGTCACCACGCAGGCGCCACCCAGGCCCAGGTTGTGCTGGAGCGCAATGCGCGCCCCCTCCACCTGCCGCGCTTCGGCCTGGCCGCGCAGTTGCCAGGTGAGCTCGGCACATTGCGCCAGACCGGTCGCGCCGAGCGGGTGTCCCTTGGACAGCAGTCCTCCCGAAGGGTTGGTGACGACGCGACCACCGTAGGTGTTGTCGCCATCCATGATGAACTTCTCGCCGCCGCCTTCAGGGGCCAGGCCCAGGGCCTCGTAGGTCAGGAGTTCGTTGGTGGTGAAGCAGTCGTGCAGCTCGCACACGTCGACTTCTTGCGGCCCAATGCCCGCCTGTTCATAGGCCTGATTGGCGGCGTTACGCGCCATCTCGAATCCGACCACGCGCATCATGCTGTGGCCCTGGATGGATGTCAGTGGGTCGGTGGTCATGGCCTGGGCCACGATCTCCACTGCACGGCTGCTCAGGCCCCTGCGTCGGGCATAGGCCTCGGAAACGATCACCGCCGCCGCAGCGCCGCACGTGGGCGGGCAGCATTGGTAACGCGTGAGCGGACCATAGATCTGCTTGGAAGCCATCACCTCTTCGAGCGTGAGCTTGTCGCGGAAGATGGCGTGCGGGTTGCGTGAGGCGTGATCACGCGCCTTCACCGAGATGCGGCCGAACGCTTCGTTGCTGGTGCCGTACTTGCGCTGATGCTCCTGCCCGGCGCTGCCGAACAGCAGCGCAGCCATGGGCACCTGGTCGTTCCATTCGATGGTCTCGTGGGCATGCGCGAGTTGCTGGCCCATGATGCTGGGCCGGTCGGTGGCAGTGACGCCCAGCGCACCAGGGTTCATCTGCTCGAATCCCAGCGCCAAGGCGACATCGCACACGCCGTGCGCCACCGCCTGGCGCGCCAGGTACAGGGCCGTCGAACCCGTCGCGCAGGCGTTGTTGACGTTGACGATGGGGATGCCCGTGAGCCCCACTTTGTACAACGCCTGCTGGCCGCTGGTGGAGTCGCCGTAGACAAAGCCGGCGTAGGCCTGCTGGACCTCGCTGTATTCCAGCCCCGCATCCTTCAGGGCCAGGCGCGCGGCTTCGGCGCCCATGGCGTCGTACGGTTCGCTAGCGCCTGGCTTCTTGAAGGGCACCATGCCTACGCCCGCCACCCAGGCTGCAGTACTTGCCTTCGTCATCTTCACTCTCCAACGTCATCAGGTGAGGGGTTCAACGGCGCCCAAGGTCTGGCCCGACATTGCGCTGCGCATCAGTTCCTTTGTGTACTCGTGCTGCGGCGCGTCCAGCACCTCCGCCGTTGCGCCCTGTTCGACTATCCGACCTCGGAACATGACGGCTATATCGTCTGCCAGATGCCGAACCACGGCCATGTCGTGGCTGATGAACAGGTAGCCGAAACCGTGTTCTCGCTGCAAGTCCAGCAGCAGATTGAGGATCTGCGCCTGCACCGAGAGGTCCAACGCCGAGGTCGGTTCGTCCAACACCAGCAACTGAGGGCTGGCGGCCAGCGCGCGGGCGATGGCGATGCGTTGACGTTGTCCGCCCGAGAATTCGTGAGGCAGGTTGCCCAGCGCATCGCGCGGCAGGCCGACATGGTCTACCAGTCTCTCAGCCACGCCTTCCATGGGCTTGCCGGCAATCACTAGAGGCTCCGTGATCAGGTCGCGCACGCGCATCCGGGGATCGAGCGAGCTCTGCGGGTCCTGGAACACGATCTGCATGCCTATGCGGGCCTGCAGGCGGCGCCTGGGCGTCATTCGCGTGATGTCCTGCCCCAGGAAGTGCAGTGACCCCGCACTTACCGGTGTCAGCCCCATCACGGCCTTGGCCAGCGTGCTCTTGCCGCAGCCGGACTCGCCGATCAGGCCCAACGTGCGACCCTCGGCGATCGACAAGGTCACGCCTTCGACGGCTGCCGTACGGCGCGATGCGTAGTGCACCGAGACTTGGTCCAGGGCCAGCAGCGGGGCCGTCACGCGGGCTCTCCCTCTAGCTTCGTAGCGTGACTCAGCCAGCACGCTGCGGCGCCTGCATTGGCGACATCAGTCAACGGCGGTGTTTCTGAACAGCGCTCGACTGCCGAAGCGCAACGGGACCGGAAAGCACAGCCGGAGATGGTAGCGCTACCCGCGGGCAAGGCATTCAGGCGGGCCTTAGGCTGCACCCGCCCGGGCAGGCAGTCGAGCAGCGCCCGCGTGTAGGGGTGTTGCGGAGTCTCCAGAACGGTGGCCGTGCGTCCGCGCTCGACAATACGCCCTGCGTACATCACGTGGACCGAGTCACAGGCACGGCGTATGACGCCGATGTCGTGCGATATCAGCAGCACTGCTGCGCTGCGGTCCCGGGCCAGCGTCAGCAACAGCGACAGAACCTGCGCCTGCACGGTAACGTCGAGCGCGGTAGTGGGCTCGTCGGCCACGATCAGTGCCGGCTTGCACGAGAAGGCCATTGCGATCAGGACGCGCTGGCGCATGCCGCCGCTGAGCTGGTGTGGCCAGGAGTCGAAGACCTCCTGCGGAGCCTCGATACGCACATCGGCCAGCAGTCGCAGCGCCAAGGCCTTGGCGGCACCAGGGTCGGGCTCGGCGTGGCGGCGGATCACGTCTGTCAGCTGTCGCCCAACGCGCAGCGTCGGATTCAGGGCCGTCATCGGCTCCTGGAAGACATAGGCGATTTGCGCCCCGCGCAGTCCCGACAGCGACACATCGTCTGCGCCGACCAGGTCCTGCCCGCGCCACAGCACGCGGCCTGCCACGACGGTGCAACCGCGGGGAAGCAGGCCGCCGATGGCGCTGCCCAGCATGGACTTGCCTGAGCCCGACTCGCCCACGAGACCGGCAACCTCGCCCTCGCGCACATGCAGCGAGATGCCGTCCAGGACCTTGCGCGCCGAACCGTTTCGCCAGGCTGCGACGCTCAATGCCTCGATGGCCAGGATCGGGTTTGTCATGAGTCGATGATCTATTGACCGAACGGTCGTTCAATCGTAGCATGAGCTTCGTGCATCACCAACTGCCCGTCCCGTGGATCGTGGGGAACGGGGGGCAGGCGGCCCGTGAATCCTTCTGCATGAGGACCCGGCAACCATGTCCGACGTGACCTATGACCCGCTCCTGACCGGTGACGCGACGCCAGCGGCAAAGGCGCCCGAGTTGCGCGGGCTGGACGAACCGAGCCGTGCGGCCGAGCGCGCGCGCTACATCGCTGAGGCCTTTGCCGCACACCACCGTCCGCTGCGCTCGTTTCTTTCACGTCTGCTGCGCAACGAGGACGACATCGCCGACACGGTACAAGAAGTGTTCCTGCGCATTGCCCAGTTGCCCGACCCGTCCAAGCTGGATCTCAACCCGCGGGCTTATCTTTTCCGCACGGCCGAGCGCCTGGTGATCGACCGCGTGCGGCGCGACACCTTTCGGCAGGCGCACCTTCACGGCCCGCTAGACGACGTAGATGTCGAACAACCCAGCCCCTCGGTGGAAAGCCAGGTGCACTGGCGGCGCGCCATGGGGCAAATCGTCCAGCGACTGCAGGACGCGGGCTCCCGCACCGCTCAGGTCGTTGAGTTGAGCTGTCTGCACGACATGACCCACCCTGAGATTGCCCACCGGCTGGGTGTGACCACTCGGACGGTGGAGCGCTGCATGCAGCGCGCACGGCAGGTCTGTGAACCTTTCTACATCGCGGCGTGACTGCCGCCCCACCCGGAGACCGTTATGAATCAGGATCGATACACCAAGACCCCCTTAGCGGCCGCGATTGGAGCTGCCCTGCTCTTGATGGCAGGAACTCAATCAGGTCATGCGCAGACTGCCCCTCAATCGCCTGCCGCCAACGAAACCCAACCTCAACAGGTCACGATATCGGCGCGCAAACGTACCGAGCGGGCCATCGACGTCCCGTTGTCCATCAGCGTGATCACTGGCAGCGAGCTTCAAGATCGTGGGGCCATACGCCTGTCAGAGGCTGCTGTGCCCAACGTGGTGTTTCTGGGGCCGGAAAACAATGCAGTGCCCAACTTCTCCGTTCGCGGTGTGCAGAGCCAGAACCGAGCGAACATCGGTTTTGACAGCGGCATCGGCGTCTACGTCGACGGCGTCTTCATGGGTCGCGGTGCTGCTTTCAATCTGGAAACCTTCGACATCGAGCGTGTCGAGTTCCTGCGCGGACCCCAGGGCACGTTGTTCGGCAAGAACTCCATTGCCGGCGCCATCAGTGTCGTGACGCGCGAGCCCTCCAAGAAGTTCGAGGCCACAGCAAGTGCAGACCTCGGAAGCTTGAACCTGCGCCGATTCAGCGGCTACCTCAGCACACCGCTGGCATCGGACGCCGTGCGGGCCAGCGTGGCGGTCTATTCCGGCAAGCGCGACGGCTACATGAACAACGTGGCCACGGGCACCAAGAATGGAGACGAGGACGTGACCAGCGCGCGCGCCAAGATCATGATCAAGCCTTCGTCAGCCCTGGACCTGACGATCGCGGCTGACCACCTCAAGGACAAGTCCGTGGCCCCTTCGCCCAACATCGTGTCAGGCTACGGCGCGATTGCCGGAGGCAATGACTTCACTGCCAACGAGAACCTGCCTACGCTGGCCAATCGTACCGTCCAGGGCGTGGGCGGCACCATCAACTACGACCTCGGCAGCGGGTTGAAGCTGACCTCCATCACGAGCGTGCGCAAGCTCGACACCACGCGGACTTCAGACACCGATGTGGGGCCCCAGAACATCGTCGCTTCTGCAAGTACCTCGGTGCAGAAGCAATGGAGCCAGGAGCTTCGGATCGCAACCAGCCGCAAGGCGGCCCTGGAATATGTGGCTGGGCTGTATTTCTACGAGCAAAAGGCAAGCGGTACGTCTTTGAGCACCTTCGGGCCTGCGGCTCCGGTGCTGAGAGTCATCCGGAACACGACGGGCAACACTTTCGGAGACATCAACTCCAAGACCGCAGCTGTGTTTGGCAACGTCGACTGGAACGTCAGCGAGCGGGTGACTTTGACTGGTGGCCTGCGATACACGAGCGAGAAGAAGACCCTGGCTTATCAGCAGGTGGTGACCTTCCCGGCATTCCTGGCCCCTTCCATCCCGCTGGAGAACGACAGCCTGAGCACCAGCAACGTGACGCCTTTGCTGAGCGCACGCTTCCGCATCGATCGCAACACCATCGCCTACGGAACCTACAGCAAGGGATTCCGCAGCGGCGGCTGGAACGTCGACAACATCACGGCCGGGGGCCCGACGAGCTTCAAGCAGACCCGCTTCAACGATGAGAGCATGGCGAACTTCGAGGTCGGCGTGAAGGGGTCGATGCTCGGCGGTATGCTGAACTTGGGCGCAGCGGCATTCCGCATGAACTATGACGACATCCAGGTCACGCAACAGGTGCAGGTGCTGGGTGGCGGCGGTGCCGTGGTGGGTATCGTGACCAACGGCGGCAAGGCCAAGAGCGAGGGTATCGAACTGGAAGCTACGCTGCGCCCGACGTCCGCACTGCGACTCTCAGCGGGGGTCGGTTACGTCGATGCGCGCTACACCGACTATGTTGATACCAGCCGAGGCACACCGGTCAGCTTCAACGGCAACAAGTTGAACAACGCGCCGCGCCTTACGGCCAACCTGTCTGTTGCGTACACGCTCCCATTGCCTGTCGGTTCCTTGACGCTGCGACTAGACGGCAGGCACGCCGATGGCTTTTTCGTTGGCCGAGAGAACCTTCCGACACAGTGGATCCCGGGATATAACCTCTTCAATGGTCGGGTCAGTCTCGCCGGGGAGAGTGGCCGCTGGGAACTGGCGCTCTACTCGAACAACCTCTTCGACGAGCGGTACATCGTCGCCAAGGTGCCCGGTGGCTTCGCGGCGCCTATTGGCGCCGGTACGAACCAGACGACCAGCTACGGCCGCCCGCGTTCCTATGGCATCGTGGGAACCTTCACGTTCTGACAACCCAACGCATGCGGGTGTTCACGGCCACCTTGGGTACGGAGACCGACACGAATTCGCCCATCCCTACGGGCTGGCGTGCCTTCGAAGACACCATGCTGTGGCGGCCCGGGCAGCACCCGGACCAGCCCACCGAAGCCACCGGGCCGCTGTGGGCTTGCCGTCGCCGCGCGCGCGAGCACGGCTGGTCTGTGGTGGAGGGGACGTGCGCCTATGCAATGCCGGGCGGGCCGGTGCCTCAGCCGGTCTACGAGGCCTTGCGCGACGAAATCCTGCAGCAGTTGCGCCAGGCACTGCCCGTGGACGTCGTTGCACTGGGCCTGCATGGAGCGATGGTCGCCGACCGCACCGAGGACTGCGAAGGCGATCTGCTCGCCCACGTGCGAGCGCTCGTCGGGCCCGAGGTCGCCGTCGGTGCTGAGTTGGACTGCCACGCCCACCTCACGCAGCGCATGCAGGACGAGGCCGACGTGCTGGTGTTCTTCAAGGAGTACCCACACACCGACTACGTGGAGCGCGGCGAGGAGTTGCTGCACTTGCTCGAATGCACACGCCGCAGTGACATCCAGCCGGTGACGCACAGCACGCCCTGTCGCATGCTGGCGGCCTTTCCCACACGCAGCGAGCCGGTGCGCAGCTTGGTCGCCGAGATGCAGGCGCTTGAGGTGGCACCGATCCTCTCGGTGTCGCTGGTGCATGGCTTTCCGCGCGCCGATGTGCCCGATGCCGGTGCGCAGATTCTTGTCGTGGCCGACCGAGATCAAGCGCTTGCAGCACGGGTCTCCGGCGAGCTGGCAAAACGGGTTTTTGCGATGCGCGAGCGGCTGCGCTCCACGCGTCTACCGATGGACGAGGCCTTTGCGCAGGCGCTGGCCCGGCCCGAGAGGCCATTGATACTCATCGACGCCGACGACAACCCTGGCAGCGGCGCCGCAGGCGACAGCACTGCGGTGATTCGATTGCTGCAAGCGCAAGGCGTGCAAGACGCGTGTCTCGGCCCGCTGTGGGACCCTCTCGCGGTGCGCTTTTGTTTCGATGGTGGTGTGGGTGCGCTGCTGCGTCTGCGCATTGGCGGCAAGGTCGGGCCCGACTCCGGCGCGCCGCTGGACGTGCATGCCGAGGTGGTGGCGCTGCGACGTGACCACTTCCAGAGCGTGGGCGGCGTGCATGCGCCGCTGGGTGACTGCGCCGCGATCCGCTTTGGCGGCATCGAGGTGGTGCTCAGCAGCGTGCGTGACCAGGCCTACGATCCGAGCCTGTTTGCCGGCCTGGGCTTGAACTGTGCGCAGCGGCGTTTCATCGTGCTCAAGTCGATACAACAGTTCCACCTCGGCTTTGATGCCATCACGCCGCACAGCGTGGTGCTGCGCCAGCCACCACGAAGTGCTGCCGCCTACACCCGCCTGCTCCGCCCGATATGGCCCCTGGACGAGGACTTCGAACTGCCATGAAACGCGCCCCCGTGATCGGCATCAGCGCCGACGTCGAATTCCGCTCCGACGCACGTCCGCCACGCAACGGCTACTTTCTCGACTCGACCAACGTCACCGCATTGCTGGCCCTGGGCGCCACACCGATCCTGTTGCCGCCCGAACCGGAGTGTGTCGATGCTTACCTCCGTCTGTGCGATGGTCTTGTCGTCTCAGGAGGTGGCTACCAGTTCCAGGTGCCACAACTCTTCAGGCATGACGGCAGCGAGCCCCCCGAGAAAGAGCGGCGCTTTCGATTCGAAGTTGCGCTGCTGCGCCGCGCCATCGAACTCAATGCGCCGGTGCTGGCGGAGTGTGGCGGTTTTCAGGTCTTGAACCATGTTACCGGTGGTGATCTGGTGGTCGCTTTGAGCGAGCAGCGCGCGGACTGGTCGCGCCATCTCGGCCAGGGCTACCGCGTCGACGCACACCCGGTGCGTGTGCAAGCGGGAACAATGCTGGCGAAGATCGTTGGCGTCGAAGAGTTCTCCGCCAACTCCATGCACCGCCAGGGCGTGGTCAAGGTGGGGCCGGGCGCTGTTGTGAGCGGCATCTCCGACGACGGCGTCATCGAGGCCATCGAAGTGCCCGGCCAGCGCTTTTGCATCGGTGCGCAGTGGCACCCGGAGTTCCTCAATTGCGAACCCGAGCGCCGCTTGTTCGAGGCTTTCGTGCAGGCCTGCTGCGAGGGCCCATGATGCAGCTCTCGCGAGCGTGGCGCAACGCCTTGGTGGTGAGCCTGAGCCTTGCCGCGGCGGCTTGCGATGTGTCCGACATCCCGCGCGACCCGAAGCGCATCACGATGGCCGTCTCGCGTGACATCAGCTCGCTCGACCCAGCCGCCACCTTCCTCCTTTCCAACCAGCTGGCGATGAACCTGGCCTACGAGAAGCTGGTGGTGGCCGAAGTGGCCGACGGCCAGCCCACCGGCAGGATGTTGGGGCAGTTGGCCGAGCGCTGGGAGGCATCAGCGGACGGGCTGGCGTGGACCTTCTTCTTGCGGCCTGGTCACCGCTTCGACGACGGCAGCGAAGTCACGGCAGAGGCCGTGAAGTTTTCCTTCGAGCGCACGCTCAAGCTCAAGGCGCCGCCATCGCAGTTTCTCTTTTTCCTGCGCGGCGTCGAGGCCGTGGCGCCGTACGAGGTGCGCTTCACGCTGCGCACACCGGTGCCGTTTTTCCTGGAAGTGCTGGCCGTGCCCACGGCCAGCATCATCAACCCGAAGGTGATGGCGCAAGCCAAGGGTGCCGACTTAGGCACCCGCTGGCTTTCGACTCAGACTGCGGGCAGCGGCCCCTACCGCGTGTCACGTTTCGAGAAGGGCCAGAAGGTCACATTGACGCTGAACCCGCACGCCAAGCGCCAGCCTGCCTACTTCACTGAAATCAACTTCCTGACTGTGAAGGACGACGCTACGCGCGTCATCCAACTGGCCAAAGGGGCGATCGACATCGTCGATCCGGTCTCAGGTGCATCGGATGCCTGGGTGGCAGCCCAGCCGGGCCTGGATGTCGTAGCCAGCCCGTCGCCGACCGTCGCCTTCCTGCACATGAACAACGAGCGGCCATTGTTCCGCGACGTGCGCGTGCGCCGGGCGGTCTCGCTCGCCATCGACCGCGAGCTCATCGGCAAGGCCATATACAACGGTCGCGCGAACCTGCTGCATGGCGTGCTGCCAGCCGGCGTTCCTGGGCACGACGCCGAATTGCCCCTGCCGGTGCACGACCCTGAGGCCGCGCGGGCGCTGTTGCGCGAGGCAGGCGTGGCGCCGGGCACGCCGGTCAAGTTCACGGTGGTTGGCGATGGCAGCGGAGCCTCGCCATTGGCTCTGGCCATCAGCGCTCAGCTCGAGGCCGTGGGCCTGAAGGTCGTCATCGAGCGGATATCCACTGCAGCGCGCACCAAGATCATGAAAGGGGACTTCGACATCACGACGCAGTCGATCAACCTCGACTTCCCCGATCCGTCCATCATCTTCAACTTCGTCTACAACTCGGCCATGATCGGTGGCGCCAACTTCCCGCGTTATCGCAATCCGAGCGTCGACAAACTGATCGGGCAGGCCGACCGCACGCTCGACCGCGAGGCCCGCGCCGCGCTGTACCAGCAGGCACAACGCATCGTTCTCGACGAGATGCCCACGGTCGTGCTGTTCCAACTCGGCTGGCAGCGTGCTATCGGCCGCGACATCCAGGGCGTGAACTACAACTTCTCGCAGCCCACCTTCTACAACTTCGAGAGCATGCGTCGCGCGGGCGGGAGGGTGACTGCGCAGTGAGTCGGACGGTTGCCGAAAGGTCCCAACCGGTTGGTGGCGCGCCCCTGCACACCTTCCACCGGTGCGCGCCCTCTGCTGCGATGCCTCTTTCGGGGCATCGGTCCGGATCCGACCAACCGATTCGGAGCGGCGAGCTCAGGGCCACGGATATCGACTCAGGGCCGGGTCTGCCATCCGATACGGACAAGCGGTCGGTCGTCACTGACGCCTCAATTCACGCTATCGACCATCAACCTGTCGTTCGGCTCGGCACCCGCCAAGGGCCCGAGCGACTGCTGTGTAGAGGAAACTGATCCTAGGTTGCTGCTTCCCGGTTCAGCTCACCGCCGACAGCTACTTCGCTGCTGATACTGGCGGACCAGACCTTCGCCATCCATCTCAAGAGCAGGCGCTTGGGCAGAGGCCAGAGCGTGAACCGGGCCAGCCGAAATCGCAGACCCATCGGTTGGGTTTTCGAGCTCAGACCTGCTGAGAACGGGAGCAAGGGAAGCAGGGTGGGGGAGTGCAGCGCGCTACACCGCCGTGCGATCTGCCGTCACCCGAAACCACGCCACCAGATAACCGGCCACGGGGCGGTCGGCCAGCAGCCAGATGCGCTGTTCGTCCAGGCGCATCAACACCACCCCCAGATCCATGCACCGCGCTCGGGTGGCCTGCCCGGGTTGGGCCGGAATGCCGCAGGGGTCCACCAAATGGGCCAGGAAGCCGCTGACGTCTGGCGCCTGCAGCTCGATGCCCACCGTGCCGGCGCTGTGATCGATGGCGCAGGCGGCCGGGTTCACACCCGGCCGCAGCGCCTGGAGCACGCTGTCGAGCAGATCCACCTGTTGGGTGACCAGCCAGACCTCGGTGGGGCTGCGCCAGAGGGCCCGCACCGCTTGGCCCTCGCAGCGCCCTGGCTCCGGCAGGGCGCCTACGCCGGCTTCGCCCAAGCCCGCCACCCACGACGAGTCGGCCCCAGGCAGCATGCGCACGGCCACCACGCGCAGGGGCTCGACCTCAGACAGCCGAAGCCCGGCACGCGTGGACCCGATCTCGGCGAGTTGATCGCGCAGGGGGCGTTCTGTTGGCGCCAGGGTGTGATGGGAACGCTCAATGTCCACGCAAGCGCTCCCCAGTTGGGTCGACAAAGGGCGTGGTGGACACCACCGCCTCGATGGGTGAGCCCATGTGCCAGACAGTGATGCGCTCGCCCAGCCGCTGTCTGCCGCGCTGCAGCATGGCCAGCGCCACCGGATGGCCGAGTGCGGGACCGAAGCAGCTGCTGGTCACGTAGCCCTGCGATGGTGCGGGCGGGCGGGTGGCGCACACCTGGGCGCCTGGCGGCAGACGGGTGCGCCGGTCGGCCGGTATCAAGCCCACCAGGTGAAGCCGGTCTGGGTCACGCGCTGCGGGACGCAATAGGGAGCGCCGGCCAACGAAGTGGGCCTGTTTGCTGGCCACGCCACGGTCCATGCCCACATCCCCGGGCAGCGTGGTGCCGTCGGTATCACCCCCCACGTGCAGGTAGCCCTTCTCGGTGCGCAGGATCATCAGCGCCTCAATGCCGTAGGGCCTGGCGTCGAAGCGATTTCCAACGCTTGCCAGGTGGTCCAGGAGTTCGGTTGTTCGGTCCGCCGGCACATTGATCTCGTAGGAGAGCTCGCCTGTAAAACTGGCCCGCATCACCCGCAAGGTGCTGCCGCGCCAGGGAATCTCGACGATGGACAGATGCTTCATCCGTGGCGGTGACAACGCCGTATCGAAACCCGCGGCTTCCAGCAGGGCCCAGGCCTTGGGCCCGCTGACGGTGACGTTGCCCCAGTCGGCCGTGACGGGCGTGACGAGCACCCGGTGGTTCACGTACTCGCACTGCAGCCATTCGTCGAAGGCCAGCGCCATGCGCTCGGCGCCGCCCGAGGTGGTGTTGACCCAGAAGTGGTGGTCCGACAGCCGGGCAACGATGCCGTCGTCCACGATGACGCCGTTCTCGTTGAGCAGCAGGCCGTAGCGCGCACCGCCCACTGCCAGCGTGGACATCGTGCCCACGTACATCAGATCCAGAAAGTCTGCCGCGTCTGGCCCGTAGACCTCGATCTTGCCCAGTGGGGAGGCTTCGAACAGGCCGACGGCCGTGCGCACCTGCAAAGCCTCGCGGTCGGCGGCCATCTCCAGGGTTTCGCCAGGGTCGGGATAGGCCGCAGGGCGCTGCCAGCCGCCGTACTCGTCGAACAGCGCGCCGCGCACTGCATGCCAGGCCTGACCCGGCATGCACCGCAGGGGCCTGCAACGTGCACCGGTGCGCCCGCCCGCCAGGGTGTTGAGCGTCACGGGCTTGAAGGGGGGGCGGAACTTCGTCGTGCCCACCTCGGCCGGTGCTCGGCCCGTTTCGGTGCCCATCAGCACGAGGGCGTTGACGTTGCTGGTTTTGCCCTGGTCCGTGCCCATGCCGGTGGTGGTGTAGCGCTTGAGGTGCTCCACCGAGCGGTAGTTCTCGCGGGCGGCGAGTGTCACGTCTTGTGTGCTCACATCGGACTGCAGGTCCACGAAAATCTTGCCGGGCCTGCGCCCCAGGGACTGCAGGGCCGCTGGGCTTGGACGCAGGTCGGCAGGCACCACGCCCAGGCCACCCACCGGTGCCTCGCAGGGGCCTTGCGCGCCGACGCGCTGCGCGTGGCCCAGCGCGGCCGTGAAGTCGAACACGCCGGCGCAGGCCCCCACTGAATCGATACCCTCCGGTGCCTGGGCGGGCACGAACATCGAGGCTGCATCGTCCCAGCGCAGGCGGCCTCCGGCCATGGAGTGCAGGTGAACGGCAGGGGTCCATCCGCCCGCGCAGGCCACGCAGTCGGCCTCGATGGTCCGCCGTGCTGTGCCATCGTGCGACGCCACGGTGATGGACTGCACCCCGTGACGGCCCTGCACGGCCACGAGCGTATGGCCCGGTAGCACCTCCACGCCTGGGGGGGCTGCCGCGCCGGCTTGCGGACGGTGGTCCACGATCGCTGCGACTTGAACACCAGCGGCCAGCAGCTCCTGCGCCACCCCGTAGGCACTGTCACAAGCCGTGGCCAGCACCACCCGCCGGCCGCAGGCCACACCATAGAGGGCGGCGTAGCGCTGCACGGCCGAGGCGAGCATGACCCCAGGGCGGTCGTTGTCGGGAAAGAGCATGGGCCGCTCGAAGGCACCGGTGGCCAGGACGATGCGCCGGGCCCGGATCTTCCACAGACGCTCCCGGACCTTGCCGCCAACCTGCTCAACGCCCACCGCCAGCCGGTCGTCGTACAGGCCGATGATGGTGCAGCGACTGAGCACCGTGACCGGGGACGCCGAGAGTTGCGCGGCCAGCGCTTGCGCTTCGTCAGCAGCGGCCCCGCGGGTGCTGGCGGCCCAGCCGCCCAGCCCAGCCGCGCCCTCGGCCAGCAGCACCTCGTGCCCACCCCTTGAGGCGGCCAGGGCGGCAGCCATGCCGGCCGCACCGCCGCCCACCACCAGCACGTCCACCTGGCGCGACACCTCGTCGTAGAACTCAGGGTCTGCGCCGGTGTCGGCCGGTGCTGCACGGCCCAACCCCGCCATGGACCGGATGGCCGGCTCGAACCAGTGCCAGTGCGGCCACATGAAGGTCTTGTAATAGAACCCCGCGGGCAGCAGCGCCGAGAGTCGGTCGTTGATGGCCGCGAGGTCCCAACCCAAGCTCGGCCAGGCATTGCCCGTGCAGGCTGCGAGCCCCGGTGAGGCCGCGACGTCCGTGGCCCGGGTATTGGGCGTGCGGATCGCACCGGTGCCGATGTCCAGCAGGGCGGTGGGCTCTTCCACGCCAGCGCTGAACACGCCACGCGGCCGGTGCAGCTTGACGCTGCGGGCCACCGTGGTCACGCCCGCGGCCAGCAGCGCCGACGCCACTGTGTCGCCTTCCAATGCGCGAATGCTCTGTCCGTTGAAGCGAAACAGGAACGACTGGTCGCGGTCGATCCAGCGGCCGGCGGGGGCAGGCAGGCGGTAGCCGCTCATGAAGGTGCCCCTTTGGTTGCGGGATCAGCCGTCGGTCCGGGTGCGGGCTCGGGTGCGCGTTCGGTGATGCCAAAGACGGCCGTGACCCGGTGTGTCACGGTGTCGCGTTGCACGTTGAACCACTGCCCGCAGCCGAAAGTATGGCGCCAGCGCTCGGCATGGGGGCCCTTGGGGTTGTCACGAAAGAAGAGGTAGCGGCTCCAGGTCTCGTCGTCGCAGTCCAGTGGAGGACGCGCGATACCTGTCGTGCCGCCGCAGTCGAATTCGCGCTGCGGGCGATCGCCGCACCAGGGGCATTGCAACTGCATCATGTCGGTCTCGCCTGGACGTTCCGAAGGGACTGACAGCCCCCGCGGGGGGGCAGCGAGCGCCGTGAGCGTGGGGGCAACATGTCAGTGCGCGATGCCGGCCGCGCCGGCTTCGTCGATGAGTCGCCCGGTGTGGAAGCGCTCCAGCTGGAAGGGCTCAGCCAGTTCGTGCGCACGGCCCGTGGCCAGCGCGTGGGCGAGCGTCCAGCCTCCCACGGGGATGGCCTTGAAGCCACCCGTGCCCCAGCCGCAGTTGAGGTACAGGCCCGGGACCGGCGTGGGCCCGATGATGGGGCTGGAGTCGTGCACCACGTCCACGATGCCGGCCCAATGGCGCAGCAGCCGCAGCCGCCCCAGCGAGGGCAGCATCTCGCAGGTGGCCGCCACCACCTGCTGCATCACGTCGAAGTTGCCGCGCTGCGCATACGAAGGAAAGTGATCCAGCGCCCCGCCGATCACCACCTCGCCCTTGTCGCTCTGGCTCCAGTAGGCGCCCAGCGCCGGCGACATGGTGACCGTGTTCAACACGGGCTTCACAGGCTCGGTCACCATCGCCTGCAAGGCGTAGCTGGTGACCGGCAGCGACAGGCCCGCCTTGGCGGCCAGCACCGAGGAGTGCCCGGCAACAGCCAGCGCCACCTTGTCGGCCTGGATGTGACCGACGCGCCCCTGGTGCCGAACATCGACTCCCGTCACCCGGCCTTGCGAGGTGGTGAAGCCGGTCACCTCGCAGTTCTGCACGATGTCCACGCCTAGCGCCGAGGCCGCGCGTGCATAGCCCCAGGCCACAGCATCATGCCGGGCCGAGCCGCCGCGCCGCTGGATGAAGCCCCCCAGGATCGGGTAGCGCGTCGGCTGCGTGGGGCCGCCGAAGTTCAAGCGCGGTTCCAGTTCACGCACCTGCCGGGCGTCCAGCAGCTCGGCATCAATGCCGTTGCACCGCATCGCATTGGCCCACCGGCTTTGTGCATCCATGTCGTGGCGCGAATGGGCCAAGGTCAGCACGCCACGCTGGCTGAGCATGATGTTGAAGTTGAGCTCTCTTGAAAGCCCTTCGTACAAGCGCAGCGAGTGTTCGTACAGCCGGGCGCTCTCGGGGTACAGGTAGTTCGAGCGCACGATGGTGGTGTTGCGACCGGTGTTGCCGCCGCCGATCCAGCCGGCCTCCAGCACCGCAATGTTGGCCACGCCATGGTTCTTGGCCAAGTAGTAGGCCGTGGCCAGACCATGACCGCCTCCGCCGACGATGACAGCGTCGTAGCGCGCCTTGGGTTCGGCATCGGTCCACGCTGGTGCCCAGTCGGCATGGCCCGATCTCGCTGACGCAAGCAGGTTCCTGGCCGAGTAATGGGTGCGAGCGGTCATGTTCAAGGGTAGGGCGACGAAGGTAGCAGCGCGATGTGCGTTCGAGTTAGGCGGTGGTGCGGGTGTTTTAGGGTCGGCCACAATGAAAGCCAGCTTCTCGCTGACCGATGTAGACGTCTTTCACATTTCAACAACTGGATAGTTTAATATCCATTTCATCTCGTCTTTCTGCTTCAATACACCCGATGTCCAAGGATATGGCGCATTCCACTTCCCTCAATGTGGATGAAATCCTCTCCGGGATCCGATCCTGGATCGAGATCGAGAGCCCCACGGACGTGCCCGAGGCCATGGCGCGCATGGCGGCGCGGGTACAGGCCGACTATGAAGCCATTGGCGTACGCGTGGAGCGCATCGCCGGCCGCGACGGCTTCGGCGACCACCTGCTGACCACCAACACGCGGCACTGCCCAGCCGAAGTGGCTGATGGGCCGGGCGTGCTGCTGCTCAGCCACATCGACACCGTGCACCCTATGGGCACGTTGGCCGGGCCGCTGCCCTTTCGGATCGAAGGCAATTGCGCTTACGGCCCCGGTGCCGAGGACATGAAGGGCGGTACCTACCTGGCGCTGGCGGCGCAGCGGCAACTCGCGCGCGACGGCCGGGCCACGCACCTGCCGATCCGCCACCTGATGGTGAGCGACGAGGAGATGGGCAGCCCCACCTCACGCGAGCACATCGAGCGCGAGGCCCGGCGCGCGCGCTACGTCATCGTCACCGAGCCGGCGCGCTCGGGTGGCAAGATCGTCACGGCGCGCAAGGGCTGCGGCAGCTTTCGCGTGGAGGTCACGGGCCGCCCGGCACACGCCGGCGTGGAACACCACCTGGGCCGCAACGCCATCCGCGAACTGGCCCGCCAGATCGAAGCGATTGAGGCCATGACCGACTACGAGCGCGGCCT
This sequence comes from Rubrivivax sp., assembly GCA_044372085.1. Lineage (GTDB taxonomy): Bacteria > Pseudomonadota > Gammaproteobacteria > Burkholderiales > Burkholderiaceae_C > Rubrivivax. Next base: position 51,716 of record JBILSM010000001.1, read on the forward strand.
CACGGTCAACGTCGGCCTGGTGGGCGGCGGCACGCGTCAGAACGTCGTGCCCGAGCACGCCTGGGCCGAGGTCGACGTGCGCGTGCCCAACCCGGCACTGGGTGAGGAGATCACGCGCCGCATGCTGGCGTTGCAATCAGTGGACCCGGACTGCAGCCTCGTCGTGACGGGCTGCATCGACCGGCCGGGTTATGAGAAGACCCCCGCCATCGCGGCGCTCTACGAACACGCACGCGGCCTGGCGTCCGAGCTGGGCTTTGACCTCGTGGACCTGAAGACCGGCGGCGGCAGCGACGGCAACTTCACCGCCAACATCGCGCCCACGCTGGACGGCATGGGCGTGGACGGCGACGGTGGGCATACCCACGAGGAGCGCCTCTACATCAGCTCCGTGATTCCCAGGATGCGACTGCTGATGCGTCTGATGGAGACGCTGCGCTGAAGCGCCCGGTCCTCAACGCGCCTTCGGCTCGAACGGCGCCGCGCCTTCGGTGTGCGGCAGCACGATCTGCGCCAACGCCAGCAGGAAGCGGCAAGGTTCCTCCAGCATCACGAAGTGCGAACTGCGCTCGAAGGTCACCAGTTGCTTGGACGGCGCCTGCAGCGCCTCGAGCCAGGCCGCAGCGGCCGCGTAGGGCGTGGCCAGGTCGTAGCGGCCTAGCAACAGCAGCACGGGCACCCTCAAGGCCGTAACGCTGCGCTGGTACGGTCTGCACGATGTCGCGTATCAGTGGGCTGTGTGCGATCCAGCCCGACCCGGCGCGAAAGGCCTCGACATCGGCGTCGTCGTACTCGGGTGCCAGGGCGGCCAGGCCGGTCATCACGTCCAGCGTCTGGTGGCAACACCACATGCCGTTGTACCGCCGCGAGATTCGCCGCAGCGCCTGCACTTGGCCAATGGGCAAGCTGCCGTCGGTACGGGGTGAAAGGTCCAGCGCATTCAGCTCGCGCAGCGGCTCGGTGTCACGGGTGCGTTCCGCGGCAGCCCGGGCCTCGGCGAGGATCACGGACTCGAAGCTGGTCGAATCGACTGCCCGACACCCGCGTAGACGCTCACCCGCTGCGTCAGCAACTCGGCAAGCTTCACGCCGACCATGGCGCCCCAGGAACAGCCCAACAGGGACACGCGATCCTTGCGCAGGGTGCGGCACAGGTGCTCGATCACCGCCTCGCCGTCGGCAAGGATGCGTTCCACGCACATGGTGGTCAGGAACGCCTCGCGGTCAGCTTGCGCCGCGTTCTTGCCGACACCACGCACTGGTCCCAGTGCACCACTGGTGAAGAAGTCCTCCCAGGGGCTCTGGAAGGCTCATGCCAGCGGCATCGTCGACGTGCCCGGGCCGCCATGGAAGACCAACAGCACCGGATTGGCCCGGCGGCGGCGGATCGAAATCCATTGCAGGTCGCCGCCGACGTCGACCTGCTCCCGCTGTTCGATCCCTGCGGGCGTGGCGGTCCTTCGACTGGCAGCGATGGCCGCCACCGCGGAGGCCCGACCGGTCGCGTCCGGGATGTGCGAGGTGTCAGGTGCGGTCGGCGGCTGACCGCCAAATTCAGGAGCCGAAGGACTTGCGGAAGGTCAGGCCAAAGCTCCGTGGCGTGGCATGCACACCTTCGCCCGATTGCGACAAGGGTGTGCTCGGGAAGAGCATGGGCTGTTTGTCAAACAGGTTCTTGACGTCGAATGTGAGGCTCCAGTCCGAGCCTTCGACACCGGCGCGCACGTTGAAGAAGTCCTGGTTGGAGCTGCGGAAGTCCTGCAGCGTGGACACCGTCCCGTTGGCAAGGCCCTGGCGCGCGCGGAAGCTGTACGGGTCGGCGTGCTGGTAGTCCACGCGCCACATGCCCTTCAACCCGGCGCTGAGCGCCAAACGCTGGCTCAGCGCCAGCGAGCCGGTGAACTTCGACACGCCGTCGAAAGCCTCGCCCTTGAGCACCTCGACGTTGGACGACTTGGCCTTGATGTCGCTCCAGCCCAGCGTGGCCGTCAGCTCCATGCCGGCGCCCAGCTTGGCACTGAATGCGCCCTCGATGCCAGGGCCCGAGGCCTTGCCGACGTTCTTGGTGATCGTCTGGAACACGCCGGGGCTAATCTCGACGCCGGCCTGGGCCTGGCGGTCCTGGTAGTCGGCGTAATAGATCGTCCCGTCAAAATACATGCCGTTGCCCAGCACCGCCTTGTGGCCCAGTTCCAGGTTCCACAGGGTCTCTGGAGCGTAGGTCGTTCCGTTGCCGTTGAATCCCCCAGAGCGGAAGCCCTTGGAGAGCGTGGCATAGCTCGACGCGTTGCGGTTCCACTCATAGCGCCCCGACACGCGGGGGCTGAAGGCGTTGAACTTGCCCACGGCCGGGCCGGTGGGGCGGGCGGGGATCGTCGAGTCGAGGCTGCGCTCGTCGTTGTAGTAACGGCCACCGGCGCTGACCTCGATCTGCTGGCTCACTTTCCAGGTGGCGTCGCCGAAAATGGCGGAGGACTTCGAATCCACCGGATCGGTGCCCACGCGACGCAGAACGGCTAAGGGCGCACCGTTAAAGGTGCCGCTGCGGTCGATCTGGGACTTGAAGTCGCGTGCCCACACGCCCACGATGTACTGCAAAGGGCCTTCGCCGTTCGAGCTAAGCCGCAATTCCTGGTTCCACTGCTTGAAGCTGCTGTCGAAGCTGGCGCGTATCGCGCCGCCACTGAGCGACGGGGTGAACAGCAGGCCGCGCTTGAGGTAGCCGGTCGACGAGGTCAGCGTGACCGGGCCGAAGTCGTATTGAACGACCGCGTTGGCCAGGTCGCTGCTGTCTTTGCCCGGGAACAGGGTTGCGCGCTGCCGGTCCGTGGGCTTGGTTGCGCTGGCGAAGTTGTCGCTGTCGCCCTCGTAGCGGGAGTGCAATGCCAGCAGCGAGATGCTCAGTTTGTCATTCGGCTGGATGAGCAGCTTGGGCCGGATGAAGTAGCGCTTGCCCTCGTTGGCGTCTTTCGCGCCGAGTTGCGGATAGTCGATCCAGCCCGCCAGCTTGTCGCTGCCGGCCGCGATGCGCAGGCCCACCTTGCCGTCCACCAGCGGCGTACCGAAGGCACCACTGAGCCTGCGGCCCATGCCGCCTTCACCTTGCCGGTACAGGTTGGCCTCCACGAAGCCACTGGTCTTGGTCAGGCTGGGGTTGCGGGTCAGGTAGCGAACCGTTCCAGCCAGCGAGCCTTCGCCATACAAGGTGCCTTGTGGGCCGCGAAGCACCTCGATGCGGGCGATGTCCACCAGCGGGAAGAAGGCGTCGCGCTGCTGTTGGTCGATGGTGACACCCATCTCGTCGAGGTAGGTACCCACGATCGGCAGGCCGGTTCCGGTGCCGGCGTTCACGCCACGAAGCTGGATGCGGTTGGCGCCAGGTGACTGCTCCTGAATGTTCAGGCCGGGGACTGAATACTGAAGGTCACGGAGGTCGACCGCACCCCGATCGCGGATTTCGGACTCACCGATCGCCGTGACGGCCAGCGGCACGTCGGTGATGCGTTCGTTGCGCTTGGTGGCCGAGATCGTGACCACCTGGGCGCCCGACTCGCCGCTGCTCTGGGCCATGGCGGGGTAGGCAGCCACGATGGCGAACGCGATCGGAGACATAAGCAGGGCACGTGCGCGGCGGTTCATGGCTGAAGCTCCAGTGTGAATATCTTTCAGCAATGTAGTGGCATTTATTTCATCCGTCAATACTGAAACAGCTCTCATGTGGCAGTACTTTCCCTGTAGGGTGGAATCTCCTTGATGGTCAGTTTGCAATCCAATTGCGGTACGCAAGGGGGGTCAAAAAGGCCAGGCCCAGAAGATGCGCCTATCGGACGTGGTGCCCACCAACACATGCTCGACACGGTCTGGATAGGTCAGCCGGTAGCGGTGCCAGGTATGGGTGTCTTGCGCCTGCCGCTGCACCAGCTCGAAGCCCTGGGGCGGCACACCGGTGAAGAGGTTCGGCACCGTGCGCAAGGGGCTGCCATGCTCGGCGACGCGGCGCAGTTCAGCGGCAAGGAACGACAGGTCAGGCGCCGTGCCCGGCTCGCGCAGCAGTTGCGAGCGAATCCGCTGAGTCAACGCGGGAGCCGGGTCTGCCATCACGGGCAGCGACAGCGGTGTCGATCCGGGTGCGAAGGCCTCGAGCGCTGACTGCGCCAGATGACGGATGGCGCGGGTGTGGCCGGGCGCCAGGTTGCACATCGCCACGACCCCACTGCCGCAGGCCCGGTTGACGATGGCCATCGCCGTCCAGCCGTCGAAGTGGCCTGCGTGGTGGGCCATCGTCGCGTCGCCCATCTGCTCGACGAACCAGCCGCAGCCGTAACCCGAGAGGCGGCCGGTTGCCATCGGGCCCGCGGCGAACATGAGCCTTTCATGCTGCTTGTCGAGCAGGCCGCCATCGAGCAACACCTCGAGCCAACGCAGCGCGCCAGCAGGCGTGAAGCACACGTCTCCATCACCGATGACCTCGCGGGTGGTGGTGTCGGGATCGGATGCGCCAGCATGTGCAGCGTCTTCGTTGGCCAGGCGTGCCCAGGCCGGGCCGGCCACCGCGGCGCCAGCGCAGCCGGCGCGCTGGAAGAGGGCCTGGACCGCGTCTGCATAGCTGCCCCCGCAGGCCTGGGCCACCAACATGCCGAGCAAGATGTAGTTGGTGTTGGTGTACATCCAGCCTGCGCCTTCGTCGAAGGCCGGGGCCAGCGTGGCGTAGCGGGCCATGAAGCCGGATCGGGTGGCGGGCACGGGTTCCTCGGGTGCGGCCGTAAGGTATTCGGCCAGGCCGCTGCTGTGCCGCAGCAGGGCAAGCACAGAGCGACCCGCCCACGCGGCGGGCACGTCGGGCAGGTAGTGGCCGATCGGCTCGGTCAGGTTCACCCGTCCGCACTGCGCCAGGTCGAGCACGGCGGAGGCGGTGACGTGCTTGCCGAGCGACGCCACCGAGAACCAGGTGAACTCGTCCACGGGTCGCCCGCCTGGTGCTGTGACACCGCCCAACAGCAGGGCCTTGCGCCCCGGTGCCAGCACCGCCAGGGCCAGGCCTGGAATGCCAAAGGCGCGGGCGGATCGCACCAGTGCGTCGGCCCGATCGGGGGGGAAGGGGATGGTGGTGCGCATCGCGGTCGCTTGTGGTTGGACGGAAAATTATCCAACTCTTGCTGCTTGTTTGGGTCTGAACGTGCTGCTCGCTACACTTCAAGTCAGCGTTGCCATCTCATGCCCCACCCCCCGCTGCCGACATGCCCCAATCCATCCGGCTCTTTGCCGCCACCGCCCCTAAGTCCGCAAAAGCCCCAAAGCCGCCGAAGCGGAGCCCTCGCGGCAAGGTTTCCGAGGCGACCGAGGTTTCCGGTGGCGACGCATCGGCCGCCGTCGGTGCGCGACTGCGCTTCCTGCGCGACATGCACGGCCTGTCGCAACGCGAGTTGGCGCGCCGCGCCGGGCTGACACACGCGACCATTGGCGCCATCGAGCGCGACGCGATCTCGCCCTCTGTGGGCTCGCTGCGCAAGATTCTCGACAGCCTGCCAATGACGCTGTCTGAGTTTTTTGCTCTGGATACTGCCGGTGAAACCCAGGTGTTCTTCGGCAGCGAGGAATTGCTGGAGGTCGGCGGCGGCGGCATCTCATTGCGGCAGGTCGGACGCAACCTCAAGGGTCGGCCGCTGCAGGTCCTGCTCGAGCGCTACGCGCCGGGAGCGGAGACGGCCAAGGCCCCGTACAGCCACTCCGGCGACGAAGGTGGCGTGGTGTTGCAGGGTCGTGTTGAGGTCACGGTGGGCGGCAGCACCCGGGTGCTGGGCCCGGGCGACGGCTACCTGTTCTCGAGTCGCCTGCCGCACAAGTTTCGCAATACGGGAGACGACGAGGCCATCGTCGTCAGCGCAAACACGCCGCCCGGTTGATCGGTTTCGTCCGGCTGCAGACGAGCCGGGGTTGCCCGGGTTGCGCTGAGTCGAGTGGATGAAATACCATCCAATCATGTATCAGCTTCGTAAACCCTATCTCGTGTTCCTCGGGGACGTGTCCTTGCGCTCCGATGCCAAGACCGGCTTTGGTCTGCGCGACTGGTGCCCGGGCGACGTCCTTGGTGAATGCGCGTTGCCTTCGGCGAGCGTGAGCCTCGATCTGCCGAGGATGACGCCGGCCAAGGCCGCAGGGCTCGGTGCGGGCTCGATTGTCATCGGCGTGGCGCCTCCAGGGGGGCGCTTGCCTGAATCCTGGATCCCTACCCTGGCCGAGGCGCTGAGCGCCGGCCTGGATGTGGTCAGCGGGATGCACACGCGGCTTGAGCGCTACCCGCAACTGGTGGAGGCTGCGGGCGAGCGCCAGGTCCGGCTGATCAACGTGCGCCACGCCGACCGCGACTGGCCGGTCGGCACCGGGCTCAGACGCTCGGGGCGGCGTGTCCTGACGGTGGGCACTGATTGCGCGCTTGGCAAGAAGTACACGGCCTTGGCCATCACCCGGGCCTTGACGGCCCGAGGCGTGAAGGCCACGTTCCGTGCCACCGGGCAGACCGGCATCCTGATCGCGGGGCAGGGTGTGGCAATCGATGCCGTCGTCTCCGACTTCATCGCGGGCGTCGCCGAAACGCTGTCGCCGGCCAACGATGCGGACCACTGGGACGTCGTCGAAGGCCAGGGGGCCTTGTTCCACCCGGCCTATGCGGGCGTCACGCTGGGCTTGCTGCACGGTTCGCAGCCCGATGCCATCGTGCTGTGCCACGACCCGTCGCGTCAGACGATCGAAGACCACCCGCACGTCCCCTTGCCCGCGCTGGACGAGGCCATCCGCCGATACCTGGAAGCCGGGCGACTGACCAACCCCGACATCCGTTGCGTCGGCATCGCGATCAATTCGTCCACCCTGTCGGACGTGGAGTGGCTGCGCTACCGCGACGACCTACAGGCCGGACTGCAGTTGCCGGTGTGCGACCCGATGCGCGGCGGCGTCGAGCCCATTGCCCAGGCGTTGGTCGCATGACGCTGCAGGTTGGCATCGCCGAGGAGAGCTGGCCGCTTCACGAGCCTTTCGAGATTGCCGGCCAGGTGATCATCAATCTGCCGCTGCTGCTCCTCGAAGTGACCGACGAAAACGGCTTTGTCGGCCGTGGCGAAGCCGCCGGTGTCGACTATGACGGCGAAACGCCGGGTTCGATGCGAAGTCAGCTCGAGGCCATCCTTCCGCAGCTGCGGGCCACGACCACGCCTGAGGATGTGCAAGCCTGGCTGCCGCGGGGTGGCGCCCGCAACGCGCTCGACTGCGCGTTGTGGGATCTCCACTCCAAGCGCTCGGGCGTGCCGGTCTGGGTCGCCGCAGCGCTTGAGCCGATGCGCCCCTTGCTCACCGCCTGCACGATCGGGCTGGGCAGCATCGCCGACACCCGACTTCGGGCGCGCAAGCTGTCGACGACACCGCTCATCAAGATCAAGGTCGACGGCGTTCGCCATGTGGACTGGATACGGGTCGTGCGCGAAGAGGCTCCAAATGCACGATTGGTCGTCGATGCCAACCAGTCGTGGACCACAACGCTGATCCACAACCTGCTACCAGAGTTGCTGGACTTGGGCATCGAGTTCATCGAGCAGCCGGTACCCCGCGGACGTGACACTGACCTGGATGGTTTGAACTCGCCCATACCGCTCGTCGCCGACGAGTCGTGCACGGACCGCCGTTCGTTACCGGGGCTGGTGAACCGCTACCGAGGCGTGAACATCAAGCTCGACAAGTGCGGCGGGCTGACCGAAGCCCTGGCCTTGGCGGGCGATGCGCGGGCACTGGGCCTTGACGTCATGGTGGGCAACATGTGTGGCACTTCACTCGGCATGGCCCCCGCGTTTCTGGTGGCGCAATCCGCCCGTTGGGTCGATCTGGATGGGCCCTTGCTGCAACGGTCAGACCGGCCTGATGCGATGCGATACGTCAATGGGACGGTCGAACCACCCGCCGCAAGTCTTTGGGGCTGATGAGCCCGCCGATCCACCTTCTCACGACTCAAGAACACACCATGGCCACACCCACAACCGCCGTGCCGTCGCGCGAGATGGCACTGAACGCCCAACAGATCGACTTCCGCTCCGACATTCGCCAGCGCGACTATCGGCTGATGGTCTCGATCCCCAACAAGCCGGCCCCAAAGGAAGGCCATCCCGTCGTCTACCTGATCGACGGCAATCTGCACTTCGGCATCGCCGTGGACACCATGCGCATCCAGGCCTGCTGGCCCGACACGCGCGACGCCGTCATCGTGGGCATCGGCTATCCGACCGACCGAGTGGCCGATGCGCTGACCCTGCGCATGGACGACCTGACCACGCCGCTGCAAGAGTGCTTGGCCAGCACCCCGTGGTATCGCAAGATGCCGCCTCCACCGAATGGCTACGGCAAGATGGACGACTACCTTCGCATGCTCGACGAGGAAATCAAGCCGCGCGTGGCCGAAGTCGTGAGCGTCGACGTCGGCGACCAGACGCTGATGGGCCATTCGTTGGGGGGGCTGACGACACTGCATGCCCTGTTCCGTCGCACGGCGTCGTTCCAGCACTTTGTGGCCATCGCACCATCGATCTGGTTCAACAACCGCGAGGTGCTGGACCATGAGGCGAGCTTCGTCGAGCGCGTGCGCGCCGGTGAAGTCCGGGCCCGTGCGCTGATCTCCGTCGGCGAACTGGAGTCCACCTTGCGCTACCCCTCAGTGGGTGCAGACAAGCTCCCTGCCAGCAAGGACGACTTCCAGCAAATGGTCGACTACTGCCGTATGGTGCCCAACACACAGGAACTCGGCTCGCGGCTCGCGGCCGAGCAGCGCCCGGGCTTCACGGTGCAGACCGTGGTGCACATGGGCGACGACCACAACATGGTGCCACCCGCCGGCATCGCCCGCGGCATCCGCTTCGCGCTGCGCAGCGAGTAGCCAGCATGTCGCCCACTCCGGCGTACGACGCGCTGGTGGCACACCACCGGCAACTGCACCACCTGGAACACGCCCAGGCCATCCTCACTTGGGATCGTCTGACCCAGATGCCCAAGGCGGCGGCGCCGGCGCGGGCTCAGGCGCAGGCTGCGTTCGCACTGGTCATGAAACAAGTCCAGGAAGAGCCGCGCTTGGCGCAGTGGCTGGCTGCTGCCGAAGGTGAATCACTGGCGGGCGATGCCGCACTCAATCTGGCGCTCATGAACCGGACCATCTGCTTGGAACGTGCTCTGCCCCCCTCGCTTGTTCAGCGGCGCGAACTGGCCACCAGTGCCGCGATGCAGGCCTGGGGCCGGGCCCGGCAGGATAACGACTGGGCCGCGTTTGCGCCCGCGTGGATCACGGTCGTCGATGTGATGCGCGAAGTGGCTGACCGCACGGGCGAGGCCTTGGGGTTGTCGCGCATGGACGCGCTGCTGGAGCGGCAAGAGCCTGGCCTTCGGATGGCTCGGCTCCAGCCGCTGTTCGAGCGGGTCATGGCCTGGCTGCCGCCGCTGTTGACGCGTGCCTTGGCGCGACAGCAGCAGGCGCCTGCTGCTGTCGCGCCGGTGGGCCCCTTCCCCATGCCGGCACAGCGGGCCTTGTGCGAGCAGATGATGCGCAGGCTGGGCTTCAATTTCGACGCAGGGCGCCTAGACGTCGCGGTCCACCCGTTCACTGGTGGCGTGCCTGAGGATGTTCGGCTGACCACCCGTTTCGATGAGTCCAACCCGTTGACTGCGTTGGCCAGTACGCTGCACGAGACAGGCCACGCCTGCTACCAGCAGCACTTGCCCGTTGAGTGGTTGGGCCAGCCTTTGGCCGGACCGCACTCCGCTTCACTGCACGAGGGGCAGGCCCTGACCTTCGAGCGGCAGTTGGCCGCGATGCCCGGCTTTTGGCGGGCCGTGTCACCACTGCTGCGTGAACACTTTGGCGATCAGCCGGCCTTTGCTGCCGACAACCTGCTGCGCCTTACCCAACGCGTGCGACCGGGTCGGGTGCGCGTCGGTGCCGATGCACTGACCTATCCCCTGCACATCGTGCTGCGGCTGGAGGTGGAACAGGCCTTGATCGACGGCACGATCGAAGTGGCCGATGTCCCCACGCTATGGGGCGAACGCTTGGTGGCGCTGCTGGGCGTTGAGCCCGGCGACTCGTTCGCTGAAGGGCCGTTGCAGGATCCGCACTGGGTGCAGGGCATGTTCGGCTACTTCCCGTCCTATTTGCTGGGCGCGATGGTCGCGGCCCAGAACATGGCGGCGATGCGTCGGGAACTCGCCGACTTCGATGACCGGATCGCGCAGGGCGAATGGTCGGTTGCCTCGCAGTGGCTCAAGTCACGCGTGTGGCAGCAGGGTGCTTGCCGGAATCTCGACGAAGCCATGCACCACGCAACGGGCTCCGTTCTGAGCGACGCTGCACTTCGGCAGCAACTGGAGAGTTTCCATGACCACCAGCACTGAAGCCACGTCAATGCCTGCCAAGGCCTCGCTTGCCAGCTGGTTGAGTCTGGCCGTGTTGCTGATCTCTACGCTGTACACCTACGCCGACAGGCAGATCTTCGCGTTGCAGGCCGAACCGCTGCGCAAGGCTCTGGAACTGAGCGATCTGCAGTTCGGAATGCTGCAGGGCCTGGGCCACGCGATCTTCGCGGCCATCGTCGGCTACCCCGTCGCCTGGCTGTCGGACCGCTTTGATCGTCGTGTGGTTCTGGCCGGCTGCCTGGCCCTTTGGAGCGCCACGGTCATGGCCAGCGGCTTTGCGGGCAGCTTCACGCAGCTTTTCCTGGCCACTTCACTGGTGGGCGCCGCCGAGGCGGGGATGTTGCCCATCGTCTATGCCCTGATACCCGAGTTGTTCTCGGGCAAACAGCGGCAGTACGCCAACTCCGCGCTGGTGGTCGCAGGTCGGCTGCTGGTCGGGCTGGTCATTGCGGCCTGCGGCTGGCTCATATTCGCCATCGACCAGTGGCGACCCTCTCTGCCGGAGCCTTTGCGAAGCCTGGAAACCTGGCGTGTCGCTTTCCTGCTGATGGGTGCCACGGGGCTGATCTTTGTTCCGGCCGTATTGATGGTCAGGATAGGCTCGAATCGTCCCTCGGTCGCACGAGCGGCTGATGTCGCCGCGGATGCGTCGGTCTGGCCGTTCTTGCGCGGGCAGGCCGCCACTTTCGCAAGCTTCATGATCAGTGTGGGGCTGCTGGTGTTCGGCTTCAGCGCGACCGGTGCCTTCATCCCGGTGATCGCCACGCGGCAGATGGGCATGTCGCCCATGGAGTTGGGCAATGCGATGGGCCTGGCCACTTTCGTGGCAGCCGCTGTCGGGCTGGCCGTGGCGAACGCAGGTCTCGGCCCCCTGTCCAAACGCTACGGGACCTTGTTGCCGGTCCGGGTCTTGACCATCGCGGCACTGGGAAGCGGGATTTTTGCCGCCGCATTGCCGCTGGCTCGAAGTCCCGTCGAACTCTTCGTCATCATGGGCCTGCACCAATGCCTGCTCATGGCAGGCACCATGCTCTTCCCCACCGCGCTGCAGGAAATGACGCCCGCCCCGATGCGGGCCCGGCTGATTGCCTTGGTGATCATGTTCAACATCATCCTGGCGTCCTTGAGCCCCGTCGTGGTGGGAGCCCTGTCCGATGCACTCAAGCCGAGACCTCAAGGCCTGATGTGGGCCATGGCGTGCACCTCTGCATCAGCACTGCTCTTGGCCGCGCTCAGCATGTGGCTGTGCGGCCGGCGATACGCAGGCACTGTGCAGGCTGCGCGCAGCGTCGAGACCCGTTGAGCCGGGCAATTGCGATGACCACGTCAATATCCGATGAGTAGATCAAGCGGGCTCGCGCACTGATCGATCGGACGGTGGTCTGGGACAACCATGGTTGCATGCCCGTCGCCCGACCTGGAGACACATCATTTCTTCCCCAGCTTCAGCGTTACCGGGATGCCGGGATTGACGCCGTGACGCTGAACATCGGCTTCGGCGACCATGGCATCGAGTCCCACTTCTAAACGCTCGCCAGCATGCGCAGATGGCTGCTCGATCGGCCCGAAGACTACGTATTGATCCAACAGGCCAGCGATGTCGCCTTGGCCAGCGAGACCGGCCGACTTGCCGTGGCTTTCGACATTGAAGGAGCCAAGGCCATTGGCGACCAAATCAGCCTGCTGGAGAACTACAGGGCGCTAGCCGTTCGATGGATGTTGCTGGCCTACAACCGCAGCAACCGCGTTGGCGGCGGTTGCCAGGACGAGGATATGGGGCTTACCCCGTTCGGCCGCGACGTTGTACAAGAGATGGAGCGTTTGGACATGCTGGTTTGTTTGAGCCATACGGGGCATCGCACGGCACGTGACGTCCTGGCCATGGCACAAAGGCCCGTCATCTTCTCCCACAGCAACCCCGCAACCCTGAGACCGTATCCTCGCAACATCCCGGACGAGTTGATCCGCGCCTGCGCGGAAACTGGCGGCGTGGTCGGCATCAGCGGCATCGGCGCGTTCCTGGGAGACAACGATTCGCGCAGCGAGATCTATGCGCGGCACATTGATCACGTTGTGAAGCTGGTCGGGGCGCCCATGTATCCATCGCCTTGGATCATGTCCTTGACGTCGAGGATCTCAACGCTGGCCTGGCCAGCATGGCTCATCTGTTTCCGCCTGAACTGGGCGATCGCACTCCCGCTGCTATGGTGGCACCCGAGCAGTTGTCTGAAGTTGTCGCCATTCTGCAAAGTTGGGGCTACGAAGAAGAAGACCTTGGAAAAATCCTCGGCGGCAACCTGTTGCGCTTAATGGGTTGACGAGACGGGGTCGCCGGCCGACGCAACTTGCTGAGCGCAACGGTGCCCGACGCGCTCGAGCGGGCCCTCTGTGGGCCGCAGCGTAATCAGGATCCTTCCTTCATCGTGCGGAGTCCAGCCTGCAGTTGCAGGTACAGGTACGAACTGCCACCCGAGAAAATCCACGCATGCTTGAAAGAACAGGCCCCATTCCGTGCCAAGCCTCCGCAAATCCCTTGTTGGCGCAGTCCTTGCAGCCGCCATCGCGACCATGACCACGCCCGCGTCCACAGGTGCAGCTGCACCAGCCCACCCGCTGCAGGCCCTGGCCGATGCACTGGTCGCGCGCGACCCAGTCGTACCCAGCGTGGTGATCCGCGCCGTGTCCCCATCGGCCGGCATTGACTGGTCAGCCTCCGCCGCGGGCGCACGTGAAGGTGGGCTACGGCCGCTGGTCGATCGCCCGTTCCGGATCGCCAGCGTCACCAAGCTCTTCATCGGCGCCGCCGTGCTGCGGCTCGTCGAAGAAGACCGGCTCGGCCTCGATGCTCCGCTGCCCGGGCTGGTCTCGCCATCGACCGAAGCCTCGCTGCGCCGAGGCGGTCACGATGCCGCGCGCATCACGCTGCGCCAGTTGCTGGCCCACACCAGTGGCCTGCCCGACCACAGCCAGCTGCCTGCCTATGGCGCAGCCGTCACGGCCAACCTGCAGCGCCGCTGGCAGCGTGACGAACAGATCGCGTTCGGGATGGAAGGCACCGGGCCCGCGGGCAAGCCTGGCGAGAGCTGGTCTTACTCCGACACCGGTTACGTGATCCTGGGCGAGGTGATCGAACGCCACACCGGCCTGAGCCTGGCAGCGGCCTTGCGCTCGCTGTTGCCACTCGATCAGCTTGGTTTGCGCGACACCTGGCTGGAAACTCTTGAATCCTCACCGCGGCCAGGTGGTTCGCCTCCACGCCTGGCGCAGTACCTGGGCGACTTGGACGTGACCAGTGCAGACCCCTCTTTCGACCTCTGGGGCGGTGGCGGCCTGGTCTCCACCGCGGATGACCTCACCCGATTCATGCGTGCGCTGCTGGGAGGGAAGGTGTTTCGCCACCCATCCACGCTGCAACTGGCCATGTCGGCGCCACGCCCGGTGGCGTCCGGGGCGGACTTGAGGCATGGCCTCATCTTCTTTCATGACCGAATCGCCGGCCACGCCTGCATCAGCCACGCCGGCTTCTGGAACGTCGACCTGGTCGCCTGCCCTGATCTCGACTTGGTGGTGGCACTCAGCCTGAACCAGTCCATGACGGCAAAGGCGGACGAACGTCGCCAGTTGTTGGCAGCCATCGTCGACGCCATTGCGAAGTCACGATGACCACCCCTGTTTGGGCAGCCAGCTGCTTAACCAGGAGTCATGTCTGGCGGTCCACCCGCAGCGCCAGAACCACCGAGCTGTTGGTGCGCAGCACGCCCTCGATCTCGCCGATTTCGTCCAGCAGGGCGTCAAGCCGTGCGGTGGTGTCCGCTCTCAAGAGCGCCATGTAGTCGAACTCTCCACTGACAGAAGCCAGTTGGCGCAGTTCGGGCAGCTCGGTGAGGCGCTTGATCACTTCGCGCCCGGATTTGGGGCTGACGGTGATGCCCACAAAGGCCTGCACGCTGCGCCCCGCCGCGTTCCCACCCAGACGGGCGGTGTAACCCACGATCTGGCCACTGGACTCCAGCCGTGCCAGGCGTGCGACCACGGTCGTGCGGGCCACGCCGAGTTTGCGGGCCAGCGCTGCGGTGCTTTCCCGGGCATTGGCCTGCAACAGCTGGATCAGGCGACGGTCCAGGTGGTCGATGGCCTGGGCAATGGGTGACCGAGGATCCCCTGATTCATGCATATTGACGTTCAGAGATAACGAATCGTCAAAAGAATACATGATATCGACGAACTCGTTCTTTTTTTCGTCAGCCACCCGGCCTAGAGTGCGGATCCGTTCAACCCCCTCGATCGGAGACCCCCCATGAGAGTTGCCTTGCTCGGCGCCGGACATATCGGCCAGACCATTGCCCGCCTGCTCCACGCCACGGGTGACTACGAGGTGACGGTGCTGGACAAGAATCTGGCCAGCCTGGACGCTCTGGCCGTCGAGGGCATCGCCACCTCGCAGGTGGACACCGGCGACAGGGCCGCCCTGGCCGGCCGGATCCGCGGTGCGGCCACCGTGGTCAACGCGCTGCCCTACCACCTCGCCATCACGGCCGCCGAAGTGGCGTTGGCGTGCGGATGCCACTACTTCGACCTGACGGAGGACGTGGCTGCCACCGGTGCGATCAAGAAGCTGGCGCACGGCGCGAAGACCGCCTTCATGCCCCAATGCGGACTGGCCCCAGGCTTCATCGGCATCGTGGCGCACCACCTGGCCAGCGGCTTCCAATCGGTACGCGACGTGAAGATGCGTGTGGGCGCGTTGCCGGCTTTTCCGACCAATGCACTGAAGTACAACCTGACTTGGTCCGTTGACGGTCTGATCAACGAGTATTGCCACCCTTGCGACGCGGTACACGAGGGTCAGACCATCGCCGCATTGCCGCTTGAGGGCCTGGAGCACTTCAGCCTGGATGGCACCGAGTACGAGGCCTTCAACACCTCCGGTGGCCTTGGGACCATGTGCGAGACCTGGGCAGGAAAGGTGCAGAACCTGGACTACAAGACCGTGCGTTACCCCGGCCACCGCGAACTGATGCAGTTCCTGCTGGGTGAGCTCGGCATGAAGGCCGATCAGGAGACGCTCAAGAACATCATGCGCAAGAGCATGCCCGCCACCATGCAGGACGTGGTCTTGGTTTTCGTGACCGTGTCAGGCCTGAAGAACGGGGTGCTGTTGCAGGAGGTCTTCGCTCGCAAGATCTTTGCGCAACGTGAGGGCACCCAGTCCCTGAGTGCCATCCAGATCACCACCGCGGCCGGCATCTGTGCGGCGGTAGATCTGTTCCGCGCCGGCAAGCTGCCGGACAGGGGCTTCATTCGCCAGGAGCAAGTGGCGCTACCGGACTTCCTGGCCAACCGTTTCGGCTCGGCCTACCAGCAGAGCCGCCAGGTGGAATCCATCTCCTGAGCAGCTTGATGATCATGGCGCTTCTTGCCTGCTCCCTGATCGCTGCCCCTGGTGCTGCCTGGCTCGCCTTGGCGGAGTCGTGGACGAGGCTGCGAAAGGTGTTTACCGCCGCGTCGAGGCGCTGGGCCATGAACGTGTCCTGCGCGAAGCGCGATGGATCAGGTGCTCATCGACCCTGCGCTGACGCCGTTCGTCCGTCGTCAGTTCCACAGATCGCGTCACCCATCACCGCCGGCCTGCTCCTCTGGCATTCGCGTTGCACGTTGAACCACTGCCCGCAGCCGAAGGTGTGGCGCCAGCGCTCGGCATGGGGGCCCTTGGGGTTGTCACGAAAGAAGAGGTAGCGGCTCCAGGTCTCGTCGTCGCAGTCCAGTTGGGGACGCGCGATTCCAGCTCGTGCACCTACCGGGCGTCCAGCAGTTCGGCGTCGATGCCGTTGCACCGCATCGCGTTAGCCCAGCGGCTCTGGGCATCGAGGTCGTCCCGCGAGTGGTTCAGCGTCAGCACCCCGCGCTGGCTCAGCATGATGTTGAAGTTGAGCGAATTCGACAGTCCCTCATTGAGCCGCAACGAGAACTTGTACAAGCGGGTGCCAAGCTCCACGATGCGATCGCCTTGAACAGCCACGTCGGTCAGGCGGCGTGGCGCCTGGCTGGCGTCGACCGCGCAGCCATGGCGGACGGCGAGATCAGGCATCGCGCGTGAGTCTCCTCGACAAGGAACCGACCACCCAGTCGACCGTGGCGCTGGGTCCATCGCCGGCGTCGAAGACCAACAGCGGCTTCTCGACGGCCGTGAGCGAGCGCCACTCCGGACTCTCGAACTGGATGACGAAGCGCCGATCGCCGGCCGGTGAGGCGGTGAAGGCCATGCGGTAGCCGCGCAGGAAGTTGCCTCTCAGGCCGTCGCCGTCGCGCTCGATCACCAACTCGCCGTCGGCTGGATGCGAGTAGCGGCCTGCGTGGAGGTCGGGGTCCGTGGACCTGCCGGATTCACCCACCGCCGGTGCGGGCGCATTGGCGGGCATGGCGGCTTCGAAGTACGCCTTCCAGTCGCGCGGCTTCAGCCCCAGCAGGCACGCCGCCAGGGCATAGGGCAGCGGCACCGTCCCGCGGCCCGAAGAGTTGCAGTAGCAGGCGATGCCGATGCCGTCGCGCGGGAACAGCAGCGTCATCGCTGCGATGCCGAAGTCGCCGCCGGAGTGGATCACCAGCGGGTGTCCTTCCAATTCGGTCACGGCCCAGCCCAGGCCGTACGCGGCCATGTGCGCGCCCGGGTGGAAGAGGCTGATGATGTCCTTGCGCGGCCAGGCCACGATCTGCGGCGTGTGGGTTTCCAGCAGGGCTTCGCGCGGCAGGATCTGCTGGCCGTCGACGAGGCCGCCGTTCAGGTGCAATCGCAGCCATTGCAAGGCGTCGGCACCACTGACCGACATGCCGCCACCGCCCAGGTACCAGTCGCTGTAGACCGTGTCAATGGCCTGGGTGCTGCCGTCCACCAGGCAGTGCCAGCCGGACTGGTCGGGCAACTCGTCCCGCGCCGCCACGCCACCGCTGGTGGCGTGCATGCCCAATGGGTCCAGGATGCGCTCGCGCAGGGTGGGCAGGAAGCCCTTGCCGGTGATGCGGCCCACGGCCAGTGCCACGGCCGTGTGGCCGCCGTTGACGTAGGTGTGCCGCTCTCGCAGGCCGCACACCGGTGCGGTGTGGCGCAGCCCTTCCAAGGCCGCAGCGGCCGACTGCGAGGGATCGAAGCCGAACTCGACGAGCCCCGCCCGCGGAATGCCCAGCCGGTTGCCGCTGAGGTCGCGCAGCGTGACCTGCCGGGTCAGTGCGGCGTCGTACAACTGGAACTCGGGTACCCACTTCGACGCGGGATCGTCCCAGGAGGCCAGCTTGTCGGCCACCAGCGAGGCCATGGCGGCGGAGACGAAGGCTTTGGAGCAAGAGCCGATGTTGATGGCGGTTGCGGCCGTCATCGGCTCGCCCGTGCGCAGCGACTTCACGCCGTAGGCCAGGTGGTAGGCGCGATCTCCTGCGACGATCGAAATCGAGGCGCCGGGTGTCTGGGCTTCCTGGAGGTAGGCGGCACACAGGGCCTTCAGCCGAGGGTCCAGGAAGTCCAGCGAACGCGCTGCCGGTTGCTCACCCATGGTCCGCGCCGATCCAATGCGCGATGGCGCCTAGGGGCTTCTTGATGCCGCCATGCACTGGCACCTGGCAGCCTGCCTTGGGGTAGCCCACGACGAGCAGGATGACGGGCTTTTCGGAAGGGGGCCTGCCGCAGAGTTTGTTGAGGAAGCTCATCGGGTTGGGCGTGTGCGTCAGCGTCGCCAGCCCCGCGTGGTGCAGCGCGGCGATCAGGAAACCCGAGGCGATGCCCACCGACTCGGGCACGTAGTAGTGGCTGAACTTCTCGCCGTCCGCATGGACACCGTACTTCTGCGCAAAGATGGCGATCAGCACAGGCGCCTCTTCCAGGAAGGGCTTGTTCCAGTCGGTGCCCAGCGGCGCCAGCGCGTCCAGCCACTCCTGCGGTGCGCGTTCGTTGTAGAAGCTGCGTTCCTCGACCTCGGCCGCTTCGCGCACGCGCTGCTTGTGTGCAGGGTCGGTGATGACGCTGAAGAACCAGGGCTGCTGGTTGGCGCCCGACGGCGCTGTGCCGGCGGCCAGCAGGCAGCTTTCGATGACCTCGCGCGGCACCGGCCGGCTGTCGAAGTCGCGCACCGTGCGGCGGCGCTGCAACTCGGCATGGAAGGCGCGTGCGCGTTCCACCATCTCGGGCTGGGGGTACTCCCGGTAGGCGGGCAGCGGCTCCAGGACGTAGGGGGCAGGCTTGCGGTTCATGTCATGGGCGTTTCGGCAGCGGGCTGCAACCCGAAGCGCCGCTGCAGCGCTGACGGGTCGGGGTCATGGCCGGCAAACTGGCGGAAGGCCTGGTCGGCGGGCACGCGGTGGCCCACGCTCAGGATGTCGTCGATCCAGCGCCTGGCCGTGTCGGCGTCGTAGAGGCCGCAGGGCGAACGTTCGAAGGCTTCCACGGCGTCGGCCGCCATCACGTCGGCCCACAGGTACGAATACAGACCTGCCGCATAGGCGCCGATGAAGACATGGAAGTTGTGCGTCACGCGCATGATCAGGTCCCATGCCTCGGGCATGCCCAGCTCGGCCAGCGTGTCGTTCTCCACCTGCACTGGGTCGATGGGCTGGCCGCTGCCATCAGCGCGCAGATGCAGCCGCATGTCGACGAGGGCGGGCAGCAGGAAGTCGGGGTTCAGGCTGAAGATGCGGTCGTATTGCAGGCCCTGCTCGATGCGGTCGATCAGGGCCGGCGCGATCGGCTCGCCGGTGACGTGGTGGCGCGCAAAGCGGGCCAGCAGCTCGCGGTCGCGCAGCCAGCGCTCGTTGATGAGCGCGGGCAGTTCGACGAAGTCCCAGGCCACGTGCTGGCTGCCCAGCGACCGGTACGCAGACGTGCTGTGCAGCATGTGCAGCGCGTGGCCGAACTCGTGGAAGAAGACGTTCGCGTATTCCCAAGGCAGCAGCACGGGTTGGCCCTGCTCCATGCCCGGCGGCGGCGGAAACGTGGAGTACACGCCCGAGATGGGCAGCACCCGGCCGCGGAAGTGCTCGGCCTCGCGGTACTGGGTCTGGTAAGAGCCGTGGGCCTTGCCGGGGCGGTTGAACAGGTCGAAGTAGATGACGCCGATGGGCTCGCCCCCGCGGCTCACTTCATAGACCCGCACCGTGGGGTGGATGAGCGCAGCGCCCTCGATGGCCTTGAAGGCCAGACTGTGCACGCGGCCGGCGGCCCAGAACAGGGCCTGCAGCACGGCGTCCAGCGGGAAGTGCGCCTTCACGGCGTCGCCTTCCAGGCCGAAGCGTTCGCGGCGCAGCTTGTCGGCGTAGAACTGCCGGTCCCAGGGGGCCAGGCGGATGCCTGCGCGGTCACGGTCGGCCAGGGCCTGGTAGTCGGCCAGCTGCGCCAACGCACGCGGTTTCACGCTGGCCCAGGTACGCTGCAGCAGGGCCACAGCGGCTTCGGGTGTGCCCGCCATGCGGTCGGCCAGCGCCAGGTGGGCGTAGCTTGGGTAACCCATCAGGCGCGCCAACTCGCCGCGCAACTGCAGCATTTCGGCGGCCACGGGTTTGTTGTCCTGGGGGCCGGCGTTGTCGCCGCGGTTCGTCCACATGCGCCAGACCTGCTCGCGCAGGTCTCGCCGCGTGGCCAGCGTCAGGAAGGGCCACACCGCGCCGCGGGCATTGGGAATGGCCCACTGGCCCGGCCGGCCCCGCTCGGCCGCAGCTGCTGCGGCAGCGGTACGCAGCGCGTCGGGCAGACCGTCCAGGCCGGACGCGTCTTCGATGAAAACGGCTTGCGCGCCGGCTTCTTCGATCAGGTTCTGGCTGTAGCGCGCTGACAAGCTGGCCAGGCGGCTGTTGATGGCCGCCAGCCGCTCCTTTGCCGGACGCGGCAAGCCGGCGCCGCGGCGCTGCATGCGCGTGCGCAGCACCTCAACCAGGCGCTCCTGCTCCGGTGACAGCCCGGACTGCACGCGAGACTTCCAGACGGCGTCCAAGCGTGCGAACAGGCGTTCGTCGTGCGCGATCTCGTCGTCCAGGGCCGCCAGCAAGGGCGCGATGCGCTGCGCCACCGCCGGCATGTCGCCCAGGCTCATGCTGGCTGCGTAGACGCCGTGCACGCAGGACACCCGGCGCAGCTCGGCGCCACAGGCTTCGAGCGCCTCGGCGGTGTTTTCGAAGCTGGGCGGTGCGGGATTCGATGCGATGGCCTGCACCTCGCCGCGCTTGAGGTCCAGCGCACAGCGCACGGCTTCTTCCAGCGCCGCAGGGTCGACGCCAGCCAGCGGCGGCAAGCCGCCATAGGGACCCGACCAGGGGGCCAGCAGTGCTTGTGCTGCAGGGGATGGGCTGGTGTTCATGCGAGAACGCGGTCGAGGAAGGCGCGCACGGGTGGCACAACGAGCCCCGGCACCATGCACACGCCATGGCCCTGGCCTGTGATCTCGTGCACCGTCCAGCCCTGGCGCTGCAGGTCGGTCCGGCGCTCGCGGATGATGGAGGCGATGCGGATCGGGATGCCCGCCTCGACCAGATCGCCGTCGCTGCCGAAGTAGAGCAACTTGGGGCAGCCGATGCGCTCGACCGATGGCGCTTCGGGCCAGCCTTGCACGCTTTCGTACCAGGTCTCCCACTGGCGGTACTGCTCCTTCGAGCGCAGCACCTTCAGCGACGACGGTTCCGGGTTGGCCTGCTTCAGCCGCGTGGCCTGCAGGATGCCGGCATACGGGGCGCCCAGCGGCGGCCAGCCCCCCAGCACCAGTGCGCTGAGACGGTTGGTTCGCGCCGCCAGTTGCAGGCCCACGGCGGCGCCCCAGGAGTAGCCCCAGTACGCAAACCGGTCGAAGCCGGCAGCGCTGGCCACGGCCAGAAGGTCGGCGCAGGTACGGTCGGCGGTGAGCGCCTGCGGCGCGATGTCTCGGCTGCCACCGATGCTGGGGTAGTCCACCAACAGCACGCGGTAGCGGTCGAGCAGCGGCTGCAGGTAGCCGTCGAGCACCGGTTGCAGGTCGCTACCGAAGATGGCTTTGAACGAGGCCATCAGCGGCAAGCCGATGAGCAATGGCTGGCCCTGGCCCTGCACCTCGTAGAAGACGCCGCTGGCCGGGTCAAGCGGCATGGGTCGCCTCGCCGGTCTGGCGCTGCAGCCAGTCGTTCAGCAGGTCATCCAGTACCGGCAGCGTCACGGCGCCGGCGCTCATCACGGCGGCATGGAAGTCGCGGTGTCGGAAGCGCGTGCCGAGTTGCGCCTCGGCGCGGCGGCGCAGTTCGCCGACCTTCAGGCCGCCGATCTGGTATCCCAGCGCCTGCGCAGGCAGCGCCGCGTAGCGGTCCACTTCGCCTTCGATGGTCTCGCGCGACAGGCTCAGCCGCTCGGCCATGTAGGCTACGGCCTGCTCGCGGCTCCAGCCGTACCAGTGGATGCCGGTGTCGACCACCAGGCGCACGGCGCGCCACATCTGCATCTCCAGCCGCCCGTAGTGTTCGTGCGGCGTGGTGTACAGGCCCATCTCGATGCCCAGCGTTTCGCAGTACAGCGCCCAGCCTTCGACGCAGGCGGTGTACTTGACGGCGCCGTAGCGGCGGAAAGCCGGCAGTTCGGCCTGCTCGTTCATCAGCGCCATGTGCATCAGGTGGCCGGGCCAGGCTTCGTGCACGACGAGAGCCGGGTGCAGGTAACTCGGCGCCTTGGACGGCAGCCCGCTGATCCAGAAGATGCCCGCAGACGAGCCATCGGCGGGGCTGGGCTGCGCATAGGCCGGCGGCATGCGCGCCGAGACCGCATCGGGAATGCTCTGCACCCCGTAGGTGATGCGCGGGATGAGGCCGAAGAACTCCGGGATGCGCCGGTCCACGCGCTTGCACAGGGCCTCGATGCTCTCGCGCAGGGCGTCGCGCGACGGGGCGATGAACTGCGGGTCCGATGCCAGGAAGGCGCGGTAGCCCGGCACGTCGCTTTCGTAGCCGGCGTCGCGGGCCAAGGATTCGATCTCGCGCTCCAGCCGTGCCACTTCGGCCAGGCCCAACGCGTGCACCTCATCGGGGTCGTCGGTGGTGCTGGTGAAGTGCCGCACCCAGGTGCGGTAGTACGCGGCGCCGGCCGGGCCATCCACGCAACTGAGCGAGTCGCGCGCGCCGCGCGCCACCAGGCCTTCCAGGAAGGCGGCCCACGCCTGCAGAGCAGGCATCAGGGACTCGCGAACCACGCCCAGGGCGCGCTCGGCCTGGGCCTGCACGGCGGGCTGCGCCGCAGCCGGCGAGCGTTTGAAGGGCGACAGCCAGGCCGAGGCCTCCGGCGCTGCGCCCAGGATGCCCTGCGTGTTGGCCGCCGCACTCTGCAGCACCACCCGGGGATAGCGGTAGCCGCGCGCGTGGCCGGCCTCGATGTTGGACTGCACGTCGCGCAGGTAGCCCGGCAAGCTGGCCAGGCGGTCGACGTACAGCGCCGCTGCGGCGGCGTCACCGACGCTGGTGGAGTTGGCCCAGAACATCGCGGTGAAGTCGGGCCCGGCGGGGAACAGCCAGGGCCTCTGCCACGAGTCCACGGCATGCTGCGCCCGCAGCCCCGTCAGTTCGCGCCGGATCAGCGCCAGCGTGGCGCGCTCCTGGGCCTGCAGGGTGCTGGCGTCGATCTGTTCGGCCTGATTCAGCAACTGCGCGGCATCCTGGTCGCGGCGCTGATGGTCGGTCGCGGATTCGCGGAACAGCACGGCATCGGGCAGCAGCTGACCGGCGAGCACGGCCGACAAGGGCAGTGCATGGCACTCGAAGGCCCAGTACTGGTCCGCCAGGGCGGCCAGCGCTGCCCTGGCCTGAGCCGCGGTGTGCGGGGTCTGATCGGTCATGGGTTTGGCTCCGCCGGTGCGCCGCAGATGGCCTCGCGCATCACGGCGATGGTCCAGTCCGGGATCTCATAGACGAAGTTGTGACCCGATCCCTTGGGCGCCACCACGCGTCGCGAGCGCTTGGACGTGGCCAGGTAGCGTTCGCGCGTGGCCGCGAAGAAGTTGAACATGCGGCGCGCGTTGGCGTCGCTGCCGGCCCGGGCTTCGGGCAGCAGGGCGATGTCGCTGTCCTCGTCGTCCTTCGGGCCGACCAGCCACACAGGCAGGTCGCCCAGGTCGCGGTCATAGACCACCGTGTCCCAGGCCACGGCCGCCACGCCTTCGGGGCTGAGTTCGCTGTAGATGGACGCCTGCGCAAAGAAGTGGCCGGCGTTCGCCTGCACCGCACTGGCGGCGGCCACCTCGGGCCCGAGCACGGCCTGCGTGGCCTCCATGGCCTGCTTGTAGGCCGGCACCTGGGCCATGCGGGCGTTGTACCGGGCTTGCAGGTTTACGCCGAAGAGTTGTGCCAGCCCGCCCAGCCAGGCGCTGCGGCGCATGTCCTTCAGCGCCGACAGGCGGGGGCCGAAGACGATGGTCTCCAGCGGCGTCGGGTCGAGCAGCACCAGCAGGTGCACCAGGTCCGGCCGGCGGCGTGCGATGTTGGCCGCGAGAAGCCCGCCGAAGGAATGTCCCGCCCAGATGAACGGTCCCTTCTCGCCGGCGCGCTCCAGCGCCAGCACCATTTCGTCGGCCTCGCGCGCGGTGGTGCGCGGGAAGGGGCCGGTGTCGCTCCAGCCGGTACCCGGGCGGTCGATCAGGATCGAACGCGTCTCGCTGCGGAACGCGCGGTGCAGGTGGTGCATGCCATACCCGCTGGCATGACCGCCGGCGAACCAGACCACGGGCACCCGTCCCGGCCGCACGCTGCCCTCGGCCAGAACGTGAATGCGGTAGCCGCCCACATCGACCCAACGGCCCGGCGCTGGTGTTGAAGCCCGCGCGCGCGACAAGACCCACAGATGGCGGACCGAGGCCAAAGCGAGAAGCAGGCCCAGAACGAGCCCCAGCGTGGCCAGCGGCCCGCGCAAGGCGGCGGGCGCCACCAGCGCCAGGCCAAAGAGAGGCAGGCCGACAAGTGCCGCGATGAGCAGCCCGGACGCATCGTGGCTGAGCACGGCCAGCAGGGCGTTGCGCCAGCGATGCATGGCTCAGGCCACCGTGGTTGAAGGGGACTCGCCAGCGATGGTGGACACGCGGCCTTCAGGCAGCCACCAGGCCGCCAGGGCCGCGGCGCCCATGCAGGCTGCCGCCATGATCAAGGCCAGGTCATAGCTGCCCGTGCGGTCGTGCACCAGGCCCGCCAGCCAGGGTGAGATGCCGCCGCCCGCTGCCGTGGCCACCATCTGCGTGGCGCTGGCGCGGCCAAAGGTGTCGGCGCTGAAGTAGCGGCGGGCCAGCAGCAGGCTCACGCTGTTGTCCCCGCCTGAGCACAGGCCCAGCAAGCCGCCGGCCGCGATGCTGACCCACAGCCCGCCGCCGGCGTAGATGACGAGCGTGGCCAGCATGGGCACCGCCATCACGATGACCGCCAGCCGCGAGGCCGGCATGCGGTCGGCCAGCCAGCCCGCCAGCAGGTTGCCGGTGAGGCCCCCAAGTCCGACCAGGCTCATCGCCAGGGCGGCCTGCCCGGGGGTCGCACCGCGGTCCTGCAGCAGCGCAGCGAAGTGCATGAAGATGGCTCCCACGCCTAGAGCAAACAGCATGTTGAAGAGGGCCAGTTTCCACCAGATGGCGTCTCGCAGGAAGGCGGCCATCGAGCCAGGGCCATGGGAAGGTGCAGACCCTCGCGCAGAGCCGAGCGCGCGCGCATCTGGCCCGGCCGATTTGCCCTGGCGCGCCGCCGGGTCGCGTTCACGCAGAAACAGGAGCGCTGCCACGCCGCACATCAGCAGACTCAGGCCCGCCATGACCATGAAGGCCTGGCGCCAGCCGAACTGGCTGATGACAGCCTGCGTCCACAGCGGATGCAGGATGCCGCCGATGCCGCCGCAAGCGAACAGCAGGCCCAGAGCCCGGCCCAGCGAGCGGTCGAACCAGCCTTGCACCAGCTTGGCCAGGCTCAGAAGCGAAGCGCCCGCGGCGGTGATCATCAGCGCCAGGCACAAGCCGTAGTACACCCACACGCTGCCTTCCATCATTGAGAAGGCGGCGAAGTTCAGCGACTGAAGCACCACGCCAGCCAGGATCAACGGACGCAGAGGCACCTTGTCGACGACCCACCCTGTCAACGGCGCAACCAGCGGCGTGAACAAGGTGGCCAGGGTCAGCGCGAAGGCGATCTCGCCGCGGCTCCAGCCCAGGCTCTGCTGCAAAGGCAGCAGGAACAGGCCGAAGGTGCTGCCGTACAGCGCCGACACACCGAACAAAGCCAGCACCCCGCTGCCAGCCAGCGTGCGCCAGCTGGCGGCCGAGTCAGGGGGCGCGACCTGGGGTGAGAGCCGTGAGGCGGTCGCGTCCATCCAGCCTCAGTAGTCGTAGCGCACCGAGATGTCCAGCGTGCGCGGACGCTGCAGGTAGAACTGCTTGAAGGCGCCGCCGGTGGGCGTGCCGGTGATGCTGAGAATGCCGCGTTCGTCGGTGACGTTGCTCAAGCCGGTGGCCAGGGTCCAATTCCCTCTGACGAAGTTCAGTCCCAAGTCCAAGGTGCTGAAGCCCGGTGCCTCGTAGAAGCCTGTGAGGTCCATCTTGCGCTTGCCAATCGAGGTATACGTGGCGTTGAAGCGACCCTGAGACTCAAAGGGTCCGGCAAACCGGTAGTTGGCCTGCAGAGCCGTCTGCAACTTGGCCGTACCCGGCAACTCGGCACCCGACTTGATGATGATCGTCTGACGGCCGGGTCGTACGGAGACATCAGCAGTGGTCTTGGCATCGATGTACGCCACGGACGCGGCGAGATCGAAGTCACTGGTCAAACGAAAGCGTCCGGCTGCCTCCAGACCGGTGCTTCTGGCCTTGCCAACGTTGCCGATGCCCGAGAACGGCAGGGGCCCACTGCCATCGAAGGTGGTGAACTGCGCGTCTTTCCAGTCCAGCATGAAGACCGTCAGATCCAGTTGGACGCCGTTCGCAGGCGCCAGACGCACACCGGTCTCGTAGTTCCACAGCGTGTCGGACTTGTAGGGTTTGAAGGTGGGTGCGCCGTTGACGCCGCCGTAGCGATAGCCCTGCGATGCCAAGGCGTACCAGAGATTCTCGCCAAAGCGGTACTTGACCGTGACCTTGGGCGTGGTGCCGCTGTCTTTGCCATCGGGCGGTGTCGAGTCGGCGGGTCCGCCAAACACCGTCCCTAGGGACTTGTACTTCGTGCTCGTCTTGTAGTGACGCGCGCCAAGGCCCGCGCTCCAGCCGCCGCCCAGCAGGTACTCGCCGTCGAAGAAGAAGGCCGTCTCCTTGCCTGACAGATTGGTCGTGAAATCAGTCAGCTTCGTCAGACCCGGGATGCCAAACAGGTTGCCGATGGTGCCTGAGGCGTCAACCTGGGTCGCCACGCTGCTGGCCTCGCTGGTCTGGTAGAACGCACCGGCCACGAAGCTCAGTGCGCTGCCCGCGGCGTTGCTGATGCGCAGTTCCTGCGACTTGGCGTTGCTGGTGCCGTCGACCACGCGCGCGATCAACGGCGAAGCCAGTCCTTGCGATTTGAACAGCTCGGTGTCGTCGCCGCGGCTGGTGGTCTTTGTCTTCCAGTAGCCCGTGACAGACGTGAGCATCAAGCCGCCGAGATCGTAGTCCACGGTGAGGCTGCTGAAATCAAACCGCGGCTTGGCTGTGCCCAGCGTCGGGTTGTTGTGTTCGAGCTTGTCTGCTGAGGGGAAGACATAGGACGTGTCGTCCTGCTTCGTGGTCTGCGTGCTGGCCACGAAAGTGGCTGTGAGCTCCCTGATGGGCTTGAAGGTGAACAGCAGCCGGCCGCCGCGCTGGTTCACGTCATTGGCATCCTTCGTCCTGGTGGCCAGGTTGTCGATGTAGCCTGGGTCGTTGCGGTCAAACACCACCACCCGCAGGGCGGCTTTGCCGTCGGCCAGCGGCGCATTGAACATGCCGTACACCGAAAATGCCGAACCGCCGCTTGACACCGTGCTGCTTCCCAACTGCACGGCGCCCTCGGTTGCCTTGAGGTTGGGCTTGGCGAACAGATAGCGCGCAGCGCCGCCCAATGAACCTGAGCCGAACAACGCGCCTTGCGGGCCGCGCAGCACTTCCACACGGTCCAGGTCGAAGGGCAGGACATCCACGACGAGCCCCTTGCCGATGGGCGAGCCCAGGGGCACGTCCTCCAGGTAAAAGCCCGTCGGCTGCTGCTGCAAGCCGCCGCCTTCAACGGCAGACTGGGTGGTCAGGCCGCGGATGGTGATGTTGTTGTTACCCGGGTCGCCGCGGTTGAGCTGCACGCCGGGCGTGAGCTTAAAGAGGTCTTCCTGATCACGCGCCCCGCGGCGCTCGAGGTCGCTGCCCGACAGCACGGTGACGGTGCCCGCCACCTCGCGCTGCTTCTCCGCGCGCTTGTTGGCGGTGATGACCACGCGCTGCGACTCATCTTCCGATGCGGGCGGGGTCGCGGGCGCCTGCTGGGCCAGGGCGGGCCAGGCGGCTGAAAGGGCCAGCGCCAACGCGCTGAGTCGGAAGTTCGTGGTCACGGTCAGGCTCCTTGTCCGAAGGGTTGCAGTCACGATAAGAGCGACCGCAACGGCCCGCGTGAGCCCTTGCACCAAAGATTTAGGCGATCCGACCAGCTCCGGGTGGAAACCCTTAGGCTGGGATTTCCAAACTGAAAGGGGCGCGGTGGCGGCGGTACTCGCGCGGCGACATGCCCACCTGACTCCTGAACGCTGCCGTGAAGCTGCTCTGGTGCTCGTAGCCCACCCGCTCGGCCACCTGGGCGATCGTCAGCGTGGCCTCCATCAACAGCTGCTGTGCTTCGCGCACGCGGCGCTCCAGGCAGTAGTCGGCCATGGTCAGGCCAAAGGCCTGCTTGAAGACGGACTTGAGCTTGTTCTGGCTGGTGCCGATCTCGCGTGCCAGGTCAGCGAAGTTGGGGGGGCGCCGGTAGTCACGGTCCAGCCTGGCCTGCGCGGCGCGCGCAAGATCCAGGTCGCGGCGGCGCGGCAGCGCCGCGGTCCGAGCCTCATGCTGGTGCAGCATGGCTTCCAGCGCATAGGCCACCAGCTCGGCCAGGCGGCCTGCCAGCTGCACCGTGCGCAGCTCCCCGTGAAGCCGGCTGTCCAAGGTGTCACCCACCAGAGCAGCCACCCGATGGTCGATGGGAAACGACGCGATACGCCCCATGCCGGCGTCACCTTCGACCGCAACGCGCAGCTCGGGCGGCAGGTCCTCGGGCAGCAGCCCGAAACGCGACGCAAAGCTGCGGGCCTTGAACACCGCGACGATCCCCTGCTGTCGTGCGCCGGCCACAATGTGGGCGCTCAGCGGGAGCAGCGGCGGTATGCAGGTCAGGGTCAGTTCGGGCCGGTTGAAGACCAGCGCCGGCCCCGCCCCATAGCGGAACTCCACATCGCAGGCCAGGGAGGCGCGCAGCGTGATCAGCGGCTCCTCGTCAGCGTAGGTCCAGTGCGCCGCTCTCGGCACCACGCAGTTGATGACGTTGACCAGCGCGTCGGATCCCAAGCGCACCGTGTCGGTCATGCCGCTGCCGTAGGGGGGCGCATAGATGGTGCGGACCACGTTGCGCGAGATGCGCTGCGATCTTCCGTCCTCCTGAGCGGCGCGATGCCATTCGCTGTCAAAGTCGAGGGCAGAAGGCAGTTCCGGCGCCGTGTCGCGTTGCAGTTGCATGCGGGCGGGTCTCCTAAAAATTGTTTGCCCAAGCCTAACCGGTCGCCTCCCCGCCCGTCGTAAGGTCGGACCCCAGGATCGAAGGTCGCTCATGCATCACCCCACGCCCTCCCCCGCGCGCCGGCTCATCGATGCCGTGCCCGTCTGGGACCACCACGCCTGCATGCCGCTGCGCCCGCTGGACCTCTCCTTTCTGCCGCAACTGGCGCGCCACAAAGCCGCCGGCTTCGACGCCGTCACCGTGAACATCGGCTTCGGTGAGCAGGGCCCGGAAGAGCACCTGCGGATGATCGCCGCGATGCGCCATTGGCTGATGGCGCGTCCGGACGAGTATTTGCTTCTGCTGGAGGCGGACGACGTCGAGCGGGCTCGCGCCACGGGCCGCTTGGCGGTAGGGTTCGACATCGAGGGCGCCAATGCGGTGGGCGATCAGCTCAGCCTGATTCAGCTCTACCACGACCTGGGTGTGCGCTGGATGTTGATGGCCTACAACGAACCCAATCGCGTGGGCGGCGGCTGTCAGGCCGACGACGCCGGTCTCACGCCGTTCGGCCGTGCCGTGGTGGCCGAGATGGAGCGCGTGGGCATGCAGGTGTGCGTGAGCCACACGGGACACCGCACCGTGCGTGAGGTGTTCGACATCGCCACGCGTCCGGTGATCTTCTCGCACAGCAACTGCGCGGCGCTGCACGCCCACCCCCGCAACATCCCTGACGAGCTGATCCGCGCCTGCGCTGCCACGGGGGGCGTGGTGGGCATCAACGGGGTGGGCATCTTCCTGGGCCGCAACGACATCTCCAGCACCACCTACGCCCGGCATGTCGACCACGTGGTGCAGCTCGTGGGCCCCGAGCATGTGTCGATCGCCCTGGACTACGTGTTCGACACCGAGGAGCTCGAAGCGCACGTCCAGCAGATGCGGGCCACGTTCCCCCCTGGTCTGGGGTACGAGCTGGGCGCTCGTTTCGTGCCGCCTGAGCAACTGGAGGAGATCGTCACCACCCTCCAAGGCTGGGGCTACGGCGAAGAGCACTTGAAGGCGCTGCTGGGGGGCAACCTACTGCGCCTGGCCCGCACGGTCTGGAAGGCAGATGCCCATGCCTGACCACCACCCACGCCCCGCGGAACCGGGTGCTGCCTTTGCGGCAGATGGCAGGGCTACGGCGCTCCATGCGCTGGCCGAGAGTTATTGGTAACTCTTGCGCCGGGAGTTTCCGCTGCAGGCCTTGATGGCTGGCCAGCCTCATGAGGGCCCGACGATGTTCCGGGAGTTGCTGGAAGACTTCAGCCGCGGAGGCGCGGATGTTACGCGAGGCCGAGGCGTACCTACGTCGTCTTCAGTCAGATGAGTTCATGCAGTGGAATGTCTGAGGCCGAGGGGCCTCTGTTGTGAGCATGCGCCGGTAAGTCTCCCTACCCCCACCACCCTCTCACCACCGCCAGCGCCTCCCACACCACATGCCCGAAGGCGTAGGTGAACGCCAGTGCCCCGGAACCCACCACGGCCGAGGCAAGCATCGCCAGGCCGTCGCGGAACATCCAGCCCAGGCTCAACAGCACCAGGCTGATGCTGGGCAGCACGTTACCGAAGGGCAGGGGCAGGAAGATGACGAAGCCCATGAGGGCGATCCACAAGCTCCACCAGGGGCCCGTGCGCGGATGGCACAGCAGCGTCCAGCGCTCGCGCAGGCAGCGGCCCGAGGTGGCGTACAGCCAGGCCAGGCCGTGCAGGCAGCGGCGCGACCAGGTCTCGTCCAGGCGAAAGCTTCCCAGGCGCTCGGGCAGCACCGGCCCGCTGCGCGCGCCTTGTTCTGGCCGCGCGATGCGGCTCCAGTGCCAGGCCATCAGCAGGATGGCGAAGCTCAGGGCCGTGCCCACGCCATACACGGGCAGCACGCACAGCACCGACAGCACCAGCAGCAGCACGGCCGGCGAAGCCTCACCATGCAACCCCAGCAGATCCGCCAGGCTCAAGCGATCGCCGGACAGCGCGGCACGCCGGAAGGAGTCGGGCTGGATCACGGCAGACGCCGGGCGGCGCCGCGCCCCAGCCACCAGTGTGCACCGGCCGCCAGGCCCAGCAGAAGCAGCAGGCCCAGGCCCCACAGCAGCCATACCAGCGGTACCAGCCAGCCGATGAGTTGCCCGGCCGTGGGCAGAGCCGCACTCCACGAGCCCAGCACCTCCAGCGCCCACTGCACCGCCTCCTGCACGAAGCGCACCGCCTGCGGGTCCACCCACAGGGCGATCCAGGGCGGCACAGGCACGTTCGCCGCAGCCCGGGTCCAGTCGGCCACACCGCCCGAGGCCAGCACCTGCGCGGCCCATTCCGTCAGACCGGCCACGAGGGCAGCGCCGCCGGTCCACAGCAGGGCGAGCAGGCCGAAGCCCATCCACAGGACCAGCTTCATGCCTCCACCTCGCAAAGCCGCAAAGAGACAGGGACAGGGACAAAAACAAGGGCCCGGCCAGGGCGACGGCGCAGCGAGGAGGTGTGCATGGGCAAGGCGTCTGAAAGTGTGAGCGTTGCGTAGTCTTGTGCAGACGGAGAGACTCTGCAGGAGTCAGGGCTCTGCGGCCTGGGGCCGGCGGGATTTGAAGCCTGGTCTGGCCCGGGAGCCTGGGGGGTGGTCGCATACTGCGCACTCGGCAGCGTGACTCGGCCGCGTGGCCAGCGCCTGGGCGTACTGCCCACCCGGCATCGATCTTGATGGGTGACCCTTTGCGTAATGTTTGGAAACAGATGAACGCGCACCCGCCCCGGGGCCTGGGTGTCGCGAGGCCCTTGGCGTACCGCGCCGCACAGCCTGAGGACGCCGCAGCCTGCGTGGCCCTGCGCGGGCAGACCCGGGAGAACGCGGTGTCACCCGAACGCCTGCGGGCCTTGGGCATCACCGTGCAGACCTGGGGCGAGGACATCCGCCGCGGGGAACTGCCGGGCCACGTCTGCAGCAGCGAGGGCCGGATGGTGGGCTACTGCTTCGGATCGCGCAGCGAGGGCGAAATCGTCGTGCTGGCCCTGTTGCCGGCCTTCGAGGGGCGGGGCATCGGCAAGGAGCTGCTGGGCCGCATGTCACGCGACCTCGCGGCCCTGGGCCACCAACGCCTGTTCCTCGGGTGCTCGGCGGACCCGACCAGCCGCTCCTACGGCTTTTACCGGCATCTGGGCTGGCGTTCCACGGGTGAGCTTGATGGGCGCGGCGATGAAGTCCTGGAATGCTTTCCCAAGCCCTGAAGACGGCCCCTCGTTACCGGACCCCCCATGAACGACGACCCCCACGCCCGCGTCCAACGCAGTTTTGAAGCGCAAGGGCTGATGGCCACGCTGGGCGCGCGGCTGCAGCACGTGCAGGCCGGCGAGGTGCACATCGCGCTGCCCTTCTCCGCACATCTGTCGCAGCAGATGGGCTTTCTTCACGCCGGCGCCATCACCAGCATCGTGGACAGTGCCTGCGGATATGCGGCGCTGACGCAGGCACCGGCCGGCATGGAGGTGGTGACCGCCGAGTTCAAGATCAACCTGATGCGCCCAGGTATCGGCGATCACTTCCTGGCCATCGGCAAAGTGCAGAGCGCCGGGCGGCTGCTGACAGTGTGCACGGGCGAAGTGCGGGCCTACACGGGCGGACTTGACGGTACGCACAAGGTCATCGCCCTGATGCAGGCCACCATCGTGAATGTGGGCGCTTGAGGAAGGGCCTGGCTGTTCTTACCACTGACGGCACGGTCCTGCGACCAGCATCACGGGGGAATCCCGGCGGGCGATCCTGCGGGGCAAACTCGACACAATCACTCCCCAATGAAATTCACTCCTCGCCCACGCCCCGTCACCACCTGGCACCTCCGTGTGCGGGCGCTGAGCCTGTTGCTCAGCGCGCTGACCACCGGCGGCGCGGCCCGGGCGCAAGCCGTGGTGGCGGCGCCCGCACCGCCCTCTGCGCCCTCTGCGCCCTCTGCGCCAGCGCAGCCTGAGGTCGCTGGCGAAGCCAAGCCGGCCACCCCCGAGAATCCCGTTACACCCGCCAGCCCTGCCACTGCCGCCCAGCAGCGCATCGAGGTCACGGGCGGCCGTGCCGACGACACCACCCAGCGCCAGCGCTCCACCGCCGCCAAGATCGTGATCGGGCGCGAGGAGATCGACAAGTTCGGCGACGCCACGCTGGGCGAGGTGCTGCGCCGCCTGCCGGGCGTCACCACCCCGGGCGCGCCAGGGCGGGGCGGGCCGCCGCGCCTGCGCGGGTTGGGCGGGGGCTACACGCAGATCCTCATCGACGGCCAGCGCACCCCGCCGGGCTTCTCGGTGGAGTCGCTCACGCCCGAGCAGATCGAGCGCATCGAGATCCTGCGCGCCCCCACGGCCGAGACCGGTGCGCGGGCGATCGCCGGCACGATCAACATCATCACGCGCGAGGGCTTCCGCCGCCGCCTGAACGACCTGCGCGTGGGCGTGGGCCTGGAAAACGGCACCGTCTCCCCAGGGATCAACTGGACGCACAACAATGCCAAGGGCCCGCTGACGTACAACATCTCCGGCTCGGTCTTCCGCGGCCACCGCAAGGACGAAAGCACCGCGCAAACGCGCGAAGAGGACGTGCCCAGCGGCGCCACGCTGCGCGAGCAGATCGAGTCCGCCTTCACCGACAACCGGCGCACCGGGGCGAATCTCTCCGGTCGGCTGTCCTGGCGTCTGAGCGAGGGCGGCGACTCTCTCGCGCTCATGCCCACGCTCTTCCATACCGTGGCCGACAACCGGCGCACCTTCTCGCTGATGCAGCCCATTGGCAGCACGCCACCGGACTACGACAGCGGCGCCTCCCACACCGACAGCGCCTTCACCAACGGGCGGCTGAACCTGATGTGGCGCCAGCGCCTGGGCGGCTCGCGCCTGGAGCTCAACGGCGGCCTGGGGGCCTGGCGGGCGCGCGGCGACACGCAGCGCCAGGAGTTCACGGTGGCCGGCGGCAACACGCCCGTGCGCACCGTCGCCGACACGTCGCGCACGCGCCAGCAATCGGTCAATCTCAACGGCAAGCTGTCCACGCTGCTGGGCAGCCCGCCGGCCACCGGCCCCTCTACCGGCCCGGGCAGCGCCACCGTGGGCGAGCACAACCTGGTCACCGGCATCGAGCTTGAGGCCCTGCGCCGCACCGAGACCCGCAGCACCCTGCAAGACGGCACGCCGCTGCTCACCGACTTTGGCGACAACCTGCAGGCCTCGTCCACCCGCCTGGCGCTGTATGCCCAGGACGAGTGGGCACTCAACCCGCGCTGGGCGGTGCATGCCGGCCTGCGCTGGGAGGGCATTGCCACGCGCGGCGACGCCGCCGACGGCTCGGCCCGGCCGGAGAACCGCAGCAGCGTGGCCACACCCCTGCTGCACGCCGTGTGGAAGCCCGACCCGAAGGGCCGCGACCAGGTGCGCCTGAGCCTGACGCGCAGCTACAAGTCGCCGGACCTGGGCAACCTGATGGCGCGGCCCTCGATCAACTCGCGCTACCCGGTTGCGGGCACCAACACCCCCACCGCACCCGACCGCGCTGGCAACCCCGACCTGCGCCCCGAAATGGCCCTGGGCGTGGATCTGGCCGTGGAGCGCTACCTCGCAGCCGGCGGCGTGCTCAGCGCCAACCTGTTCAGCCGCCGCATCCGCGACCTGATGCGCAGCGTCACCACGCTGGAGACGGTGTCCTGGAGCCCGGTGCAGCGTTACGTGGCGCGCACACAGAACATCGGCGATGCGCTCACCCAGGGCATCGAGCTGGAGGCCAAGTTCCGGCTGGATCAGATGGTCACGGGGGCGCCAAGGGTGGAGATGCGCAGCAACCTCAGCCTGTTCCGATCGAAGGTGGAGGGCGTGCCCGGCCCGGACAACCGGCTGGACAGCCAGGCCAAGGCCACGGCCAACATCGGGGCCGACTACCGCATCCGCGGCACCCCGCTCACCCTGGGCGGCAACGTCAACTGGGTGCCGGGCTACCGCACGCAGTTGAGCGACGAACAGGTGACCACCACGCCGGGCAAGCGGGTGTGGGACGCCTTCGCGCTCTGGACCTTCAGCCCCACCGTGGGCCTGCGCGTGCTGGGCAGCAACCTGTCCCCGCGCGACTACACCTCCACCAACACCCTGGAACTGGGCGGCCTGCGCGAGGCGGCGGTCAACACCTCGCCATCCTTCACCAACTGGCAGGTGCGGCTGGAGCTGAAGCTGTAAGGCGGCGCAGGGCGCGGCGTCAGGACGGCTTGGCCAGGCCCAGCTTCTCCACCAGCGCCTTCTCGCGCCGGAAGGTGTCTTCGGCAAAGCGGGTGTACTGCGCTGGGTCCATGTGCATGAGCTGCTGGTCGTACTTGGCCAGCACCTCCACGTGGCTGGGCATCTCCATGGCCTGCTTGAAGGCGTCGTGGATGCGCCTGACCAGCGCGGGGTCCATGCCTTTGGGACCGCCCAGGCCGTAGGGCGAGGCCTGCACCAGCGGGATGCCCAGCTCCCTGAGCGTGGGCACATCGGGGAACTTGGCCAGGCGCCTCTCGCCCCAGGTGTTGAGCACGCGCAGCCGGCCCGAGGCCACGTGCGGGGCAAAGCCGGTGGAGTCGGCCGCGGCCATGATCTGGCCGCCCAGGATGGACTGCATCATGTCGGCGCTGCCCTTGAACGGGATGTGGTTCAACTCGATGCCCACGCGCTGCGCGATGTCCTCCATGGTCAGGTGCGGGCTGGTGAGCACGCCCGTGGAGCCGTAGCTGAGCTTGCCCGGGTTGGCCTTGGCCCAGGCCACGAAGTCGGCCCAGGTCTTGATGGGTGACTCGGTGGGTACCACCACCCCGAAGGCGTAACCCGTGATGCCCAGGATGTAGGTGATGTCCTTGACCGGGTCCCAGCTGATCTTGGTGGTGTAAGGCAGGCGGAACACGCCCAGCGGAATCTGCGCCAGGGTGTAGCCGTCGGGCTTGGCCTGCTGCAGCGCTTGCGCGGGCAGGGTGCCACCGGCGCCCGGGCGGTTCTCGATCACCACCGGCTGGCCCAGCAGCTTGGACGCGTTCTCGGCCAGGGCGCGCATGGTCAGGTCGGTGGGGCCGCCGGGCGGGAAGGCGATCATCAGCCTGACGGGCTGCGCCGGCCAGGCGGCCTGGGCGCGCAGGCCCGGCGCGACGCTGGCGGCAACACCGGCCATCAGCAGGGTTCTTCTTTGCATGGCAACCTCCCAGGTGAATGCGGATGCTGCAGTATCGTGAAACCGGCCCGCTCTGCGCGTCGGGATTGGCCCGATGTTGGCGCCCCCTTGTGCAGGGCACACTGCGCGTCCTTGACCCGCCCCACCCATAGAGGTTCCGATGACCCCACGCCGCCCCTTCCTGGTTTCGCTCTCGGCGCTGGCCGCACTGGCCACCTTGACCGCGACCGCGGGCTTCAGCACAGCCGCCCAGGCGCAGGCCGCCTGGCCCAGCAAGCCGGTGCGCATCGTCGTGCCCTTCCCGGCGGCCGGCACCACCGACATCCTGGCCCGCGCCCTGGCGCCCGAGTTGCAGCGGGTGTTCGGACAGCCCTTCGTCATCGAGAACAAGCCCGGGGCGGGCGGCAACCTGGGTTCGGCGGAGGTGGCCAAGGCCGCGCCTGACGGCCACACGCTGCTGATGGGCACGGTGGGCACGCACGCCATCAACCCGTCGCTCTACCCCAAGATGCCCTACGACCACGTCAAGGACTTCGTGCCCATCACGCTGGTGGCCGGGGTGCCCAACGTGCTGGTGGTCAACCCGGCCAACGCGCAGAAGTACGGCATCAACTCCGTGCAGGACCTGGCGCGCGTGGCGCGCGCCAACCCGGGGCGGCTGAATGTGGCCAGCTCGGGCAACGGCACCTCCATCCACCTGGCGGCCGAGCTCTTCAAGTCCATGACCGGTACCTTCATGGTGCACTTTCCCTACCGGGGCTCGGGCCCGGCGCTGATGGACCTGATGGGCGGCAACATGGACCTGATGTTCGACAACCTGCCCTCTTCCATGCCGCACATCCGCTCCGGCAAGCTCAAGGCCCTGGCCGTCACCAGCGCGCAGCGTTCCTCGGCATTGCCGGACGTGCCCACGGTGGAGGAAGTGGGCGGCCCGGCGCTCAAGGGCTTCGAAGCCAGCTCCTGGTTCGGGCTGCTGGCCCCAGCGGGCACGCCCGCGGACATCGTCAACCGCATTCAGCAAGAGACGGCCAAGGCCCTGTCATCACCGGCGCTGAAAGAGCGCCTTCAGGCCCAGGGCGCCATCCCCAGCGGCAACACCCCGGCCGAGTTCGCCCGGCTGATCGACACCGAGTCGAAGAAGTGGGCCCAGGTGGTGAAGGCCTCGGGGGCGAAGGTGGATTGAGGCGGGGCTCACTCCATCCACACCACCGCCCGGCCGGAGGTGGTCCACTCCTCGTAGCGAGCGGCGAAATCCTGCTCGATGCGGTTGCGCTTGACCTTGAAGGTGGGCGTGATCAGGTCGTTGTCCACGGTCCAGGCGCGCGTGGTCAGGACCAGGCAGTCCAGCCGTTCGTGGGGGTCCAGGCTGGCGTTCACGGTGGCCAGATGCGCGGCCAGTGAGGCCTCCAGTTCCGCCCGGCCTGCAGCGGCGGCGGCCCGCGTGGCGGCTTCTGCGTTGAGCATCAGCAGCGCCAGGGGCTGGCCGAGGTTGGCACCTGTCACGCAGCAGGCCTCCACCGCTGAGTGCATGACCAGCCGGTCCTCGATAGGCGCGGGCGCCACGTACTTGCCCTTGCTGGTCTTGAACAGGTCTTTCACGCGCCCGGTGATGCGCAGGTTGCCGTGGGCGTCCATCTCGCCCTTGTCGCCCGTGTGCAGCCAGCCGTCGCCAGTGAAGGTCTGGGCGGTGAGCTCGGGCTCGCGGTAGTAGCCCAGCATCAGGCAGGGAGCTTGCATCTGGATCTCGCCCGTGGCGGGCTCGATGCGGCTTTGCACGCCGTCGTACGGCAGGCCCACGGTGCCCGGCCGCGGGCGGCCCGGCAGGGTGGCGTGGCTGATGCCGCAGTTCTCCGTCATGCCGTACACCTCCACAACCTCCAGGCCCAGCGTGGCGTACCAGCGCAGCAGGTCGGGCGGCATGGGGGCGGCCCCACCGGCGGCGAACTCGCACTGGTCCAGTCCCAGGGCCGACAGGATCTTTTTCTTCACGATGCCGCGCAGGATGGGGATCTTCAGCAGCCGCTCCAGCTTCGCCTGCGGCATCTTGGCGTTCACGCCCTGACGGAACTTCACCCACAGGCGCGGCACCGAGAAGAAGGCCGTGGGCCGGGCGCGCTGCAGGTCGGCGGTG
This sequence comes from Rubrivivax sp., assembly GCA_044372085.1. GTDB lineage: Bacteria > Pseudomonadota > Gammaproteobacteria > Burkholderiales > Burkholderiaceae_C > Rubrivivax. Next base: position 90,105 of record JBILSM010000001.1, read on the forward strand.
AAGGTGTCCAGGCTCTCGGCGAAGAAGATGCGCATGCCGGTGGCCAGCATGCCGTGCTCTACCAGCGTGCGCTCGGCCACGTGGGCCAGCGGCAGGTAGCTCAGCATGCGCGAGTTCTGGTTGACCATGGGCAGCCGCTTCAGCCCCGACTCCACGCCCCAGGCGAAGGTGGCGAAGCTGTGCATCACGCCCTTGGGCGTGCCGGTGGTGCCCGAGGTGTACATGATGGTGGAGAGCTCGTCGCCGTCACGTACCGGTTGGCCTGCCAATGGCGCCGTGCGCGCACAGATGTCGTCCCACCCGGGGTAGCTGCGCTTGGCGTCCTCGGGCGACAAGGGGTGGCTGATGCAGGGCAGGCCTTCGGGCACGCCCGGCTTCATGCCCTCCCAGCCGTCGAGCTTGCCCACGAACAGCAGCTTGGCGCCGCTGTGCTCCAGGATCTGCGTGATGGTGGCCGGGGCCAGCGTGGGGTACAGCGGCACCGAGACCCCGCCCGCCAGCCAGATGGCGAAGTCGGTCATCAGCCAGTGTGCGGTGTTCTTGGAGATGAGGGCCACGCGGTCGCCGGGCTGGATGCCCTGGGACTGCAGGTGCGCGGCCATGCGCCGCGACTGGTCCATGACCTGTGCCCACGTGAAGTCGCGTACCACCGCGCCGCCCATGGGCTGGGTGAAAACGACACGATCCGGGGCCGTGGCTTCCCAGTGGTACAGGCGCTGCAGCGCCAGCTTGTCAGCTGCAATGTCGATCTTCATGGCTTGTGCACGCCCGAGGCGCGCTCCTGAGGCAAACGGGAGCCGCGAGCCTAGCCGGCCCGGGCGCGGGCGGCGATGATGGTCTTCCCGAATGTGGGGTCCTGCCGCGGCGCAAACTAGCCGCCGGCCCCGGCCTCGTCGGCGCGCTCGATGGCGATCTCGGCTGCGTCCATCACGGCCTCGGGATCGCGGCCGATCTGGGGGGCGTAGAGCTGCACGGCCTCGCCCAGCTTGCCGGGTTCGGTCATGATGGCCCAGACGATGGCCGACACGACGCTGAGTTCGCGCGGCTCGGGCGGGGCAGGCAACTGGCCGCTGCGCCGGACCTCCAGGTGGTGGCGCACGCTACACACGGCTTCAGGCGACAGCATCCAGGCCTCGCACATGCGGGCGCCGAGTTCGTCGTGGCCGAGGCCGAAGCCGGCGCGCTCCAGGATGACCAGGTCCATGTCCGCGGGCGCAGCGCGCAGCATGGAGCGGTAGTGGTCGGGCGCGTGGCGGAACAACACTGCCTTGCCGCACTCCTCGAACAAGCCGGCCGCGTGGGCGGCGTAGGGCTCCAGCCGCATCTTCTGCGCCAGGAACTTCATGAGGGTGCCGCGCCTGGCTCCGCGCTTCCATACCAGGTCGAGCTCGACGATGGGGGGAAAGGCGGCGCGCATGCTCACCTCGTAGGTGATGGCCGCCACCTCGCGGATACCCAGGAAGGTGACGGCCTGCTGCACGCTGTTGACACGCCCGCGCACGCCCGTGATGGCCGAACTCACGGCCTTCATGACGGCCGCAGCCAGCGCCATGTCGGACTCCACCAGGGAGGCCAGCGCCTTGAGATCGACCTCCTCGGCCTGCAGCAGGCGTGACAAACGCACCAACGCCGCCGGCATGGCCGGGATATCCAGTTGCATCGGTGCGGAAGTCTTCGGGCTGCTCATGGTGCGCGGAGTATGCCCGGACAAGCCCATGCGCATGTACCGGGCCTGCGATGTCATTGATCACAGTGACGCCAGCCGCGAAGAATTCACGCTGGAGCAGGTGAAGAGGCCAAGCCAGGCGCTTGGCGGTGGAGGCCACCATGGGCGCGTCAGCGCACGCGTGAGCCCTGGAGCCTCGCAAAAAGTCAAGCCCCTTGAAAGGGGCCTGTGCGCCTCTGCCACGCAGCCCAGCCATGCGTGGCTACATGGCTGCGTGGAGGGCACTGTTGGTGTCGTGTCTCCTCGATCCCCCGCCTGTTGCGCAGCTCTCTGTCCTGAGGGCTGCCAACGCGAGTGGTGGGAATGTAAGGAAGCGTTCAGGCGGTGGCATCGGGACATACCCGGGCAAGCACTCCACCACGCTGCGTACGCCAACGTCCCGCCCGAGTCGGGACCCTGCGCCCGCTCAGGTGCTGGCGAGGATCCAGCCTGCGGCCCGCTCCGCAATCATCAGCGTGGGTGAATTGGTGTTGCCACTGGTGATGGTGGGCATGACGCTGGCATCGGCCACGTGCAGGCCGCGCACCCCACGTACGGCCAGCCGGGGGTCCACCACCGCCAGCGGGTCGTCCGCCCGGCCCATGCGGCAGGTGCCCACGGGGTGGAAGATGGTGGTGCCGATGTCGCCGGCCAGGCGCGCGAGGTCTTCGTCGCTCTCGAACTGCGCACCCGGCTTGAGTTCCTGCGGCCGGTACCGCGCGAGCGCGGGTTGGGCGACGATGCGGCGCGTCAGGCGCAGCGACTGCGCCGCCACCAGGCGGTCCTCGAGCGTGCTCAGATAGCGCGGCTCGATCAGAGGAGCGGCCCGGGGGTCGGCGCTGGCGATGGACACCTGGCCGCGCGCGGTGGGGTTCAGGTTGCACACGCTGGCGGTGAAGGCGTTGAAGCTGTCCAGCGGCTCGCCAAAGGCCGGCAGCGACAGCGGTTGCACGTGGTACTGCACATTGGCCCAGGCCCGCTCGGGCGAGGAGCGCGCGAACGCCCCGAGCTGCGACGGCGACATGCTCATCGGCCCGGTGCGGCGCAGCAGGTACTCCAGGCCGATCAAGGCCTTGCCGAAAGCCGAGGCCGCCATGGTGTTGAGCGTCTTCACCCCCTCCACCCCATAGACGGCGCGGATCTGCAGGTGGTCCTGCAGGTTCTGGCCCACCCCGGGAAGCTCATGCAGCAGCGCGATGCCGTGGGTGTGCAGCAAGGCCCCGGGCCCCACGCCCGACAGCTGCAGGATCTGCGGGGTGCCCAGGGCGCCTGCGGCCATGACCACGCCGCGGCGGGCCCGGGCCCCGCGGGGGGCGCCGTTGGTGGGCAGAAGCTCCACGCCTTCGCACCGCAGCTGCCCGTCGGAAGCGCGGCCCAGCGTCAGGCGCTGCACCTGTGCTTCGGTCCAGACCTGCAGATTCGGCCGGCTGATCACCGGCCGCAGGAAAGCCTTTGAGGCGTTCCAGCGCAAGCCGCTGCGCTGGTTCACCTCAAAGTAGCCCACACCCTCGTTGTGGCCGGTGTTGAAGTCCTCCGTGGCCGGGATGCCGGCCTCCTGCGCCGCCTGGGAGAACGCGTCCAGGATGTCCCAGCGCACGCGCGGGCGCTCGATGCGCCATTCGCCACCGCTGCCGTGCAGTTCGCTGGCGCCGCGCCAGTGGTCCTCGTGCGACTTGAAAACGGGCAGGCATTGCGCCCAGCCCCAGGCCGGGTCACCCATGGACTCGGCCCAGGCGTCGTAATCGTGTGACTGGCCTCGCATGTAGATCATGCCGTTGATGCTGGAGCTGCCGCCCAGGACCTTTCCCCGGGGGTAGCGCAGCCGCCGGCCGTTCAGCCCCGGGTCGGGCTCGGTGTAATACAACCAATCGGTGCGCGGGTTGCCGATGCAGTACAGATAACCCACCGGGATGTGGATCCAGACATAGTCGTCCTGGCCCCCGGCCTCGATCAGCAGGACCCGACGGTCCGGGTCGGCGCTGAGCCGATTGGCCAGCAGGCAGCCGGCCGTGCCGGCCCCCACCACGATGTGGTCGTAAACGGGAAATTCGTCGCTGTCCAAGGCGGGCTCCGGCTGGGTTCGGCTCGATAGTACTTCGCGCAGCCCAAGGGTGACGACCGGCCTTGCGCATGCTCAGAGCCCGCGTCAGGCCCGCTGGCAAGCTTGAGAAAAGCGGAGTTGCGGGAAGCAGGATCAGGGATGCACCACAGGCGCATACGGGTTTTCACGGGGGGCAGGAAAACAACACTCTTGTGCATCGGGCTTTGTGGTCTGGTATTGCGACCCTTGATAATTCCCAACTCGTGTATGGACGCCGCGCCTGTAGCTGAATGGTTCCGCTGGGTAGAAGCTCCACATGTTGTCTGAGTTCGAGAGATAAAGGGCTTTTCCCGTGGGAAACAAACTGTACGTAGGTAACCTGGCTTATTCGGTGCGCGACGATTCACTGATGCAGGCGTTTGGTCAATTCGGCAGCGTCACGTCAGCCAAAGTGATGATGGACCGGGACACCGGCCGCTCCAAGGGTTTCGGCTTTGTGGAGATGGGATCTGACGCGGAAGCGCAGGCCGCCATCAACGGCATGAACGGCCAGCCCCTGGAGGGTCGGGCCATCGTGGTGAACGAAGCGCGGCCGCGTGAAGAGCGTCCGGGCGGCTTCGGCGGCGGCGGCGGTGGCCGTGGCGGCTACGGTGGTGGTGGCAGTGGTGGTGGATACGGCGGCGGCGGCGGCGGTGGCGGCTACGGTGGTGGTGGTGGCGGCGGTGGCCGCAGCCCCTACGGCGGTGGCGGCGGTGCCGGCCGCGGCGGCTACGGTGGTGGCGGTGGCGCAGGCGGCGGCGGTGGTAGCCGTGGCGGCTACGGCGGCGGCGGTGGTGGCGGCTACGGTGGCGGTGGCGGCGGTGGCCGCGGCGGCGACCGGGGTGGCTACGGCACCAGCGAGCGCAGCTACGGCGGCGACAGCGAAGGCGGCGGCCGCGGTGCCTACGGTCGGGGCAACTATGGTGGTGACCGCGGCGATCGCGGCAGCTACTGAAAACAGCTGCTGAGCAACGGGTCTCGCCCTGAGGGCGAGCCCAGCTCTCCAGGGGCGGCGGGTGCAAACCCGGCCGCCCTTGCTGTTTTCAGGGCACCAGGGTCAGGAACAGGAAGGCGGCAAAGAGCACCAGATGCACCGCCCCTTGCATCAGGTTGGTTCTGCCCGAAGCCAGGGTGATCGAGCCGACGATGAAGGTCAGCGCCAGCAGCGCGATGTCCTTGGGCACCAGGCCCAGTTCCAGCGGCAGGCCCCACAGGACGGCGGCCACCACCACGATGGGGATCGTCAGGCCTATGCTGGCCAGCGCAGAGCCGATGGCCAGGTTCATGCTTGTCTGCAGCCGGTTGGCGCGTGCGGCGCGGATCGCGGCCCAGGTCTCCGGCATCAGCACGATCAGCGCGATCACGATGCCCACCACGCTCTTGGGCGCCTGCAAGTCCAGCACCAGTTGCTCCAGGGCCGGCGACATCAGCTTGGCCAGCCCCACGACGCAGGCCAAAGACATCAGCAGCAGCCCGAAGCTGACCCAGGCCTGGGCCCGGCTCGGGGGGGCGGCGTGAACCGACTCGTCGGCCGGCGAAGCCTCTGGCAGGAAGTAGTCGCGGTGTCGGACGGTCTGGATGAACACGAACAGCAGCCACAGCGACAGCGACGACAAGGCCACGAACACGAGCTGGGAGTTCGTGTAGGTGGCACCTGGGGAACTGATGGTCAATGCCGGGGTCACCAGCACCAGCCCCGACAGCGCAGCCAGCGCGGCCAACCCGGAGCCCGTGCCCTCGATGCGAAAGCTCTGCTCGCCGTGGCGTATGCCGCCAATCAGCAGGCACAGACCCACCACGCCGTTGCAGATGATCATCACCGCGGCGAAGATGGTGTCGCGCGGCAGCGCAGCACTCTCGGGGCCACCGGCGTGCATGACGGCCAGCACCAGGGCCACCTCGATCACGGTGATGGCCAGGGCCAGCACCAAGGTGCCGAAAGGCTCGCCCAGGCGCTGCGCAATGACTTCGGCGTGGTGCACCGAGCTCACCACCGCCGCCACCAGGGCCGCGGTGCTGGCGGCCATCAGCCCCCAGCCCAGGGCCGGGTACTGCCACAGCGCCGCCGCCAGGACCACGGTGACCAGCCACGGAAGGATGAGGGGCCAGGACGTGGGCATGCGGGCGCGGGCGGGTCGACGCGGCAGGGACCTCAGTAGCGCTCGGGCCGCAGCACGGCGACGTCCCCGAAGTACAGGCCGACGCTGAAGTGGGGGGCGTAGTCTTCCAGCACGCGCTGCGCGATCTGGTCGGCCACCTGCGGCTCGCAGATGACCTTCAGCTCGATGGTGCGGTCGGCCTCCCAATCCCCATCGCGCACGCCTTCCAGGCCGGCCCCGTGCACTTCGGCAACGGTCCAGAACTGACCCCCGTGCTCCCGGACCTCACGCACCAGCGGCTTCTCGAGGGCGGCCTCGGCCACGATCACCAGCAGGGTGCGGGGGTGCTTGTGCAGCTTGGTCATGAGGTGAGCCTTCGGGCCAGTTCGAGATAGAGCGGAATGCCGATCACGAGGTTGAAGGGGAATGCGATGCCCAGCGCCACGGTGATGGACAGCGCCGCGTTGGCCTGCGGCACCGCAATGCGCATGGCCGTGGGTGCGGCGATGTAGCTGGCACTGGCCGCCAGCGTGGCCATCAGGGCGACGCCACCGGTGGACAAGCCCAGCGCCATTCCGACGCCTGCACCCAGCAGCGCCAGCAACGGGGGCGTCAGCAGGCCCACGGCCAGCACCGCGGGTCCGAAGCGCCGTACTTCACCGAGGCGCGAACCGGCCACCAGCCCCAGCTCCAGCAGGAACAGCGCCAGCACGCCCTTGAAAGGTTCCACGAACACCGCGCGCAGCGGCTCGGTACCGGCCACGCCGGCCACCGCGCCAATGGCCAGCCCGCCCAGCAGCAACAGCACGCTCTTGCCGAACAGCACGTCGTGCGCCAGTTCACCCCATCGGCCTTTGCGTGCCATGGCATCGGGGGCCTGCGCGGTGCGCATGGACCAGCGCGCCAGCAGGATGCCCGCGACGATGCCCGGCGCCTCCATCACGGCCACCCACAGGGCGGCGTGGGTTTCGTAGGCCACACCCGCGCGCTGCAGCGCAGCGGTGGCCACGGCGAACGTGACCACGCTGACCGAACCGAAATGCGCGGCCACGCTGGCCGCATCGGCCGGCTGCAGACGCAGGGCGCGCAGCACCGGGAACAGCATCAGGGGAATGGTGAAACCCAGCGCGGCGCAGGCCAACACCTGCGGCGCCAGCGCTTCCAGCGGCTGGCGGCTGAGCTCCACCCCGCCCTTCAGGCCGATGGCCAGCAGCAGGTAGATCGACAGCGTCTCGTACAGCGCCTCCGGCAGGCGCAGGTCGCTGCGCACCAGCCGGGCGAACACGCCCAGCGCGAAGAAAAGCACCACTGCATCAAACGCCATGACGGCATCCTGCCAGCGGCCTGCAAGTCCGGCTGGGGTGGGGACATGAAGCGCGCCACCAGCCCGGGCCGGGGCGAACCCGCCGCAAGGCGGTGCCGAACGTCGTCAGGTCAGCGCTCGCCACGCCGGTGCTTGCGGCCGCGCCCGGCAAACAGGCGATCGAACAAGGCATCAGGCAGCGCGTGAAGCAGGTGCGCCACGATGGCCATCTGCCAGGGGATCACCCGGCGGCTGACCCCGGCCTGGATGGCACGCCAGGCGCGGTCGGCAAAGGTGTCGGCGTCCAGCAGGAAGGGCATGGGGTAGCGGTTGCGCGCCGTCAGCGGCGTGGCCACATAGCCCGGCAGCAGGGTCACCACGCGCACGCCATGCGGCCGGCACTCGCCGCGCAGGCTCTCGCAGTAAGCCACGGCGGCCGCCTTGCTGGCGCAGTAGGCGCCATGGCCGGGCATGCCGCGCACCGCGGCCACGCTGGAAATGCCCACCAGGGTGCCGCGGCGGCGTTGGCGCATCGCCGCCAGGAAGGGGTGGAAGGTGGCGGCCATGCCGATGTTGTTGACCGCCAGGGTGTCGCGCAGCACGTCCAGGTCCGCCCGCTCGGCCGTGTCCATGCCCACGCTGATGCCGGCGTTCGCAATCACCACGTCCGGCAGGCCCATGCGCTCCAGGCACACGCGGGCCGCCGCGCACATCGCGTCCGGGTCGGCCACGTCGGCGCCGAGCACGCACACACGCTCCGGGCTCAGCCCCTGGGCCTGGACCCAGGCCTCGATCAGCTCGGTGCGCCGCGCCAGCAAGGCCAGGCGCCAGCCCTCCCGGGCATAACGCGCGGCCAGCGCCTGGCCGATGCCGCTGGAAGCACCGGTGATGAACACCAACGGGGGCGGGGCGGCGGGAGGGCTCATGGTGGGCTGGACAGTCTCTGAAGGCGGCTCAAGGGAACTCAAGGAGGTTCAAGGCCGGGCCGTCGCCCCGCCCGCTGCGCGCGGCGCGAAGACACCGCGCGAGGGCCCGGTGAACTCCAGCACGCCGGTGTCCTCGCGGTAGTCCAGGCTGGCGGCCTGGAGTTCATCGTCGCCCAGCCGCACCCGCACCGGTTGCTCGCTGCGCACGCGGCGCTCCTGGGGGTACAGCAGCAGCAGCTCACCCTCCAGCACCGCCGGCCGACCTGCGGCCGAGCGGGTCTGGATCCGCGCGTTGCCGATGAGCTGCACCTCGGTGGTGTCGTCATCGGCCAGGGCCCGCTGCGCAGTGGCCACGGTCTCGTTGCCCTCCGGCGAATAGGCCCGAAGCGTCGCGCCCTCGATCTCCAGGCGGCCCGCGGCCGGCAGATGGCGCAGCTCGCGGCCTTCGATCTGCACGCGCAGCCGGCCGTCGGCGGCAAAGCGCTGCACCATGAAGCCGGTCATGGTGTAGTCGGGCTCCACGCGGGTGGCGGCAGCGGGCCGCGGCTCCAGGGGCTGCGGGGCGTTGCGCACCAGCCACCAGGTGCCGATGGCCAGCACCAGCATCACGATGAGGGGCAGGGCGGCGGTCACCACGTCGAGCAGCCGGTGCGGCCAGGGCGGCCGGGCACCACCGCCTGCCGCCCGCTCGGCCACCGGGCCCAGCGAGATGGGCACCTCCGGCAGGTCTGGCAGGGTCAGTTCGATGCCGCGTGCGGTCTTCGGGCTCAAGACAGGCTCACTTCGCGTCCAGGGTGCCCAGGTGCTCGGCCAGCAGCCCTGCGTAGCGGCCCGCAGCCACCAGCAGCAGGTCGCAGAACTCGCGTGCGGCCCCATGACCCCCGCTGGCCGCCGTCACATGATGAACCGCGGCGCGCACTTCGACATGCGCCTGCGCAGGCGCGCAGGCAAATCCGGCGCGCATCAGCAGCGGCAGGTCGGGCCAGTCGTCGCCCATGGCCGCCACCTCGGGCCAGTCCAGGCCCAGGCGCTGCAGCACGGCTTGCGCCGCCGCCAGCTTGTCGCCAGCGCCGTAGACCGCATGTTCGATGCCCAGATCCGCCACGCGGCGGCGCACCGCCGCCGAGTCTCGCCCGGTGATGACGATGGGCTTGATGCCCGCGCGCGCCAGCAGCTTGATGCCGTGGCCGTCCAGCGTGGCAAAGGCCTTCACGGTCTCGCCCTGCTCGCCGATGTAGATGCGCCCGTCGGTCAGCACACCGTCCACGTCGAAGATCGCCGCTTTCATGCCGAAATCCGGCCCTTGCGCCTGCAGCAGCAAGGCCGGGGGAAAGTTCAGGCGCGGGGTCATGGCGTGCAAGGGCTCGCAGGCGCTCAGATGACCTTGGCGCGCATCAGATCGTTGCTGTTCAGCGCCCCTGTGATGCGGCCGACGTCGTTGACGACGATGACGCTGGTGATGCGGTGCTGCTCCATCAGGCCCGCGGCCTCCACCGCCAGGGCGTCCTCGCGCACGAGACGGGGGCTGCGGTACATCACGTCCTGCGCCGTCAGCGGCAGCAGATCGGCGCCGCGCTCGATCAGGCGGCGCAGGTCGCCGTCGGTGAAGATGCCCAGCACCTGGCCGGCCCCGTCGGCCACGGCGGTGAAGCCCAGCCCCTTGGCGCTCATCTCCTTGAGCATCGCGCTCATGGAGGCCGCGGGTGGCACCACGGGCAGGGCGTCGCCGCTGCGCATCAGGTCGCGCACGTGCATCAGCAGCTTGCGCCCCAGGCTGCCGCCGGGGTGCGAGCGCGCGAAGTCGGCCTCCGCAAAGCCGCGCGCATCCAGCAGCGCCACCGCCAGCGCGTCGCCCAGGGCCATCTGCGCCGTGGTGCTGGCCGTGGGCGCCAGGTTCAGCGGGCAGGCCTCCTGGTCCACCGCACTGGACAACACGATGTCGGCGTGCCGGGCCAGGGTGGACTGCGCCTGGCCCGTCATGGCCACCAGCGTCACCGACAGACGGCGCAGCGCCGGCAGCAGGGCCGAGAGCTCGTCGCTCTCGCCGCTGTTGGAGATGGCCAGCACCACGTCACCGGGGGCGACCATGCCCAGGTCACCGTGGCTGGCCTCGGCCGGGTGGACGAAGAAAGCCGGCGTGCCCGTGGAGGCCAGCGTGGCGGCGATCTTGCGCCCCACGTGGCCGCTCTTGCCCATGCCCATGACGATGGTGCGGCCGCGGCAGGCCAGCATGGCCTGCACCGCCTGCACGAAGCCTTCGCCCTGGCGCGCGGCCAGGGCCTGCAATGCTCGGGCCTCGATGTCGAAGGTCTGGGCCGCCAGCGCCAACGCACGCTCGGCGCTGAAGCCCTGCGGGGGCATCGGCACAGAGGGAGTGTCGGGCGTGGGGCTGTGGGGCACGATGGGGCACGGTAGGGCACGGTGGGGCACGCGATCGGGGGACAACGGCAGTGAGCAACTGCCCCCAACCGCCCTCCGATAGGATCGAGTGATTCTATTGAGCGAGCCGGCACGCCCGGCCCGGTTCCTCTGCGGCATGGCCTCCACCCTCGAACTCGTCTTGCTGTACCTCGTCGCCGCGGTGGCGGGCGTGACGCTGTTCCGTTCGCTCAAGCTGCCGCCCATGCTGGGCTACCTGGTGGTGGGCGTGCTGATCGGGCCCAACGCGCTGGCCCTGGCCAAGGACAGCGAGGGCGTGCGCTACCTGGCCGAGTTCGGCGTGGTGTTCCTGATGTTCGTGCTGGGGCTGGAGTTCAACCTGCCCAAGCTGCGCAGCATGCGCACGCTGGTCTTCGGCCTCGGGTTGTCGCAAGTGGGGCTGACCGTCATCGGCGCCGTAGCCGGCCACTTCCTGCTGCTGTGGCTGTTCTCCTTCACCACCCGACCCTGGGAGCTGGACTGGAAGGGCGCAGTGGTGCTGGGCGGCGCGATCGCCATGTCCAGCACCGCCATCACCGTCAAGCTCATGGCCGAGCGGCTGGAGATCGACAGCGAGCACGGCAAGCGCGTGCTGGGCATCCTGCTGTTCCAGGACCTGGCGGTGGTGCCGCTGCTGGTCATCATCCCCGCGCTGGGCACGGGCCCGGAGCAGATGGCCGGCTCGCTGGGGCTGGCGCTGCTGAAGGCCGTGGCGCTGCTGACCGTGCTGCTGGTGGGCGGCCAGAAGGTCATGCGCTGGTGGCTCACCCTGGTGGCGCGGCGCAAGAGCGATGAGTTGTTCATGCTCAACCTGCTGCTCGTCACCCTGGGCCTGGCCTACCTGACCGAACACGCCGGCCTGTCCTTGGCCCTGGGCGCCTTCGTAGCCGGCATGCTGGTGGCCGAGACCGAATACAAGCACCAGGTGGAGACCGACATCCGCCCATTCCACGACGTGCTGCTGGGCCTGTTCTTCATCACCATCGGCATGAAGCTGGACTGGCGCCCGGTGCTGGACCAGTGGTTCATCGTGCTGCTGCTGACCACCGCGCCCATCGTGGCCAAGTTCGTGCTGATTGCGGCGTTGGCGCGGCTGTTCCGCGCCCCGGCGGGCACCGCCTTGCGCACCGGCCTGTACCTGGCACAGGCGGGCGAATTCGGCTTCGTGCTGCTGACGCTGGGGGCCGACCACCACCTGGTGGCGCCGCAGTGGGTGAGCCCGGTGCTGGCGGCCATGGTGCTGTCCATGCTGGCGGCGCCCTTCATCGTGATGTTCAGCGACCGCATCGTCAACCGCCTGAGCGCCAACGACTGGCTGATGCAATCGGTGGCGCTGACCAGCATCGCCAAGAAGTCCATGTCCACCGAGGCCCACGTCATCATCTGCGGCTTCGGCCGCAGCGGGCAGAACCTGGCCCGGCTGCTGGAGCCCGAGCGCATTCCCTACATGGCGCTGGACCTGGACCCCGACCGCGTGCGCCAGGCGGCAGCCGCTGGCCAGAGCGTGGTGTTTGGCGACGCCGCGCGGCTGCAAAGCCTGATGGCCGCCGGCCTGGCGCGCGCCAGCGCCGTGGTCATCACCTACCACGACACCCCTTCGGCGCTGAAGATCCTGCACCTGGTGCGCGAGCACGCGCCCAAGGTGCCGGTGGTGGTGCGCACCGTGGACGATGCCGACATGGACCGCCTGCGTGCCGCCGGCGCCACCGAGGTGGTGCCCGAGGCCATCGAAGGCTCGCTCATGCTGGCCGGCCACGCCCTGGCGCTGGTGGGTGTGCCCATGGCCCGCGTCATCCGCATCACGCGCGACGCGCGCGACGCCCGCTACCGCCTGCTGCGCGGCTACTTCCACGGCGCCGATGACGACACGGCGGAAACGCTGGAGCAGGCCCGGCTGCTGAGCGTGACCCTGCCCGCCGCCGCCGCCCACCTGGGCCAGCACCTGGGCCACCTGGCCCTGCACGCCGTGGGCGTGCAGGTGGTGTCGGTGCGCCAGGCCGGCGGCGCCGTCATCGAAGCCACGGACGAGCTGCTGCTGGCCGCCGGCGACACCCTGGTGCTGTCCGGCCTGCCCGAGGCTCTGGCGCTGGCGGAGGAGAAGTTGTTGCAGGGGTGAGGGGGAGTCGCGCAGGGGCCAAGGCTTGCTTTCAGCCTCGGCATCTGCCAGGGCGAAGGGCTGGTGCAGGCTTGAACCGCTCGCCGTCGCCAGGGCTCAGGGGCTGAAGGATCCCACGCCCGAACCCGGGAAGGCCCGGACCAAGACGTTCCGAAAGCTCACACCGCGGTAATGCGCGGAAATGCGCGGAAGACTGTATGCCTATACAGTTCAAGCATGCCCCCCAACACCCGCGGCGATGTGCGCACACCCCAGGCCCGCAAGGGCCGGGGGGCGTTGAGCAATGTCGAGTCGCGCTTCGACGCATGGACGCGGGTGCGCGAGCCGCTGGACGCCGAGCACCAGGACCTGCATCACCCCGAAGGCACTGGTGCCGCCCCCGCAGGCGAGGACGACGTGCTGCCCCCTGCGCCCACCGTGGTGACCCCCGTGCCGGTGCGCGTGATCATCAGCCGCAATCGCTCGCCCGACATCCCATTCGACCAGTCGGTCAACCCCTACCAGGGCTGCGAGCACGGCTGCGTGTACTGCTACGCCCGGCCCACGCACGCCTATCTGGGCCTGTCGCCAGGGCTGGACTTCGAGCGCCGCATCTTTGCCAAGACCGATGCGGCGGCACGCCTGCGCGCCGAACTTTCGCGGCCGGGCTACCAGCCGGGGCTGATCGCGCTGGGCGCCAACACCGACCCCTACCAGCCAGCCGAGCGCAAGCTGCGCATCACGCGGGACGTGGTGGCGGTGCTGGCGCAGGCGCGGCTGCCTTTTTGCATCGTCACCAAGTCCGCGCTGGTCACGCGCGACATCGATCTGCTGGCCCGGCCAGCGGCCCAGGGCCGGACCCGGGTGTTCATCTCGCTGTCGACGCTGGACGCCACGCTGGCGCGGGAGCTGGAGCCGCGCGCGCCCTCACCCGAGCGCCGCCTGCAGGCCATGCGCCAGCTGGCCCAGGCGGGCGTCCCGGTGGGTGTGTTCTGCTCGCCCCTGATCCCGGCGCTGAACGACCGCCACCTGGAACAGGTGCTGAAGGCGGCGCGGCAGGCCGGCGCCTCGTCGGCCAGCTACGTGATGCTGCGCCTGCCGCTGGAGGTGCGGGATCTTTTCGTGCAGTGGCTGCAGGCCCATGTGCCCGAGCGCGCCGAGCATGTGATGAGCCTGGTGCGCCAGATGCGCGACGGCCGCGACAACGCCTGGGAGTTCGGCCAGCGCATGAAGGGCAACGGGCCCTATGCCGACCTGCTGAACCAGCGCTTCCACCTCGCCGCCCGGCGCCTGGGCCTGGCCACGCGGCTGCCGCCCATGAGCACGGCCGGGTTCAGGGCGCCGCCGCGCGCAGCCGAGGCGGCGCCCGCGGGCCAAAGCGCTCAGCTTCGCCTGTTCTGACGCTGCCCGAACGCCACGGGGCGGGGGGGCCGGGTGCCCAGAGCGCGGGAGGGAGCGCGGCGAAGCGTCAACGAAACCCCGCCACGGCGTGCGGCAGGTAGGGCGCTTCCAGTTCGGCCACGTCCTCGTCGCTGAGCTGCAGCGACACCGCCGCGGCGGCTTCGTCCAGTTGCTCGATCTTGGTGGCACCAACGATGGGGGCACTGACGCCCGGCTTCCTCAGCACCCAGGCCAGGGCCACGCGCGCCATGGGCACGCCCAGGCGCTGGGCCACGCGCTGCACGGCGTCCACCACGCGGCGGTCGGCCTCCTGGCTGGCGTTGTAAAGGGTCTGGCCGTAGGCGTCGGTCTCGGTGCGTGCGGTGTGCGTGTCCCAGGGGCGGGCCAGGCGGCCGCGCGCCATGGGGCTCCAGGGGATCAGGCCCACGCCCTGGTCGGCGCACAGCGGCAGCATCTCGCGCTCTTCTTCGCGGTACAGCAGGTTCAGGTGGTTCTGCATGGAGACAAACGGCGTCCAGCCGTTGCGTTCGGCCACGGCCTGCGCCTTGGCGAACTGCCACGCGAACATCGACGAGGCGCCGATGTAGCGCGCCTTGCCCGCGCGCACCACGTCGTGCAGCGCCTCCATGGTCTCTTCGATGGGGGTGTGGTCGTCCCAGCGGTGGATCTGGTACAGGTCCACGAAGTCGATGCCCAGGCGCTTCAGGCTGGCGTCGATCTCGGCCAGGATGGCCTTGCGCGACAGGCCTGCGCCGTTGGGCCCCGGGCGCATGCGGCCGTGCACCTTGGTGGCGATGACCACCTCATCGCGGGGCGCAAAGTCGCGCAGCGCGCGGCCCAGGATCTCCTCGCTGGTACCGTCGGAATAGACGTTGGCGGTGTCGAAGAAGAACAGCCCCAGGTCGAGCGCGCGGCGGATGAAGGGGCGGCTCATCTCCTCCGGCAAAGACCACGGGTGCGTGCCGCGTTCGGGCACGCCGTAGCTCATACAGCCCAGGCACAGGCGCGAGATCTGCAGGCCGGTGCGGCCCAGGCGGGTGAGGGGAAGGGTGGGGTCGTTGGTCATGATCGGGGGCTGGCGAAAGCAGGCCTGAGGTGTGACGGGTGGTACGAGAACGCGCGATCGTAGGCGGGGTCAGCCTCCCGATATACCCTAAGTGTTGACAATCTTGTTGACACCTTTGTGCGTTCGTCGATAACCTGACCTCTTCCTTGTCGCATCGGCACTTCTGAACACTGGCCTTCTCGATGTCCAGCCGTCGCACCGCACCGACCAGAGCCGCCATCACGGGCCGCTTGGGCGCTGCTGAGCCGTCCTCTGCGCCTGATGCGCCACAAGCGCCAACGACGAAGACCAAACCCACGGTCCGATCCGAATCCCGAAACGTTCGACCAGACATCGCCGGTGTGCTGCGCTCGCGCATTGCCACCCATGAACTTCCTCCGGGGTCCAAGTTGGCGGAGGGCGAACTGGCGCTTGAATTCGGCGTGCCACGCAGCCGCGTTCGTGAAGCCTTGGCGGTGCTGGAACAGCGAGGACTTGTCGAGCGCATTCCCAACCGCGGCGCAGTGGTGATTCGGCTGGAGCCCTCCCAGGTGGGCAATTTGTACGACGTACGCGAGGTGCTCGAAGGCCTGTGCGCGCGTCTGGCCACTCAGTTGGGATCGAAAGCCCGGTGGCAGCAGGCGCTGACTCACTTCAAGGGACCGATGAAGGAGCACGTGGCGGCCGGTCGGCTGGATGACTACATCCGCGATTACGAGGCCTTCCGCACCGAAATGATCGAGGCCTGTGGCAACCCCATGCTGCGCGAGATGCTCGACAGCATCCTGGAGCGCACGCAGACGCTGATCCGCCGCATCATCATCCTGCCGGGCCGCGCCGAACTTGGGCTGGCCCAGCACACCGCCGTGCTGGAGGCCATGGTGGCGGGCGACGCCGACCGCGCAGAGGCCCTGCGCCGCGCCAACATGCGCAGCGCGCGCACCTTCTTCGAGCGATACCAGAAGTACATCCTGTGAGACCCATTGCCCCCGAAGCCCCGGCCGACGCCCCATCGGCTGTCGCCCCAAACGCCGCCGCCGCCGCTGGCCCGCTGACGGGTATGCGGGTGCTGGAAATGGGCTCGACGGTGGCAGGGCCCTTCTGCGGTCGACTGCTAGCGGACTTCGGTGCCGAGGTGGTGAAGATCGAGGATCCGGCTGGCGACGCCGTTCGCTCCATGGGTAAACGCGTTCACGGCCAATCGCTGTACGCCGCCAGCATCTTCCGCAACAAGGCGGTGCTGGCGCTAGACCTGCGTCAGGCGCGCGCCCGGGAGATCGCGGGTGAACTTGCCGCCAAGGCCGATGTGTTGATCGAAAACTTCCGCCCAGGAGCGCTGGAGAGCTGGGGGCTGGGCTATGAGGCGCTGAGCGCGCGCAACCCCGGTCTGGTAATGGTGCGGATCAGCGGCTTCGGCCAGGACGGACCCTACAGCCAGCGCGCTGGATACGGTGTTATTGGCGAAGCGCTCAGCGGCCTTCGCCACCTCACTGGCGACCCGGACCGTCCACCGGCGCGGGTGGCCGTATCGATGACCGACTACATCACCGGCCTGTACGCCGCCTTTGGCACGACATTGGCGCTGCTGGCGCGCGGCCGCAACGGGCGCGGGCAGGTGGTGGACGCCGCGCTGTACGAAAGCGCATTCAGCTTCATGGAGCCCTGGATACCGGCGTACGACAAGACCGGCTTCGTGGCCAACCGCTGCGGTTCGCGCTTGCCCGAGTCCACACCCAACAACCTCTACCCCACAGGCGACGGCCAATTCATCCATGTCACAGCCATGGGCGACGCCGTTTTTCGCCGACTGGCCGAAGCCATGGGGCAACCGGGTTTGGCGCAAGACGAGCGCTTTGCCACCAACACCGCGCGCTCGGCGAATGCTGAAGAGATCGACGACCTGGTGGCTGGCTGGACGAGCACTCGTGCGCTGGAAGAGGTTGAAACCACGCTGCTGGCGGCGGCTGTGCCGGCCATGCGCATCTACACCATCGCCGACATCTTCACCGACCCTCACTATCGTGCGCGAGGTTCCATCGTGCGCGCTCCAGACCCGCAGCTTGGGACTGTAGCCATGGCTCAGGCCGTGCCCCGCCTGTCAGCCACGCCAGGCGCTGTGCGCCACGCCGGGCACCGCACGGGCGAAGACTCTCGGTCCGTGCTGCGCAGTTGGCTGGGGCTGGACGACGCCGCAATCGACGCCTTGCGTTCCTCGAACACCATCATGGAGGCACCGCGTCAGGCACCTCCTGCGGACCTTGCACCATGAGCCAAACCCCTTCCAGCCCCGACACCCGGCAGGCGCGGTTGGACGCCGAGTTCGAGGAACGCAGGGCGCGGGCCACGGCCATGGGCGGGCCCGACAAGCTTGCGCGCCGACAGGCGCAGGGGCTGCTGAATGCCCGCGAACGCATGGAGCGGCTGTTCGACAGCGGCAGCTTCGTCGAGAGCGGCCTCTTCGCCACTTCGGCCGTTGCCCAGGATCAGGACCGCTCCCCAGGTGACGGCAAGATCGCCGGATTCGGTCGCATCGATGGGCGCGAGGCGGCCGCGGTGGTCAATGACTTCACCGTAATGGGGGCCTCCAGCGGCGCGACCAACGGCCGCAAGATCGCCCATGTCAAACGGGTGGCCACGCAGCGCGGCCTGCCGTTGGTGTTCCTGGGCGAATCCTCCGGCGCACGCATGCCCGACCACATGGGTTCGCGCGGCATGGGCCTGCTGCTGGGCAATGACGGCGCGCAGTACCAGCGTCTGCGGCAGACGCCCTGGGCCTCGGCCACGCTGGGCCTGTCCTATGGCTCCTCTTCCTGGTACTCCGTGATGTCGGACTTCCACGTCATGCGCAAGGGCGCCGTGCTGGCCGTGTCGAGTTCGCTGCTGGCGTCCATGGCGATCAAAGAGGACGTCGACCCGCAGGCACTGGGGGGTTGGAAACTGCATGCCGAGGTCACGGGCTTTGCCGATCTCGCAGTCGACTCCGACGAAGAGGCGATCGACGCCATCAAGTCCTTTCTGTCCTACCTGCCCAGCCACCACCACGACGCGCCGCCGGTCAAGAGCGTCCCGTCCGGCTCGGGCCGGGACATGCCGCACATCCTGGACCTGCTGCCCGAGAGTCGCACACAGGTCTACGACGTGCGCAAGGTCATCCGTACCGTGGTGGACAGCGACAGTTTCTTCGAACTCAAGGCCCGCTTTGGCAAGGTGGGGGTGACGGGCCTGGCGCGCCTGGGCGGCAAGACTGTCGGTGTGGTGGCCAACAACCCGTTGCACAAGGGCGGGGCGCTCGACACCGACGCCTGCGAGAAGATCACCAGCTTCCTTGTGTTGTGCGACTCGTTCAACATCCCCATCGTCATGCTGGTAGACACGCCGGGGTTCGTGATTGGCACCGAAGCTGAGCGGCGCCGCGCCCCGGGCAAGATCATGAACTTCATGAACGCCCTGTCGCTGGTGACGGTGCCCAAGCTGTCGCTGGTGCTGCGCAAGAGCTACGGTCAGGCCTACCTGAACATGGGCGGCGGCCGCAACAGCGACGAGTTTGCGGGCTGGCCGACCGCAGAGATCAGCTTCATGGATCCGCAGTTCGCGGTGCGCGTGGTGCATGGACTGGATCCCGACGCGCCAGGTTTCGAGCAAGCCCAGGCCCAGATGAACCGGGCCAACAGTGTGTGGGACATCGCTTCGGTCTACGCAATGCAGTCGGTGGTGCGTCCGCAGGACACGCGCGAGTACCTGATCCGCATGCTGGAGGTGCACGAGCTGCGCCTCACAAAGGGCGTTGGCCAGCACCTGATGCACGCCTGGCCCACCAGCTTCTGAACAACCCCGCGACACCCCCTCCCCGAAAGGACACCCCTCATGGCCCACGCGCAACTGATTTCGGAGGTCACCGGCTCGGTCTGGGAGATCACGGCCCAACCTGGGCAGCGCCTGGCGCCTGGCGACACCGTGATGGTGCTGGAGTCAATGAAGATGGAGATTCCGGTCCTGTGCGAAGACGGCGGCTTGCTGGTGGAAGTCCTGGTCACCCAGGGCGAAGCCGTCTCCGAGGGGCAGCCCCTGGCGGTCGTCCAGGCTTGAAGATGAGCACCCCGCAGGCTGCTGAACCCTGGAGCGTCGAGCTCGACGAGCTGACGCGCCGGCGCGCCTATGCGCACGCGCTGGGCGGCCCTGCTGCGGTAGACAAGCATCACGCCCAGGGGCGGCTGTCCATCCGCGAGCGCATCGACGGCCTGGTGGATGCCGGCTCGTTCAATGAGATCGGCACGCTCACAGGGCAAGGCCGCTACGAAGCCGGCCGACTGGTGGGCGCCACGCCCGCGCCCTACGTCATGGGCTTGGCCCAGATCGACGGTCGCCCGGTAGCCGTGGGGGGCGAGGACTTCACGGTGCGGGGCGGTACCAGCTGGAGCGGAGACCGCAAGAAAGGCGGTCAGGGAGGCTTCGTCGAAGATCTGGCGCACCAGTACCGCGTCCCACTGGTCAACCTCATCGATGGCGCCGGTGGGAGCGTCACCTCCATCACGCGGCGCGGGCATTCGGTGTTCCCGGGCGTGCACGGCTTCGAACGCTCGGTGCAGTTGCTCGGTGAGGTGCCGGTGGTGTGCGCTGTCATGGGCTCAGCGGCGGGCGGTCCGGCGGGCCGCGCCATCCTGTCGCACTGGTCGGTGATGGTCCAGGACACGAGTCATGTCTTTGCTGCCGGTCCGCCCGTGGTGGAACGCTCCCTGGGCCAAAAAATCACCAAGGAGGAGCTCGGCGGAGCTGCCATGGCGGTGGCCACTGCGGGCACCATCGACAACGTCGCAGCCGACGAGCAGCAGTGTCTGGCGATGATCCGTCGCTACCTGTCCTACATGCCGCGCCATGTCTGGGAGCTGCCGCCCATGGGTGAGCGCAGCGACCCGGCAGACCGGGCCGAGGAGGAACTGCGACGCATCGTCCCTGAAAACCGCCGCAGGCCCTATGACATGCGCCGCTTGATCCGGCTGATCGCCGATGTGGGTTCCATCTTTGAGATCCAGCCCACCTTCGGCAAGGCACTGATCACCTGTCTGGCCAGAATGAACGGCCACGTGGTGGGTTTCGTGGCCAACAACCCCATGGTCAACGGCGGGGCCATGGACGTGAAGGCGGCACGCAAACAGACCCACTTCATCGAGCTTTGCGACACCTTTCACATTCCGCTGGTGTTCCTGGTCGACGTGCCTGGCTTCCTGGTTGGGCGCGAGGCCGAGGCCGCCGCGACCCTGCGCGAGGGCATGCGCAGTGTCTATGTCGGCCTGCAAGCCAGCGTGCCCATCTTCACGGTGGTGATCCGCAAGTGCTACGGCATGGCCGGCATGGGCACCACCGACAAGAATGGGTTGGACCTCAAGCTGGCCTGGCCCTCCGCCGAGTGGGGCTCCCTGCCCATCGAGGGCGGCGTGGCGGCCGCCTTCCGGCGCGAGATCGAATCGGCGGCGGACCCCAAGGCGCGCGAGGCGGAAATCGAGGCCGAGTTGCGCGCCGCAGCCTCCCCATTTCGCACCGCCGAGGCCTTCGGGGTGGAAGAGATCATCGACCCCCGCGAGACCCGGCCCATCCTGTGCCGGTTCATCGAAGCCGCCAGGGGACGGATGCAGACAACGCTTGGGCCTAAGCCCAAGATTGGCGTGCGGCCCTGACCAACCCAAAGAGGAGACAAGTGATGGGAATCCTGAAATGGAAGAGCTGGCTGGCCACCTTGGCGCTGGCTGCGGGCGGGGCGGCCGCCCAGACTGAAGTGAGCGAACTCAAGCTGATGAGCCAATACGGCATTGGCTACATGCAGCTCACGGTCATGAAGGCCGAGAAGCTGGTGGAAAAGCACTTGGCACGCAACGGCCTGCCGGGCACCAAGGTCAGTTGGGCCACGCTGGGTGCGGGCGCTGCGGCCAACGATGCCCTGCTGTCAGGCAGCCTGCACTTTGCGGCGGGCGGTACCGGCCCGGCCATCATCTTGTGGGACCGCACGCGTGGCAATATGGATGTGCGCGGAGTGGCCGCCCTGTCGTCCATGCCCAACATGCTGGTCACGCGCAACCCCAACATCAAGACCGTCAAGGACTTCACCGAGAAGGACCGCATCGCAATGGCTGGCGCCGGCTCCTCGGTGCAGACCACTTATCTGCAGATGGCGGCGGCGCGGGAGTTTGGGGTGGAGAACTTCAAGAAGCTCAACCCGCTGATGGTCAACCTTGCGCACCCCGAGGGCCTGAGGGCCATGTTGTCGGGATCGGGCGAGATCCAGTCGCAGTTCACTTCTCCGCCGTTCCAGAACACAGCCATCGAGTCGGGCGCGCGGGTGGTGCTGAACTCCTACGACATCATGGGCGGACCCAACACCTTCTTGATGGTGTGGTCCACCAACAAGTTCCGCACCGAAAACCCAAAGAGCTACAAATCCGTGATGGACGCTCTGCGTGAGGCCACAGACCTGATCAATGCCAACAAACGCAAGGCAGCCGAACAGTACGTGGCTGAAGGCGGGGGCAAGGAAAACGTGGACAAGATCCTTGCCCTGATGAATGACCCCCAGGTGCGCTACACCCTGGCACCCGAACGCATCCTGCCCTTCGCGCAGTTCATGCATCAAGTGGGCACGCTGAAGACGCGGCCGGCGTCGTGGAAGGACCTGTTCTTTCCCGATGTGCATGACATGCCCGGCAGCTGAGGCTCCTACAGCGTGAAGCGCCGCGCCTGATGTGCCCCGCCCCCGTCACAGTGCACAAAGGGCTCGAAGCGACCGGGTCCGTCAACAGCATAGTCTCAAGGACGAGCCGATGACTTCAGTTGGCACCCCCTTGCTGCAGGCAGAAGGTGTGACCCTGCAGTACAAGACCCGCGAGCATCGGGTGACGGCCACCTACCGGGTCAGCTTTGAGGTGCAAGCAGGTGATCGCTTTGTGCTGCTTGGCCCTTCCGGCTGCGGCAAGTCCACGCTGCTCAAGGCCGCCGGTGGCTACCTCAGCCCGGTTGAGGGCCAGATGCGGCTGAAAGGCGTGCCCATCACACGCCCGGGCCCGGACCGTGTGATGGTGTTCCAGGAGTTTGACCAGCTGCTGCCTTGGAAGACCGTGCTGGGCAACGTGGTCTTTGCGCTGGAGGCCTCTGGCAGGCTGACTGGGACGGCGGCGATTGAGCGCGCGCGTCACTGCATCGACAAGGTGAAACTGGGCCGCTTTGCCGATGCATATCCCCACACCTTGTCAGGGGGCATGAAGCAGCGCGTGGCGATCGCCCGCGGCATGGCGATGGAGCCGGATATCCTGCTGATGGACGAACCCTTTGCCGCGTTGGACGCGTTGACGAGGCGCCAGATGCAGGATGAGTTGCTGCAGTTGTGGGAAGACACCCGCTTCACAGTACTGTTCGTCACCCACTCCATCCCCGAGGCAGTGCGGGTGGGCAATCGCATTCTGCTGCTGTCACCTCACCCGGGACAGGTGCGGGCGGAGCTCGACAGCGACGGCACCGACCCGGTGGACAACACCACCGGTCTGCGGCTGTCGGAGTACATCCACAGGATGCTTTTCGCCGAAGGGGGGGGCTCCGCTCAGGAGGCAACGCATGGTCAATGAGCACACCCAGCCAACGGAAGAAGGTCGGCCGACTCCCAGGCCTTCCTTTGTACGCGAGCCCCTGACTAACCAGGACTTTGGCGTCGTTGAGCAGCCGCTATCGCAGTGGGAGCGCCTGACGGACATGGCGGTATTGCGCAAGCTGGCGCTGCTGCTCATGCTGGCACTGATCTGGGAGGCCTACGCGCGCTGGCTCAACAACCCGCTGGTGCTACCCACCTGCTGGGCCACGCTCCAATCCTTCGGCGGCAAGCTCGCAAGTGGTGAGTTGCTGCAGAAGGCGGCGGTGTCGCTCAAAGTGCTGCTGCAAGGCTACGCCATCGGACTGGTGCTGGCGCTGGCTTTGAGCATCCTGGCCATGACCACACGCATCGGGCAGGACCTGCTGGAGACCCTGACGGCCATGCTCAACCCGCTTCCGGCCATTGCGCTGCTCCCCTTGGCCCTGGTTTGGTTAGGGTTGGGCAACCCGAGCATCGTGTTCGTCCTGGTGCACTCGGTCATGTGGCCGGTGGCCCTCAACACCCATGCCGGTTTCCTGGCCGTATCGCCAACCCTGCGCATGGTGGGCCGCAACGTGGGTTTGTCCGGGCCCTCCTATGTGGTGCGAATCCTGGTGCCGGCCGCTTTTCCCAGCATTCTTTCCGGCCTAAAGGTCGGCTGGGCCTTCGCCTGGCGCACCTTGATCGCCGCCGAGTTGGTGTTTGGCACGACCTCGGGGTCCGGCGGCCTGGGCTGGTTCATCTACGAAAACAAGAATGTGCTGGACATTCCGGCGGTGTTCGCTGGCCTGTTCACGGTAATCGTGATTGGATTGTTGGTGGAGAGCTTGATCTTCCGCAGCCTGGAGCGCGCCACCGTACGCAAATGGGGCATGCAGACATGAGCGACGTAGCGCTTATTCTCACCAGGCGCCAGGCCCCAAGCATCGGCGTGCCTGGATGATCAGCTCCACCCGCCCGCCTTGACCACCAGCGACATCCCCGACAGCATCAGCAGGCCCTCGATCACTCGCCGGGTGGTGTGAGGTGACAAACGGTGCCGCACGTGCTCGGCCCACTTCAGCGCCGCCAAGCTTCCCGGCAAGGCCACCAGTGCCGTCAACCAGACGGCGGGGTCCGCCAACAATCCTGCCATCGCAAACGCCACGGTCCGCCCGCCCATGCTGACAAGCCCGGCAGCGGCCATGGTGGCGCGCAACGGCCCCATGTCCAGGCCCCTGCGGCTGAGATAGATGACATACGGCGGGCCGCCGATGCCAAACATCGAGGAGGTCAGGCCCGAGGCCAGCCCAGCCGGCACCGCCCAGTTGCGCGAGAGCATTGCCGCCCGGTCGCCCGCCACAAGACTCCACAGCGCGTACACCAGGACGAACACGCCCAGCAGCAGCATCAAGGGGCGCGGGGCGATCACCAGCAGCAGAAGCGAGCCCGCCACCAGGCCGAGTGCGCAGGCGGGCAGCAGCCTGACAACCTCCTGCCGCACGGCCTGTCGCGGCTGAGCGCTCAGCACGCGCACCACGTTCACGCAATCCAGCAGCGCAAACACCGCCAGCACCAACCGGGCCTCGTGAAAGTGCAGCGCCAGGGGAATGGCCACCAGCCCCGAACCGAAACCCGCCACCCCGTAAACGAACGAACCCACCGCCGCGAGTGCGACGAGCAACAGGAAACCGTGGGGCAGCAGATCCATGCGAGCGTGCTCCATCATCGCCGACACGATGCCCTCTGGGCCGACACTCCAGGTTCCCGCGCACTGCGCCGCGCCACAAGGGCTTTGCACATTTCTAAGGCGCCATGGACCCGGTCCAAAATCCGGCCCGTCTCAGACCCCACACACCGGGCCAAGCCAGGACCCCATCGATGCCTCTAGACACGCCTGCTGGCGACTCTTCGCCGCCACACCCCCTCTGCCTCGAGACCGAGGACAGCCTTCGGGCCTCGCCGGCACAGTACATCCGCCAGCATATCCGCACCGTGCCTGACTGGCCCGCACCAGGCGTGCAGTTCCGCGACATCACGCCTTTGCTGTCCAACCCAAGGGTGTTCAGGGTGTTGATCGACCAATTCGTGCACCGCTACTTCGACGTGCGCCCGAGCGCCATCGCCGGGCTGGACGCGCGCGGCTTCATCATCGGTTCGGTGGTGGCCTACGAGCTCAACATCGGCTTCGTGCCCATCCGCAAGAAGGGCAAGCTGCCCTTCACCACGGTGCAGGAGTCCTACGAGCTGGAGTACGGCAGCGCCACCGTGGAGATGCACACCGACGCCGTGAAGCCAGGTGACCGCGTGGTGCTGATCGACGACCTGATCGCCACGGGCGGCACCATGATGGCGGGGCGGCGGCTGCTGGAGCGCCTGGGCGCCACGGTGATCGAGGGCGCCGCCATCGTGGACCTGCCGGAGCTGGGCGGCTCCGCGCGGCTGCGCGACAGCGGCCTGGCGATCTTCACGCTGGCGGACTTCGAAGGGCACTGAAAGCACTGAAGACACCGAAGACCCTGAACGGCCGCCATCTTCTGCGCCCGCCTGCGTCACGTACGCCCGGCCCGTGATGCGCGCGCCAGGTTCCAGGCCGCCAGCAGCGGCACCAGGGCCACCGCCACGAACCCCCAGCCCCAGCCCGCACCGGCCCGCACGGATTCGCCGAACAACAGCGGGCCCGCCATGCCGCCGCCGAACGTGAAGAACTGCGTGGCCCCGGAAATGCGGGGCAGGTCTTCCCGCGGCACGCGCTGCGCCAGGGCCGCGAAGAACACGCCGTTCCAGCCCATGGCCGTGGCGGCGCAGGCCAGAGCCACCACCGCCACCACCGCCAGCGGGGCGTCGCGCCAACCGAGCGCCACGGCACCCAAGGCCACGCAGCTCAGCGCCATGGTCAGCCCCAGGCCCACCAGCACCCGCCAGGGGGCCAGCCAGCGGTCGCCGATGACGCCAAAAGCGATGCGCGCCAGCGCGCTGGCCACCTGCGACACCGCCAGCAGGCCGGCCGCGGCCGCCAGCGTCCAGCCCAGGCCCAGGTTCAGCAGCGACACCAGAAAGGTCACGAACACCTGCTGCGTGGTGGCGAAGGCCAGCGAGGCCAGGCTCATGGCCCGCAGCCCCGGTTGGCGCCACACCGTCACCAGCAGCCGCAGCGAGCCATCGGGCGGGGGCGGCATGCGCGGCGGCTCCAGCCGCTTCACGCTGGGCTGCACGGCCAGCGCTGTCAGGACGCACGCCACGCCCAAGGCCACGGCCGTGGCGCGCCAGCCGATGGTCACCAGGCCCAGCGGCATGAGCAGCCCCGCCAAGGCCACGCCAATGGGCACCCCCGTCTGCTTGGTGGAGAAGAACAACCCGCGCGCCGTGGTGGGCACGTGATGGTTCAGCACCGCTGCCGCTGCCGGGTTCACCAAGCCGTAGCCCACGCCGATCAGCGCCGCGGCCGGCAACAGCGTGGCCACCGGGCCGAGGCCGGCGAGCACCGTGCCGGCGGCGCAGGACAGCAAGGCCCACTGCGTCAGGCGCAGCGCCCCCACGGCCGCCACGCCGTGGCCACTGCGCAGGCCCGACACCATGGCCAGCAGGTAACCCACCCCGGCATACAGCCCGATGCGCTCCGGCGCCACCCCGAGCGTGGGCGCCACCGCTGGCGCCAGCACCGACGCCGAAACCAGGGCCATCGTCACCAGCACCTGCACGGCCAGGGTGGTGGACAAGGCAAGCCAGGGGTGGGGTTGGGCCATGAAGTGAGATCGCCGGGGGCGTAAGGGGCGCAGGGGGCGCTGAGCCGCGGCCAGTAGCAGTAGGGCAGTAGGGCAGCGGGGCAAGCCCTGGCTGGTGCGCAGTGTCGTTCTTTCAGGCCCGGGGGTCAGGCTGCGCCTGGCGGGCGCGCCCCAAAGAGGGCCGTGCCCACGCGCACCATCGTCGAGCCTTCAGCCACCGCAGCCTCCAGGTCGTCGCTCATGCCCATGGACAAGGTGTCCAGCGCCAGACCACGCTGGTTCAGGTCCTGCAGCAGCAGACGCAGGGCGCGGTGCGGCGCCTGCTGCGCCTGCAGGCCTTGCGCTGGCTCGGGAATGGACATCAGCCCGCGCAGGCGCAACCGCGGCAGGGTTGCCACTGCCGCGGCGACCTGCGCTAGCTCGTGCGGCGGCAGCCCACTCTTGCTGGCCTCGCCGCTGATGTTGACCTGCAGGCAGACGTTCAGCGGCGGCAACTGTGCAGGGCGCTGGTCCGCCAGGCGCTGTGCGATCTTCAACCGGTCCACCGAGTGCACCCAGTCGAAGGCTTCGGCCACGGCCCGGGTCTTGTTGCTCTGCAGCGGCCCGATCAGGTGCCACTCGGTGGCGCCACGCAGGTCCGCCAGCTCGGCCATCTTGTCCAGCGCCTCCTGCACGTAGTTCTCGCCAAAGGCCAGCTGGCCTGCCTGCCATGCCTGACGCACGGCCTGCGCCGGCTGCAGTTTGCTGACGGCCAGCAGCCCGACGCTGGCGGGGTCGCGCCCGGCCGCTTCGCAGGCCTGCAGGATGCGATGGCGCACAACGGCCAGGCGCTGTTCAAGCGTGGTCATAATGGATCTGTCATCTGAAGCAACTGTCTGCCGCAATCTGGCTTGTCCCCGAGAGAAGCGGGCCCGTGCGAACGCAGGATAAACCGCCGTCCATGGACATCACCCAGCTGCTGGCTTTCGCGGTCAAGAACAAGGCCTCCGACCTGCACCTCTCTGCAGGCCTGCCGCCCATGATCCGGGTCAACGGTGACGTGCGTCGCATCAACGTCGCGGCGCTGGATCACAAGCAGGTGCACGACATGGTGTACGACATCATGAACGACTCCCAGCGCAAACGCTACGAAGAAACGCTGGATTGTGATTTCAGCTTCGAGATCCAGGGTCTGTCGCGCTTTCGCGTCAACGCCTTCAACCAGCACCGCGGCGCGGGCGCGGCATTTCGCACCATCCCCAGCAAGATCCTGACGCTCGAGCAGATCAATGCGCCCAAGATCTTTGCGGATCTGGCTCTGAAGCCGCGCGGCCTGATCCTGGTCACTGGCCCCACGGGCTCGGGCAAGAGCACCACCCTGGCGGCGATGATCAACCACCTGAACGAGTCCGAGTACGGCCACGTCCTGACGGTGGAAGACCCCATCGAGTTCGTCCACGAGAGCAAGAAGTGCCTGGTGAACCAGCGCGAGGTCGGGCCGCACACCCTCAGCTTCAACAACGCCCTGCGCGCGGCGCTGCGCGAAGACCCCGATGCCATCCTGGTGGGTGAGTTGCGCGACCTGGAAACCGTCCGCCTGGCCATCACGGCCGCCGAGACGGGCCATCTGGTGCTGGGCACGCTGCACACCAGCTCGGCCGCCAAGACCATGGACCGGTTGATCGACGTCTTTCCCGCGGCCGAGAAGGAGATGGTGCGCGCCATGATCTCCGAAAGCCTGGTGGGGATCATTTCGCAGACCCTGTGCAAGCTCAAGGACGGCTCGGGCCGCGTGGCGGCGCACGAGATCCTGCTGGGCACCCCGGCGGTGCGCAACCTGATCCGGGAGAACAAGGTGGCGCAGATGTATTCGGCCATCCAGACCAGCCAGGGCGTGGGCATGCAGACCCTGGACCAGAACCTCGCCGACCTGGTGCGGCGCAACCTCATCAGCACGGCCGAAGCGCGCTCCAAGGCAAAGATCCCGGAGAACTTCCCCGGCTGAGTCGCCGCACGCGCCGACCGCCTGGCCCTATCTTCGCCCCCAGCTTCGCCACTGCTGCCACTTTGCGCTGCTTCCAACGCGCTGCCCACCGCTCCCAATCCTGCACCACGCCATGGAAGTCGACCAAGCCTCGAAGTTCGTCACCGACCTGCTGCAGCTCATGCTGGCGCGCAAGGGCTCGGACCTGTTCCTCACCGCCGACTTCCCTCCTGCCATCAAGCGGGATGGCAAAGTGGTCAAGCTCAGCCCGCAAGCACTCACGCCAGCCCATACGGTGCAACTGGCCCGGGCCGTGATGAGCGATCGTCAGGCCGCTGACTTCGAGCGAACCAAGGAGTGCAACTTCTCCATCTCGCCCGCAGGACTGGGGAGATTCCGGGTCAATGCCTTTGTGCAGCAAGGCCGCGTGGGCCTGGTGCTGCGCGTGATTCCCACGGAGATTCCCACCGTCGATGGCATGGGCCTTCCCCCCATCCTGAAGGACGTGGTGATGTCCAAGCGCGGCCTGGTCGTGCTGGCAGGGGGCACGGGCTCTGGCAAGACCACCACGATGGCCGCAATGGTGGACTGGCGCAACGAGAACGCCCAGGACCACATCGTCACCGTGGAAGACCCGATCGAGTTCGTCCACAGCCACAAGAACTGCATCGTCACGCAGCGCGAGGTGGGCCTGGATACGGAAGACTGGACCGTCGCGCTGAAAAACTCGCTGCGCCAAGCGCCGGACGTCATCCTGATGGGTGAGATCCGCGATCGCGAAACCATGGATCAGGCGATCGCGCTGTCGGAGACTGGCCACTTGTGCCTGGCCACCCTGCACGCCAACAACGCCAATCAGGCGCTGGACCGCATCGTCAACTTCTTCCCCGAAGACAGGCGCCCGCAGTTGCTGATGGACCTGTCGCTGAACGTTCGGGCCATCGTCTCGCAGCGCCTGCTACCACGCGAGACCGGCCAGGGCCGGGTGGCCGCTGTCGAGATCCTGCTGAACTCGCCCCTCATCACCGACCTCATCTTCAAGGGTGAGGTGGCCGAGGTCAAGGAAGTGATGAAGCGCTCGCGCGAGCTCGGTATGCAGACCTTTGACCAAGCCTTGTTCGACCTGTACGAAGCCAGCGCGATCAGCTACGAGGACGCCATCCGAAATGCAGACTCCGTCAATGACCTGCGACTGCAAATCAAGTTGAACGGCAAGCGCAGCAGCCAGCCGAACCTGACACGTGGCACCGAGCACCTGAAGGTGATGAGAGACACGGACTACCACGCCCTGCAGGACGGTGGCACCGGCAGCCCCTACCGACTTTGAATGGAGAAGAAAGCCATGAGTTCCAAGACCTACGATCCGATTGCCCCGCAACGCGTGGCCTTTCTCGGCCTGGGCGTGATGGGCTACCCCATGGCGGGACACCTGGCGCGGGCCGGGCACCAGGTCACCGTGTACAACCGCACCGCCGCCAAGGCCGCTGCCTGGGTGGCCGAGTACGGGGGCACCAGCGCCCCCTCCCCGGCACTGGCGGCGCAGGGTGCGGACATCGTCTTTGCCTGTGTGGGCAATGACGACGACCTGCGTTCTGTGACCGTGGGCGATCAAGGTGCCTTCGGCGGGATGAAGCCTGGCGCGCTGTTCGTGGACCACACCACTGCATCAGCCTCCGGGGCACGCGAGCTCTACGCGGCGGCGCAGGCACGCGGGCTGCACTTCGTGGATGCCCCCGTCTCGGGGGGCCAAGCAGGCGCGGTGAACGGCGCGCTCACAGTGATGTGCGGCGGCGACGAGGCCGCTTTCAACATCATGAAGCCCGTGGCCACGGCCTATTCGAAGGCCGTCACCCTGGTGGGCGCCTCCGGGGCCGGTCAACTGGCCAAGATGGTGAACCAGACCGCCATCGCTGGGCTGGTGCAGGGGCTGTCCGAGGCCATCGCCTTCGGCCTTCGCGCCGGGCTGGACATGAAGCTGGTGCTGGACGTCATCGGCAAGGGCGCGGCGCAAAGCTGGCAGATGGACAACCGCGGCAAGACCATGGTGGACGGCAAGTTCGACTTCGGTTTCGCCGTGGACTGGATGCGCAAGGACCTGGGTCTGGTGCTGGAAGAAGCGCGGCGCAACGGCGCCAAGCTGCCGGTGACCGCTCTGGTGGACCAGTTCTATGCCGACGTGCAGACCGCCGGCGGCCAGCGTTGGGATACCTCCAGCCTGATCACGCGCCTGAAGTAAGCGCGTGAGACGGACGTGTGAGACGGGCGCGCAAGACGGGCCGGTGAGACGAAGACCCTTGTAGCCCGGCGCCTTGCAGGGCTGCTTGTCGGGCTGCTTGTCGGGCTGCTTGTCGGGCTGCTTCTTGGGCTACTTCTTGGGTTCCTGGCCCGCTTGGGTCTGTATTTCGGCCAGCTGGGCATCGGTCAGGATCTCGAAGACCCGCACCACCTTCTGCACCCCGGGCACGCTGCGCGCCACGGCCACGGCGCGGGTCGCCTCGCGTTCGGTGACACGGCCCATGAGATACACCACGCCGCGCTCCGTGGTCACCTTGACGGTGTTGGCCTGCAGGTCTTTGGCATCGATGAAGCCGGCCTTCACACGGGCCGACAGCACGGCATCGTTGGAGCGGGCGGTGAAGGTGGTCTTGCCCATGACGGCCAGTTCGTTGACCACCGAACGCACGCCTTCGATGCGGCCGATGGCCTGCTCCACCGCGGCACGGGTGGCCGCGTCGGGCACCTCACCCGTGAGCAGCACGACGCGGTTGTAACTGGTGGCGTTCACGTTGGCCTGGTCGTTGGCGATCTCGCGCACACGCGCCGCCGCCTTGAGTTCGATGGCCTGGTCTTCCACCTGCGTGCCGGCGGTACGGCGGTCCACGCTGGCCAGGGCGCCGCCCAACATGGCGCCCCCCACGAGCACCGGAGCGCAGGCGGGCAGCACGCTGGCAGCCGCCAGCGCCAGCAGGGCCACGCGCGCGGCGCGGGCGCCGCGGGACAGGGGAAAGTCGTTCGTGTTCATGATCAGGAGTCCAGTTCACCCATGAGTTGAAGATCGACAGCGTCGCACAGGGCGTGCAGCGCCACCAGATGGGTCTCGGCTACGCGGGCCGGACGGTCGTGCGGCACGGTCAGCAACACGTCGGTGTCGGTGAGCAGGCCGCGCCACTCGCCGGCCTCGGGGCCGGTCAGGGCCACCACCGTCATGTCCAACGAGCGGGCCGCACCCGCGGCCTCAAGAAGGCGCCGACCGTCGGCACCCGCGTCCAGCACCAACAGCAGGTCTCCCGGATGCCCCAGGGCCCGCACTTGCTGGGCCAGGCTCTGCAAGCTGT
Organism: Rubrivivax sp.; assembly: GCA_044372085.1. Lineage (GTDB taxonomy): Bacteria > Pseudomonadota > Gammaproteobacteria > Burkholderiales > Burkholderiaceae_C > Rubrivivax. Next base: position 121,788 of record JBILSM010000001.1, read on the forward strand.
CATCGCGCAAGGCAAAAGCGGCCAGCGGTGGCCGGTCGCGCTCAAAGCGGCCGGTCAAGGTGGCGGCCAACACAGGCGCCAGGCCAGCGCCCACATCGCTGCCGGCCAACAACACCTTGCCGCCACTGGTGACGCACACTGCGAGCGCGCGCACAGCGTCCGCCACGGGTTGGGCCAGGCCCTGTGCGGCCTGGCTGAGCAGGTCGGCGGCCTCGAAGAATTGCTGCTGGATGCGCTGCTCGAGCATGGCTATTCATCATATGACACGGGGTCTGGAGCAGCGGGACCCCTCACCCTGCATCGAACGCTGCCTTGAGCCACTGCAGCCGCTCGCCATCGAGGGCGACCACGTCGAAGCGGCAAGGCGGCAGCGCGGGCTGGCGCATCAACCAGTGCTGGGCCGCGAACACGATACGCCGCTGCTTGACGACGCCCACACTGGCTGCCGCGCCGCCGAAGGCACCCAGGCCCGCGCCGGCTGCGGGCGCCGCCCTGGAGCGCACCTCCACGAACACGATGGTGCCATCAGGCTCCCGCATGATCAGGTCGATCTCGCCGGCCCGCGCGCCAGGTCCGCGGGCCACCCGATAATTGCGCTGAACCAAACGCAGGCCGGCGTGCTGCAGGTGTTGCAACGCCAGCGTCTCCGCCAGGTTCCCGGCCTCGCCGGGGCTGCCCACACCACGCCACCCTTTGACCATCGACGCCCCCACCCTGCTGCACGCGGCCGCCCTGGCCGCGGGTGCGCAGCAGTATCCGGCAGGCGCCCTGTATGTGGTGGCCACGCCCATCGGCAACCTGGCCGACCTGAGCCTGCGCGCGCTGCACGTGCTGGCCCTGGCCGACACCATCGCCTGCGAAGACACCCGCCACACCGGCGCCCTGCTGCACCACCTGGGGCTGGACAAGCCGCTGCTGACGCTGCACGAGCACAACGAGAGCGCGGCCGCGGCGCGCGTCATCGGGCTGTTGGCCGAGGGCCGGCGCGTGGCGTATGTCAGCGACGCCGGCACCCCTGCGGTCTCCGACCCCGGGGCCCTGCTGGTGGCGGCGGTGCGCCAGGCCGGCCTGCGCGCCGTGCCCATTCCTGGCGCCAGCAGCGCAGTGGCAGCGGTCAGCGTGGCCGGTGACGCCGCGGCCGCGGGTTTTCGCTTCGTGGGCTTTCTGCCAGCCAAGGGTGGCGAGCGCCGCGCCGCTGTGCAGGCCGTGGCGGCCTGTGCCGACCAGCAGGTGCTGTTCGAGGCACCGCATCGCATCGAAAACCTGCTCATCGCCCTGGCCGAGCTCCTGGACCGGCGCAGGGTGACGCTGTGCCGAGAACTGACCAAGCAGTTCGAGGCCGTGGTCACGCTGCCCGCCGCCGAGTTGCCCGCCTGGCTGGCGGCCGACCCGAACCGCGGCCGCGGCGAGTTCGTCCTGGTGGTGCACACCCTGGCCCCTGCAACAACCGCAGACGATGCCCTGCCCGACGACACGCTGAAGGTGCTGCAGGTGCTGCTGGCCGAGCTGCCCGTGAAGCAGGCCGTGGGGCTGGCCGCCACCCTCACGGGCGCAGCACGCAACGCGCTGTATGACGCGGCCTTGAAGCTGCGCGACGGGCGGTCCGCAGGCTGAGCGCGTCTTGTCCGGCGTCTGCTGCTCTAGCGCCGGCACAAGCTGCCCAGGGGTAGGACGATAGCGGCACCGAGGACCCTGGCTCGCTGGGTGTCGAGGACTGGCATGTCGCGGGTGCGCTGCGTCCCGCGTCAGAGTGGGTGGGTGGCGACACTGCGGAGATAGGACAGGATCACCGCCTTGGCCTCTCCCTGTCGCGCGGCGTCATGGCCTGCCCAGGGCAACAGGGCGTCACCCAACTCAATGATCGCCTCCAGCACCAGGGCGCGACGCCCCTCGGTGAGGCCAACTCCCGCGTCATCCAGCATCTCGCCCAGCAATCCCGCGATGTGCACGTCGGCCAGCGCCTCGGTGTCCTGGATCGCGGCGCTTCGCGAAAGGGCATGCCGGATCTCGATGTAGGCCGGATGGGCGGCATAGCAGGCCGCAAGGCGCGGAACGACCAAGTCGACCAGGCCCGAAAGATCGCGCGGCGGCGGCGTGGCCCGGAAGTCGTCGCGGCATCTGGCGGCGACAGCCACGAACTCGGCCGCCTGTCGCGCGTGCAGGGTCGTGACTAGAGCCTCCTTCGACGCAAAGTACTGATAAAGCGAGCCTTGCGCCGTGCCGGTACGTCGCGCGATCGCACCGAAGGCGGCGCCATCCACACCACGTTCGGCGATGAGGTCGGCCGCCGCCGTCAGCAGCGACTCGAAGCGCGCCCGACCCCGGGCCTGCTTCGGCCAGCCAATGCGGAGGTCTTTCGCCGCATCTGCCTCACCTGAATTCCTCTGTCCTGCCATCTGAATCCTTAATTTACGACAAGACTGTCGTATATTTATACGACTTTATTGTCGCAATCTTCAGATCGACCATGAACACTCCCCTCTCAAAACGGCGGTTTCTTGGCGGGGCGGCGCTGCTGTGGGCTTGCCCGGCCCTCATTCGGGGCGAGACTGCAAACGACGCCGATGTCGTCGTCATTGGCGCCGGCGCGGCGGGCTTGGCGGCGGCGGCCTGGCTCGGAGCGGCGGGGCACCGAGTGGTCGTGCTGGAGGCACGCAGCCGGATCGGCGGGCGCACCTACACCGAGACCGCCACCCTGGGACTGCCCTTCGACTGGGGCGCGCACTGGCTGCTAAAGAACAAAAGCAACTCCTTTTTCGCAGACGCCGCCAGGCTGGGGCGATCGACCTGGGAGAGCCCTCAGTTGCGGGATGTCCGGCTCGTCCGCGACGGTCAGGCGGTGCCCGACGGGCCAGCCCGCGTCAGGGCGGCCTTGCCGGGATTGGGGTTGCGGGTATGGCTGCGCACCCTGCAAGGGGGTGACTTCGCCCTGGGGGCTGCTGCTCGGGGAGAGATGCAGACTGTGGCAGCCCATATCGCGGCCTTCAGCATGGCCACCGACGCCGACCGTCTGTCGGCTCGCGACTATGGCGGGCTTGCATCTGGCGACGACTGGCAGGTCGAAGGCGGGTACGGGCGGCTTGTGGCCGATGCGTGGTCCGGCGTGCCGGTGCGCACCGGCCATCCGGTCCATTCCATCGACTGGACCGCCGCCGACCGCATCGTCGTCTCGGGCCCCTTCGGCGCGCTCAGCGCCCGGCGCGTCGTCATCACCGTGCCGCCGCCCGTGCTGGCCGAAGGCCTCATCCGGTTCAACCCGGCACTGCCCCCTGACCGGCAGACGGCAATCGCAAGCCTGCGGGGCGGGCGGTTCATCAAGGTCGGGCTGCGGCTGGACGCGCCGATGACGGAGGTGCCGGAGTACGTCTGCGACATCGCCAAGCTTCAGCGCGGCGAGGGCGCGGTCCTGCACCTTGACCGTCGCCTCCCGCTGGCCACGGCCATACTCGCCGGGTCGTACGCCGAGGCCGTCTCCCGCCAGGGAGCACAAGCGCTTCAGGCTGAGGGGCGCGACATCCTGGCCTCGTTCCTGGGCGGCACAGCCGCCAGGCGGGTTCTGGCTGCCGCAGCGGCCGTTGACTGGTCTGCGGACCCCCTGTCCAGGGGTGCCTACGCGGTCGTTCCCATCGGCTCGGTGGATGCCCGGGCGACCTATGCGTCGCCCCTGGACGATCGGCTTTTCTTTGCCGGCGAAGCCGCGGGCGGCGCACACGCTGCAACGGCCCATGGCGCGCGCCTGTCCGGCGAAGCCACTGCCAAGGCGATCCTGGTGCTGCAGAGATGAGCAAGGTTGAGCACCGGTCGGGCTGCCGGCCGCTGACGCTCCATCGGAAGCGCTCGATCGGCCCCGTCACCCTAGGCCTGGCGCGACGGCCTGGCCTTCGAGCCGCGCGGCGGCAAAGCCGGCATGGGATGCGCATCAGGGGCGTTGAGCTGCGCCTGCGCGCTTTCATCGGCACCGAACTGTCGTGCCAGACCGAACGCATGCGCCGCGTACAGGCTGTTCCCGCCACGCCGGCCTACCCCAGGCCCAGACCCCCCCACCACCACCACATCAAAACTACGAAGGAGACCTTAATGACGACCATCCATTCATGCCGCAAGGTTGCACGCTTGATGGCGGCCGCCGCCTCGACGCTAGTGGCCACCACGGCCCTGGCCCAGACCCCCACCAAAGCCAGCCCCCTGTCCGTGGACACCGAGCTCCGCCTTGTCAACGACCTGCGCAACCGCGGCATCAGCGATTCGCTGATGAAGCCGGCCGCCAAGCTCACCGTGCAGGCGGCGCACGAAAGCGGCGTGATCGGCGAGCTGGTGCTCACCACCGTGAGCAAGAAGCAATACCTCCAGGGTAACGGCCTGGGCATCGAGGCAACGCTGGGTTACCTCTGGGAAGACCCCAAAGGCTGGTGGTTCGGGGTCGGCGCAACACTGGAGCGCTTTCCAGGCGCTCGCTTCGAGGCCCCACACGCCATCGACCTCGACAGCTTCACGCCGGCCGACGTGAGGCGCAGCAACTTCGACAGCGACTACCTGGTCCTCGAAGCCGGCTACGGCGCACTGGAGGCGCGGGTGTTGTCAGTGGTGTCGCGCTCCTATCGCGGCGCCAACACTGGCGGCGTGTGCGGGCAGATTCTGCAGGTCAGCACCGATCCGGCCGCCGGTCTGGGGTGCTACGCGCGTGGCGATCACAACTCCCGCGGCACGCTGCTGGCCGACCTGAGTTACAGCATCGACCTGGACCCGCACACCACGCTGAACCTGTCTGTCGGTGTGCAGAAGGTGAAGAACTTCCGTGAGGCCGATGCCACCAACTACTCGGTCGGCATCTCACATCGGCGCTGGGGTTTCGACTTTGGCGCCGAGTGGGTGGGCGTGAACACCCGAGTGCGCGAGCTTTACCTGGTGCCCGACGGCGACAAGCTGCGCGCGACTGACAAGAACCGGCTCGTGGTCAGTGTGGCGCGCAAGTTCTGAGCCAGCGCGACCTGCGGGGCGCGCGCCTGTCCGGCGAAGCCACTGCCAAGGCGATCCTGGCGCTGCGGGGAAGAACAGGCTGAAACCCGGATCGAGGTTGAAACATCCGCCGTTTCGGCCTTGTGCGCGGCCAAGAGCGCTCGCGCAGCGGCCGGCCGGTCCCCGCTCCTAGAATCTGAGCGCCAGTTGGGCGGTTCTACAGCCCGAAATTGCGGCACCCGATCCGCCCAGCGCGACCACCGAAAGCCCCCGCCATGATCTCCCGCGAACCCACCATCGAACGCTTGGCCACGGCACAGGCGCTGATGCTCGAGCCCTTCGGCCTGAGCGAGGCCACGCTGCAGCAGGCGCTGGGCCTGATCTCGCAGCACCGCATCGACGACGCTGACCTGTACTTCCAGACCACCCGGCACGAAGGCTGGAGCCTGGAGGAAGGCATCGTCAAGAGCGGCAGCTTCAGCATCGACCAGGGCGTCGGCGTGCGCGCCGTGGCAGGCGAGAAGACGGCCTTCGCCTACTCTGACGACCTGTCCGAGGCCTCGCTGCTGGACGCTGCACGCACGGTGCGCACCATTGCCGCGGCGGGGCAGGTGCGCCGCATCAAGGTGGGCAAGGCCACGAAAGTGGCCGGCAGCCGCCTGCTGTACGCCCCCGCCGACCCCATCGCCACGCTGGACAGCACCGCCAAGGTGGCCTTGCTGGAGCGGGTTGAGAAGATGGCCCGCGCCAAGGACCCGCGCATCGTGCAGGTGATGGCCGGCCTGGCCGCCGAGCACGATGTGGTGCTGGTGGCGCGCGCCGACGGCACGCGCGCGGCCGACGTGCGGCCCCTGGTGCGCCTGAGCGTGACGGTGATCGCCGAGCAGACCGTGGCCGGTGAGGTGCGGCGCGAGATGGGCAGCGGCGGCGGCGGCGGACGCTTCGGCCTGGAGCACTTCACCGACGAGGTGATCCGCGGCTACGTGGACCAGGCCGTGCACGGCGCGCTGACCAACCTGGACAGCCGCCCGGCGCCGGCAGGTGAGCTCACGGTGGTGCTCGGCCCAGGCTGGCCGGGTGTGCTGCTGCACGAGGCCGTGGGCCACGGCCTGGAGGGCGATTTCAACCGCAAGGGCTCCAGCGTGTTTGCCGGGCGCATCGGCCAGCGCGTGGCATCCAAGGGCGTGACCGTGCTCGACGACGGGACGCTCGCCGACCGGCGCGGCTCGCTCAATGTCGACGACGAGGGCTATGCCTCGCAGAAGAACGTGCTGATCGAGGACGGCATCCTCAAGGGCTATATCCAGGACCGCATGAACGCCCGCCTGATGGGCGTGAAGCCCACCGGCAACGGCCGGCGCGAGAGCTACGCCCACGTGCCCATGCCGCGCATGACCAACACCTACATGCTGGGCGGCGACAAGAGCCAGGAGGAGATCCTGGCCAGCGTCAAGCGCGGCCTGTACGCCACCAACTTCGGCGGCGGGCAGGTCGACATCACCAACGGCAAGTTCGTGTTCTCGGCCAGCGAAGCGTACTGGGTGGAAAACGGCCGCATCCTCTACCCCGTCAAGGGCGCCACCCTGGTGGGCAACGGGCCGGAATCGCTCAAGCGCATCAGCATGATCGGCAACGACATGGCGCTGGACACGGGCGTGGGCGTGTGCGGCAAGGAAGGCCAGAGCGTGCCCGTGGGCGTGGGCCAGCCCACGCTGCGCATCGAGCGGCTGACGGTGGGCGGCACCGCCTGAGCCCTGAGTCCTCAGCGTTCAGCCCTGGCGGCTGAGGGCTGAGAACTTGCGCCTCAGCGCGGAGGCACCGGCCCGCGCAGGCGCTCGAAGTCGAAGCCCATCACGGCGTCCGCCGCCCGGGTGCCCACGTCCTCGTACAGCGCCACGATGCTCTCGCGCGTGCGGGGATGCACCCGGTTGGACAGCAGCACGTGGAAGGTGCGCGAGAAGGGGTCGATCCAGAGTGAGCAACCGGTGAAGCCGGTGTGGCCGAAGCTGCCGCGTGGGTAGCCCTTGCCACGCGCACGCGAGAACGGCGAATCGATGTCCCAGCCCAGGCTGCGCTGCTCGGGCAGGCCCGGCGGGGTGGCCACGGCCGTCATCCGAGCCACCGCCTCGGGCGTGAGCACCCGCACGCCCTCCAGTTCGCCGCCCTGCAGCACCATGCGGGCAAAGCGCGCCAGGTCGGCGGCCGTGCTGAACAGCCCCGCGTGGCCCGCCACCCCGCCCATGCGGCGCGCGGTGGGGTCGTGCACCTGGCCGCGCAGCATGGGCGTCCCGGGCGGAGGCGATGCGGCACCGATCTCGCCGTCCCACTCCGTGGGGGCGATGCGCTCAAGCGGCACCCGGGCCCAGGCCTGCGGGTCGGCCAGCGGCCGAAAGCCGCTGTCGCGCATGCCCAGCGGGTGGAAGAACCAGGCGTGAGCCAGCGCGTCCAGCCCCTGGCCGGTGACGCGCTGCGCGATCTGTCCCAGCAGGAGGAAGTTCACGTCGGAATAGCGAAAGAACGTGCCCGGCGGGTGCGTGGGCTTGCGCGTGGCCGCGAGCGCCTGGGCGGACTGCTGGCCACTCCAGGCGGGCTGCAGCGGCAACCCGGCAGGCAAGCCCGAGGTGTGGGTGAGCAGCTGGCCCACCGTGATGGGCGCACCGCCACGGTCGCTCTCAAAGCGGGGCAGCAGGGCGCGCACAGCGGTGTCGGGCCGCACCGCGCCATCCTGCATCAGGCGGGCCATCACGGCCGCGGTGACCACCCCCTTGGTGAGCGAGGCGCAGTCGTAGACGGTGGCCGCGTCCAGGGCTTCAGGCGCGGGCTCCAGTGCCTTGAGGCCAACCGCGCGCTCGTAGGCCTCAAGCGACGAGTCGGCGCCACGGCCCGGGCCCAGGCGCTCCACGCGCACCACGGCCCCAGGCAGTTGCCCCGCACGTACTGCGGCAGCCAACGCCTGGTCGATCAGGGCCAGGCGTGCAGGGTCCAGCAGGCGGGACGGAGCGAGGGACACGTCAGCAGCGGCACGGGCCAGCGCAGGGGGGGAGGGTCTGAAGGCCGCCACCCCCGCGCTCCACAGGCACAGGCGCAGGCACAGGCTTCGCCGTCCCATGCGCGAGGGGGGTGGGAGATCGGGCGACACATCATCAAGTGGGAGATCCGGAAGGGCTGTATGCCGCGGCAACGGGGTCATCGGTGCGCAGGATAGCCCGCGCCGCGCCGACGGCGCCCCAGGGAGGCCCCGGACAAGCACCGGAAAGGCCCCGGAAAGGCCCCAGGAAAGCCCATGCTACATTCACCCCATGCGTTTGCCCGCCTCGTTTTACTTTGCGTACTTTTGGATCTCGCACCGCCCGGCGGTTGGAGAGGCCAGCGCATAAGCAGAAACAGCGCGCCAGACCCAAAAAAACCGCCGGAACCCCCGGCGGTTTTTTTTCGCCTGTCGCCCGACAACGCAACAACGCACCACCGCAACCCCGCGACTCCATCCCCAACCCCAGTCATCACCAGGAGCCCCAGATGCCGAACCGCAACACCGCCACCAGCGAGGGTTGGTATGCGCACAGCGAAAAGACCAGCCAGACCGATGACCAGCGCATCAAGGACGTGACGCCCTTGCCGCCGCCGGAACACCTCATCAAGTTCTTCCCCATTGCGGGCACCGCAGTGGAGAAGCTCGTGGGCGACACGCGCCAGGCCGTGCGTCGCATCCTGCATGGCGAGGACGACCGCCTGCTCGTGATCATCGGGCCCTGCTCGATCCACGACCCGGTCGCCGCGCTCGAATATGCGCGCCGCCTCAAGGCCGAACGCGCGAAGTACGCAGACACCCTGGAAGTGGTGATGCGCGTGTACTTCGAGAAGCCGCGCACCACCGTGGGCTGGAAGGGCCTGATCAACGACCCCTACCTGGACGAGAGCTACCGCATTCACGAGGGCCTGCGCATCGCGCGGCAGTTGCTGCTGGAGATCAACCGCAGCGGCGTGCCCGCGGCCAGCGAGTTCCTCGACGTCATCAGCCCGCAGTACATCGCCGACCTGGTGAGCTGGGGCGCCATTGGCGCGCGCACCACCGAGAGCCAGGTGCACCGCGAGCTGGCCTCGGGCTTGAGTGCGCCCATCGGCTTCAAGAACGGTACCGACGGCAACATCAAGATCGCCACCGACGCCATCCAGGCCGCGGCACGGCCGCACCACTTCCTGTCGGTGCACAAGAACGGGCAGGTGGCCATCGTCGAGACCAAGGGCAACAAGGACTGCCACGTCATCCTGCGCGGCGGCAAGGCCCCCAACTACGACGCCACCAGCGTGGCCACGGCCTGCAAGGAGCTGGACGGTGCCAAGCTGGAGCCGCGCATGATGATCGACTGCAGCCACGCCAACTCCAGCAAGCAGCACCAGCGCCAGATCGAGGTGGCAGGCGACGTGGCCGCTCAGGTCAGCGGGGGCAGTCGGCAAGTCTTCGGCGTGATGGTGGAGAGCCACCTGAGCGACGGGGCGCAGAAGTTCACCCCGGGCAAGGACGACCCAGCCCTGCTGCGTTACGGCCAGAGCATCACCGACGCCTGCATCGGCTGGGACGATTCTTTGGGCGTGCTGCAGACGCTGAGCGACGCGGTACAGGCGCGGCGGCGGGGCTGACAGGTGCGCGGGAGGGCGCCCGCAAGGGCTGCCCTCCTGGCCTCGGCCGGGTTCAGGCCCGGGCGATTCAGCCGCCTTCGCGCGCCAGCCGCTCGCTCTTCCAGTACACGTCGTCGCCCCCCAGGCCATCCAGGTTGGCGCGGTTGAGCACCCGTGCCAGCACGAACATCAGGTCCGACAGGCGGTTGAGGTACTGGCGCGGCGCCTCGTTGATGGGCTCGGCCAGGCCCAGGTGCACCACGGCCCGCTCCGCGCGGCGGGCGATGGTGCGGCTGACATGCGCCAGGGCGGCGCTGCGCGTGCCGGCGGGCAGGATGAACTCCTTCAGCCGGGGCAGGGCTTCGTTGTGACGCGCCAGGGCCTGGTCCAGGCCCGCCACGGCTTCCGGCTTGAGCAGGGTGTAGCCGGGGATGGACAGCTCGCCGCCCAGGTTGAACAGTTCGTGCTGCACGGTCACCAGCAGTTCGCGCACGTCGCCGGGCAAGGGCTCGGCCAGCAGCACGCCGATGGAGGAGTTGAGTTCGTCCACGTCGCCCATGGCCTGCACGCGAAGGTGGTCTTTGAGCACGCGGGTGCCGTCGCCGAGGCCGGTGGTGCCGTCGTCTCCGGTGCGGGTGGCGATCTGGGTAAGGCGGTTGCTCATGGTGCGGGCGATGCTATCAGCGGATGCCGGCGGGTTGCAGGCCGGATGCGGGCCACCGGTCACCGAGCGGGGCAGGGTCATTCCTTCCTCCCTGCCGCGCTGGATAGGCGAAGATTCGGGTCTACACAGTCGGCCCACAGGAGACCCGCCCATGAACGCCCCCCACGACTTCGCCCCCCGCGTCGAGCCCCGGCCCGTACCCGCCCCGATGCTGGCCGCGCTGCGCGCCCACTTCGGCGAGCGTTGTTCCACCGCCCCGGCGGTGCGTGAGCAGCACGGGCGTGACGAGTCGCCGTTCCCGGTGACGCCTCCCGAGGTGGTGGTGTTCTGCGAGAGCACCGACGACGTGGTGGCGGTGGTGAAGCTGGCCGACCAGCACGCTGTGCCGGTGATCCCGTTCGGCACCGGTTCGTCGCTGGAGGGCCACCTGCTGGCAGTGCAGGGCGGCGTGAGCGTGGATGTCAGCCGCATGACGCAGATCGTGCGCGTGAACCCCGAGGACCTGACGGTCACGGTGCAAGCTGGCGTCACGCGCGAGCAACTCAACCGCGAGATCCGCGACACCGGCCTGTTCTTTCCCATCGACCCGGGGGCGAATGCCAGCCTGGGCGGCATGGCCGCCACGCGCGCCAGCGGCACCAACGCCGTGCGCTACGGCACCATGCGCGAGAACGTGCTGGGCCTGACGGTGGTGACGGCCAGCGGCGAGGTCATCCGCACTGGCACGCGCGCCAAGAAGTCCAGCGCCGGCTACGACCTCACGCGCCTGATGGTGGGCAGCGAGGGCACGCTGGGCGTCATCACCGAAGTGACGCTCAAGCTCTACCCGCTGCCCGAGGCGGTGAGCGCCGCCATCTGCCACTTCCCCAGCGTGCAGGCCGCCGTGGCCACGACCATCCAGGTCATCCAGATGGGCGTGCCGATCGCGCGCTGCGAGCTGCTGGACGCCAACGCGGTGCGGGCCGTCAACGCCCAGAGCGGCCTGAGCATGCGCGAGTCACCGCTGCTGCTGATGGAGTTCCACGGCACCGACGCGGGCGTGAAGGAGCAGGCCGAGACCGTGCAGGACATCGCCGGCGAGCAGGGCGGCGAGGGCTTCGAGTGGGCCAGCACACCCGAGGAGCGCACGCGGCTGTGGACCGCGCGCCACAAGGCCTACTTCGCCGGGATGAGCAGCAACCCCGGCTGCCGCAGTGTCACCACCGACACCTGCGTGCCGATTTCGCGCCTGGCCGAGATCATCGACATCTCGGTGCAGGAGGCGGCCGAGTCCGGCCTGCCGCACTACATCGTCGGCCACGTGGGCGACGGCAACTTCCACCTCGCGTACCTGGTCAAGGACGGTGACCTCGGCCAACGCGCCACGGCCGAGCGCCTGAGCCTGCAGATGGTGCAGCGCGCCATCGCCCTGGAAGGCACCTGCACCGGCGAGCACGGCATCGGCCTGCACAAGATGGGCTTCCTCGTGGACGAGGCCGGCGTTGGCGCCGTGGACCTGATGCGCCAGATCAAGCGCGCGCTGGACCCGCAGAACATCATGAATCCGGGGAAGATTTTCGTGCTGTGACGGATCTGCCCGCCGCCTCCCTGTAGGGGTGAGAACCTTTCAGCCGCCGCGCAGAAGTCACGACACTCAACTCAAGGGCAGGTCGGCGCTGGCATGGCGCCGTCCTGCCGCTGCACCGTGACCGAGGACAGCAACAGGCGGTCGTCCAGTCCTCTCAGTTCCAGCACGAGGCTGCCGCTTTCGCCAGCGCGTACGCTCAGCGAGGCGGGAATCCCCGGCACCGCCTCGGCGCCAAAGACACCAAAGTAGCGAGCGCCCAAAGCCGGGCTGCTTCCCCACTGGCCTTTGAAACGTTCCTGCGTGCAGCGCCGCTCCAGCGTGACGGTGTCCCCCAGCACGTCCAGGCGCCAACGCGCACCCGGGACGGTGTCAAGCCAAACCTCTGCCGTCGGATTGCCACCCGTCGAACCCAGCCCCGAGGCGGCAGGGCAGGCGGGCGATGCCGCGTTGCCGGGTGCACAGGCAGCAACGGCCTGAGCCCCAAAAACCTGCAGGCCGTCAGCCGCAGAGGTGAGCCCCGTGCCCGTGCCGCCAACGCCTGGGCCGCATGCGGCCAGCAGCAGTGCCTGGAGGCACAGCCAGGCCGCCGCAGTGATCGCCATCCAGCGCGGACGAGCCCGGACTGACGGGCAGATGGAAGGTTGGTCGTTCATGACGGATCGTCCTCGGTGTCGTAGAAATACACGCCCAGGCGCACGCGGCGCCGGGGCATGGTGTCGGGTGCGGTGGCGGCATCTGGCCCCGGCGCTGAACCCGCCTGATCCGACTCGAAGCGCTGCTGGGCTTCGCGCAGCAGGCCGGGCAGCATCTGCTGCCATGCGGCCGTGGCCGCCTGGTGCAGGTGTGCGGCCGATGCGGGCTTGAGCCGGTCCACGTACAGGGCCTGCTCCAGGAAGTTCGCGCCATCCTGCAGGTTGGCGGTGGCGGCGTCGGCGTGGTCGGCCAGATTGGCGGCCAGCAACGCCGCCATCTCGGCGAAGCCCTGACGCGGCGCGAAGCCCTTGGCACACAAGGCGGCGCAGCCGTCCTCGGCGCAAGTCACCACGCCCAGCCTCACCAGTTCTTCCCGAAGGGCTCTCGGGCGCACGTCCTGGCTGACAGCGCTCACCAGTTCATCGAACGACGCTCGGGAGAGTTCTCGGGGTCGGCCTTGAGCGTCATGCCAGGCGGGGTCCGACATCCACCGGCCCACCACCTCGCCTGCTAGAGAGACCGGCATGTTCAGGTCATCTTCTGATGAAACATGGGCTTCGCCCCGAGTGAGCGCTCGCACGTCGCGTCTGTGGACACCGCTCAGCAGGGTCAGGGCGCTGTCGGTAACGGGCATGGCCTGGGCCTGCAACTCTTGGCGCGCCGCCTCCAGGAACGCTGGCTTGAGCGCCGCGGCAAAAGCTGTGTAGGTGACCCCATGCCGCAGCAGCAGGAGCAGCAGGGGGCGCAAGGCCCGAAGCACGGTACGCAAAACGATCTGGTGACGGGTGCTCACGAGGGCTGGCCGAAAGGTACTTGACAGGACTTCACATTTTGTGGGAAATTATCCCACGTCACCGATCCAGCTGCAAGAACCCGCAAACGCGGGTCCAGGGAAGGGCGGTCGGATCGGTGGCACTTTCGACGCCGTAAGGAGGAATCACCATCCGCAGGACCTGCCCAACACCCAACCCGCCCACCTGGGGGCCGACTGACCCCACGCCCGTACCCGGCCGCAGCGCTGCCCGGTCGTCCCGGCAGAGGCTGGCGGTCTCGATGGGCATCGTTGGAGGCCTCGCTGGCGCAGTGATCGCCCTGAGCGCTTGCGGAGGCGGCGGCGGCGCATCGCCTGTCACGCCCACTGTGCGCCCGCTGGCGGCGCTCCAGCCGGTGACGGAAGGGGGGCTGGTGCCCAAGGTGCGGGAGGTGCTGCGAGGCCGACATTCGGCCCTGGCGGCACACCCCAACGTCAGCTTCGACCGTCTTGCCGCCACGACCTCCACGGGCCTCACTGCCCTGACAGGGGCGTCGGCACAGGCCTCGGCTGGAACAGCACCGGTCTTCTCCGGCACCAACGTGCAAGAAGCCGGAGTCGACGAAGCCGACTTGCTCAAGACCGACGGCCGCCTGCTGTTCGCGTTGGACAGCTACACCCTGCGCGACGCCCAGGACAGGCCGCGCCCCCAGGTGCGCGTGGCCCGGGCCGGTGCGGAGGGCGGGGTGGAGCCCTTGGCCACGCTGCCCCTGGACGTGGGCGGCGAAACAGCCAGCCCCAAGGGCCTGCTGTTGTCCGACAAGGCCACCCGCCTGGTGGCGCTGGCGGCCACGCCCTCCTGGGGAGGTGCCCCCTGCCCGCCCGGACTGCTGTGTGCCATGCCCGTGATCTCCAACACCGAACCGGTGCTGCACCTGCAGGTGGCGGACATCTCGAGTAGCGGCTCCCTGACCACGGCACGGCGCCTGGCCGTGGACGGCCAGCTCGTGGCCAGCCGCCGCGTGGGCGACGTGGTGCATCTCGTCACCACCTGGAGCCCCCGCCTGGCCTATGACGCCCTGCCCGCCAACGCCACGGCCCAGGAGCGCGAGGCCGCGCTGGCCGCCCTGAAGGCCGGCGACATCCTGCCGGGCGTGCGCATCGATGGTGGCGCCCGCCAGCCCCTGGTGAGCGAGAACGACTGCATGGTGCAGCCCAAGGCCACTTCCCTGGCACTGACCGTGACCACGCTGGTGGCCATCGACCTGGCATCGCCTACGCTGAGCACCCGCTCGCGCTGCTTCTTCGGCGGCACCGAAGGCCTGTACATGTCCCCCCAGCACCTGTACCTGGCCACCACGCGCTCACCTCAGCCCATGACGGGCACCGACGGCCGCACGGTCTTTCCTAACGAGTTCACTACCGACCTGCACAAGTTCGCCTTCGACGGCCTGAACCTCAACTACAGGGCATCGGGCGAGGTCAAGGGGCATCTGGGGTGGGAGCCGGAGCGCACTTCGCTGCGCATGAGCGAGTTCGCGGGCGACCTGCGGGTGATCAGCTACACCGGCACAGACGGCTGGGTGCTGGGGCTGGATGCTGTGGGCACCACTAGCACGGGTACAGACGCCAAGCCGGCTGCCACGCCTTCGCCTGCTACGCTCACCATTCTGCGCGAGAGTGCCTCGGAAGCCACGCTCAAGCCCGTGGGCGTCCTGCCCAACCCGCAACGCCCCGCACCCCTGGGCAAGCCAGGTGAGCAGATCTACGGCGTGCGCTTCACAGGTGACACGGGCTACGTGGTCACCTTCCGCCGCACCGACCCGTTGTACGTCCTCGACCTCAAGGACCCAACTGACCCGAAGATCGCAGGCGAACTAGAACTGCCCGGGTTCTCCGACGTGCTGTTGCCGCTGCCCCAAGGCCTGCTGCTTGGTGTAGGTCGCGACGCGGATGCAACTGGCGCCGCCCTCGGCCCGAAGGTGGCACTGTTCGATGTGCGGGACCCGACCAAGCCTGCCCTCATCAGCTCGAAGACTCTGGGCGCCAAAGGAAGCGCCAGCGCCATAGACCACAGCAGCCA
>JBILSM010000082.1:0-12622 GCA_044372085.1 Rubrivivax sp.
CACGGCCCACACCAAGGCCATCGACTCGCTGCTGAACTACGAAACGGTGAAGTACTTCGGCAACGAGGCTTTCGAGGCCAAACGCTATGACGAGAGCCTGGAGCAGCTGCGCCGGGCGGCGCTGAAGAGCCAGACCACGCTGAGCGTGCTCAACACCGGCCAGCAGATCATCATCGCTACCGCCCTGGTGGCCATGTTGTGGCGCGCCACGCAAGGTGTGGTGGACGGGCGCATGACGCTGGGCGACCTGGTGATGATCAACGCCTTCATGATCCAGCTCTACATCCCGCTGAACTTCCTGGGCGTGATGTACCGCGAGATCAAGCAGGCGCTGACCGACCTGGACAAGATGTTCGGCCTGCTGTCGCGCCACCGTGAGGTGGACGACGTGCCGCAGGCGCCGGCGCTGGCCGTGCGCGAGGGCACGGTGCGCTTCGAGAACGTGGACTTCGCCTACGACCCGGCCAGGCCCATCCTGCACGGCGTGAGCTTCGACATTCCCGCAGGCAAGACGGTGGCGGTGGTGGGCGCCTCGGGCGCGGGCAAGTCCACCTTGGCGCGGCTGATGTTCCGCTTCTACGACGTGACGGGCGGGCGCATCACCATCGACGGGCAGGATATCCGCCAGGTCACGCAGGCCAGCCTGCGCGCGGCCATCGGCATCGTGCCGCAGGACACGGTGCTGTTCAACGACGCGGTGGAATACAACATCGCCTACGGCCGCCCGGGCGCCACGCGTGAGCAGGTGGAGGCCGCGGCCCGGGCCGCGCACATCCACGACTTCATCGCCTCCACGCCCCAGGGCTACGGCACCATGGTGGGGGAGCGAGGTCTGAAGCTCTCGGGCGGCGAAAAGCAGCGCGTGGCCATCGCCCGCACGCTGCTGAAGAACCCGCCCGTCGTCATCTTCGACGAGGCCACCTCGGCGCTGGACTCGGCCAACGAGCGCGCCATCCAGGCCGAGCTCAAGACCGCCGCCCAGGGCAAGACGGCCCTGGTCATCGCCCACCGCCTGAGCACGGTGGTGGACGCGCACGAGATCGTGGTGCTGGACGCCGGCCGCGTGGTGGAACGCGGTCCGCATGCCGACCTGCTGGCGCTGGACGGGCGCTACGCGCGGATGTGGCGGCTGCAGCAGAGCGGGGGGGAAGGGGTATCGTCTACCGGTGGGGTGGCTGAGGCGGGGTGACGTTGGGGGACGTCTGAGCGGCTACAACCCGTGGCCAGGTGGCGCGCATCTGGGCGCACTCGTCCGGAACTGCGATCGAACTTTTTGCAGCCGACCCTGATCAGGACCTCCCATCATTTCAAATCGAGCGTGCCCACCGGGCGCCAAGCGCAGCACCATCTCGGCTTTGCCAAACGCGCGCGTTCCGTAGCCCATGGGCTACAATTCCGTCATGTTTGTCGAGAAGACTGACGAGTACCGCGATTGGATTGACAGCCTCAAGGATCTTGCTGGTCGTGCTCGAATCCTGATGCGCGTTGACCGCCTCATCCACGGTAATCCCGGCTCGTACCGAAATCTCACTCACGGCGTCTGTGAACTCAAGATCGACTTCGGTCCTGGCTACCGCGTGTACTACACGCGGCGTGGCGAGCGCTTCCTCTTGTTGCTCGTCGGTGGCGACAAGTCCACACAGGCCAAGGACATCGCCCGCGCCATCCGCCTTGCCCAATCGTACGGAGAGTAGTTTCATGGCCACCACCAGCCGCAAGAAGACCGTCAAGCCCAAGACCTCAGCGTACGACATAGCCGAGCACCTGCGCACGCCGGAAGAGATGGCCGCGTATCTGGATGCGTGGCTTGAGGAGGCGCCTGATGACGTATCCGGTATCGCACGAGCGCTCGGGGACATCGCCCGCGCCAAAGGGATGAGCCAGGTTGCCAAGGAGGCAGGCTTGAGCAGAGAGAGCCTTTATCGTGCGCTGAGCGAAGGCGGCAATCCGAGCTTCGCCACGGTGCTCAAGGTTGCTCGGGCGTTGGGGGTACGCCTTCACGCGCAGCCAGCCTGATGAAATCCTGCGTCCGGGCACATGCTTGTGAAGTGCGCGTTGACGGCCCAGGCGGTGATGTCGGCGTTGTCCAGGTGGGCGCATACCCTTTCCCAGTAGTTGCCGGTGCGCTGCCCCCATGCCCCCGCTGGACGCCAAGGGATGTTTGAATCTGGCCGACCCGCCGCCCCTGGCTGCGCTCCACTCCTTCGCCATTCATGGAAACCCGCTGGCTTGAAGATTTCGTGAGCCTGGCCGAGACGCGCAGCTTCTCGCGCTCGGCGCAGTTGCGGCACGTCACGCAGTCGGCGTTCTCCCGGCGCATCCAATCGCTGGAGACCTGGGCGGGCACGGACCTGGTGGACCGCTCTTCCTACCCCACCCGTCTGACGCCTGCGGGCGAGGCCCTGCATGCACAGGCCCTGGAGATCCTGGCGGCTGTGCAGGGCGCGCGCAACAGCGCGCTCAGCCACCAGGCCAGCGGGCAGGACGTCATCGACTTCGCGGTGCCGCACACGCTGGCCTTCACGTTCTTTCCCCATTGGCTGATGGACCTGCGTCCGCGCTTTGGGGCGCTGAAGACACGGCTCATCGCATTGAACGTGCACGACGCCGCGATGCGGCTGACCGAGGGCGCCTGCGATCTGTTGATCGTGCTGCACCACGCCAGCCAGCCGCTGCAGCTCAACCCGCAGCGCTACGAGATGCTGAGCCTTGGGCACGAAACGCTGGCGCCCTACGCCTGCGCCGATGCCGCCGGCGGCCCCATGTTCCGCCTGCCGGTGCCGCCTGGGCAGAGCACCCCGCTGCTGGCGTTTGCCGAAGGGGCCTACTTGGCGCGCATGGTGGAGTTGATCCTGCGGCAGGCGGGCGGCGCCTGCGGCCTGGCCACGGTGCACGAGGCCGACATGGCCGAGAGCCTGAAGGCCATGGCGGTGGAAGGTCATGGGCTGGCCTTCCTGCCGGCAAGCGCCGTGCGCAACGAGCTGAGCAGCGGCCGGCTGGTGCCCGCCGCCCCGCCGGGGGTGTACGAGGTGACCATGGAAATCCGCCTGTACCGTGAACGCTCCGAGACCGCCCGGCACCGCAAGCCGCTGGCCCAGGCCTTGTGGTCTTTCCTGCAGGCGGGCGGCGCCTGAACCCGGTCGGTTTCAGTCGTGCAGCAGTTGGTCGACCAGGGCGCGCACCTCAGGCATCAGCGGCACCGCTGACCGCCCGGTGAGGGTGGCCAGACCGAAGCGCGCTGTGGCGTTCATGGACGGCGTCAAGGCCAGCTCCTGCAGCCCGGGCGCGGCGGCGCGTATGGACAGCAGCACGGCATCGGTTTCGCGCACCACGTCCACCAGGGTGGGGATTTCCTCGCAGCGCAGGGTGACGCACTGGCCCGGGTGGGCCTGCGGGCCGTAGCGCTCCACCAGCACGCGGGCCACTTCGTCGCTCAGCGGGATGGAGGCGATGGGGTAGGGCAGCAGGTCCTTGAACCTCAGCGGGCCCTTGCGCTGCGTCAGCGGGTGGCCGGGCCGGCACATGAAGGCGCCGCGCAACTCGCCCAGGGGCTCCACCTGCAGGTCGGTGGAGGGAATGACCGACCGTGCGTCCACCAGCAGCGCATCCAGCCGGCGCTGCCGCAACCCCTCTTCCAGCACCGCAGAAGCGCCCACGGTGAGCTCCAGGTGCACGGCGGGGAAGTTCAGCGCCATGTGGCGCATCAAGGGCGCGGCCAGGATGGCCGCAGGGCCGGAGCCCAGGCCCAGTTTCAGGTGGCCGGTGGCGCCCGTGCGCAGGCGCTGGGCCACGGCGCGCAGTTCATCGGCCTCGGCCACGAGGCGCTGGGCGCGCACCAACACCTCGCGCCCGAAGGCGGTGAGCTCGCTGCGCCAGCCGATGCGGTCCAGCAGGGGCTGGCCCAGCTCCGCCTCCAGGCCGCGGATGCTGCGGCTGAGCGCCGGCTGGGTGATGAACAGGGCTTCCGCCGAACGGCTGAAGGAGCCGGTCTCGGCCAGGGAAAGCAGGTGGCGCAGCTGAACCAGGGTCATGCGAGGGCCTCCTGAACGATGCCTTGAAAGCATGATTTTGCAAAGAAAGATGCATTGGACTTGCTGGGTGCCCCTGCCTAGCATCCCGTCCGTCAAGCCCGTCGATCCAGCGACAGGCAAGACGGTGGCGAGGCCCGGCAGAGGCCTGCCGCCCCCAGGCCACGAGACCTCAGCGAGGGTGTCCGATCTGCCCGATGGCGCCCCACACCCGGAGACATCACATGACCATCCAATCCTCTCTGAAGTCGGGCCGTCGGGCCCTCATGACCCGCGCCATCGCCTGGGCCGCCGGCGCCTTGCTGGCCGGCGGGGCCGCCGCCCAGTCGGTCAAGCCCGTGACGCTGCTGGTGCCGTATCCGGCGGGCGGCCTGTCCGACGTGATCGCCCGCATGGTGGAAAAGCCCTTCGCCAAGGCCTCCGGACAGATGGCCATCGTGGACAACCTGGGGGGCGCCTCGGGCTCGATTGCCGCGCAGAAGGTGCTGAACGCGCCTGCTGACGGGCAGATCGTCTACCAAGGTTCGCCCAATGAACTGATCCTCGCGCCGCTGGCGATGCAGACGGTGAAGTACAAGTCCGAGGACTGGCGCATGGTGCAGGTCATCGGCAGCTTCCCGATGGCCGTGCTGGCCCGCAAGGGCCTGTCGGCGAACAACATCGATGAGCTCGTCGCCCTGGCCAAGAAAGCCTCGGCCGAAGGCAAGCCGCTGACCTACGCCAGCGTGGGCATCGGCTCGCTTTATCACTTCGTGGGCGAGCACTTTGCTGACACCATTGGCGTCAAGATGACCCACGTGCCCTACAAGGGCCTGGCCCCCGCGCTGCAAGACCTGGGCGGCAACCTGGTGGACGTGGCCTTCTTCGTGGTGGATTCACGCCTGCCCGGCTTCGTCGATCAGGGCTTGTTCAAGGTCCTCGCCACCATGGCCCAGCCGGGCAAGCCCGAGGCGAAGTTCCTGGAGAAGTACCCGAGCATCACCGAGCACAAGGCTTTCAAGGACTTCGCCTTCGACGCCTGGACCGGCTACTTCGTGCGCAAGGACACGCCCGAGCCCATCGTCGCGGCCCTGAACAAGAACCTGGCCGCTGCCATGAACGACCCCGAAGCCCGCAAGAAGCTGGCCGACCTGGGCGGGCGGGTGCCGCCGATGCTGTCCGTGGCCGATGCGCAGAAAGAGTACGAGCGCCAGACGGTCCGGCTGCGCACCATCGCCAAGTCCATCCAGCTCGAGCCGCAGTGAGCCTGCGCCCGCACCGGCCCGTTGTCCACGCAACCGGAGTCTTTCCATGAAAGTCATCGTCCTCGGTGCCGGCCTGCTCGGCGTCACCTCTGCCTATTTCCTGCGCCAGCAGGGTTACGAGGTCACGGTGGTGGACCGCCAGGCCAGCGCCGCCGCCGAGACCAGCTTCGCCAACGGCGGGCAGATCTCCGTCAGCCATGCCGAGCCCTGGGCCAACCCGGGCGCGCCGCTGAAGGTGCTGAAGTGGCTGGGCAAGGAAGATGCGCCGCTGCTGTTCCGTCTGCGGGCCGATGCCCGCCAGTGGCGCTGGGGCCTGCAGTTCCTGCGCGAATGCACGCCAGCGCGCACGCGCCACAACATCGAGCAGATCGTGCGCCTGGGCACCTACAGCCGCGACACCCTGCAGCAACTGCGACGCGACCGCGACATCGCGTATGACGAGCGCACCCAGGGCATCCTTCACTTCTACACGAGCCAGCAGGAGTTCGACGCCGCCGAGGCGCCGGCCGCGCAGATGCGCGAACTGGGCTGTGACCGGCGCGTGATCTCGGCTGACGAGGCCGTCAAGATCGAGCCCGCGCTGGCCCACATCCGCCCCAAGCTCGCCGGCGCCACCTACACCTCCGAGGACGAGTCGGGCGACGCCAACCGCTTCGCCCGCGAACTGGTGCAGCGTTGCGAGCAGGACGGCGTGCAGTTCTTGATGAGCCACACCGTGACCGCGCTGCGCACGGCTGGCGGCGAGATCGATCACGTGGAAGCCACCGATCACGAAGGCCGCTTCCGCCGTCTGCGCGCCGATGCCTACGTGGTGGCCATGGGCTCGCTCAGCCCGCTGCTGGTCAAGCCGCTGGGCATCGAGCTGCCGATCTACCCCGCCAAGGGCTACTCGGTGACCATGCCGGTGAAGGACGCTGGCATGGCGCACCAGGTCTCGCTGACCGACGACGAATTCAAGCTGGTGTTCTCCCGCCTGGGCGACCGGCTGCGCATCGCCGGCACGGCGGAGTTGAACGGCTACGACCGCGACCTGAACCGCGTGCGCTGCGAGGCCATCGTGCGCCGCGTGGAGGAGCTGTTCCCTGGCGCAGGGGACACCGATCAGGCCCAGTTCTGGACCGGCCTGCGCCCGGCCACGCCCAGTAACGTGCCCCTCATCGGCCGCTCCAAGGTGGGCCGTCTGTTCCTCAACACCGGCCACGGCACGCTGGGCTGGACGCACGCCTGCGGCTCGGGCAAGAGCATTGCGCGCATCGTGGCCGGCCTGGCGCCGGAGGTGGACTTCGCGTTCACGGGCGTGGCGCGTCCGTTCAGCGCCGGTTCTCGTCCGCCCGCCAAGGCGGCAACTGCCAGCCTGTAGCCAAGGCCAGCACGCGCAGGCCCGTGGCGGTGAGCGCCGCGGCGGCCAGCGCGGCTTCACCCTGCAGCCCGGCCTGCTGCGCGCCCACCAGCACCCAGCCGCCAGCAAACGAGCACACCGCGTAGGGCCGGTGGTCGCTGAAGGCGCTGGGGATCTCGTTGCACACGATGTCGCGCAGCACCCCGCCAAAGACGGCGGTCACCATCCCCATCAGCACGGCGACGAAGGCCGGCATGCCATTGGCCAGGGCGATCTCGGTGCCGCCGGCGGTGAACAGGCCCAGGCCCAGGGCATCAGGCCACTGCATGGCGCGTTCGGTCACCCCGAAATGCCGCGCCCGCAGGAACAGCATCGCCGCGATGCACAAGACCAGCAGGCCCCACAACCAGTCGGCATGCGTGACCCAGAAGAAGGGTCGGCGGTCGAGCAGGATGTCGCGCAGCGTGCCGCCGCCGAAGGCGGCCAGGCCTGCCACCACCACCACGCCCACGGCGTCCAGGCGCTTGCGGGCCGCCGCCAGCAGGCCCGACAGCGCGAAGGCCAGGGTGGCCAGGGCTTCGATGAAGGTGATGGCGTTGTTCAAGGCGTCCTTCCCGGCGCCACTTCGGCCGCCCGGGCGGCCGGTGGCCACGGCGGGTGCTGAATGCCGAGGGCGATCACGGCGCAAGTATCGAGGACGCCTGAGGGACCCAGCCCGGCGGCGGCGAGAATGCCTGCATGACCGACACCCTCACCCTGAAGCGCCCCGACGACTGGCACCTGCACGTGCGCGACGGTGCTCCCATGGCGGCCGTGGTGCCGCACACGGCGCGCCAGTTCGGCCGCGCCATCATCATGCCCAACCTCAAGCCGCCGGTGACCACGGCGGCGCAAGCTGTGGCTTACCGGGAGCGCATCCTGGCGGCGGTGCCCGCCGGCCTGCGCTTCGAGCCCTTGATGACGCTGTACCTCACCGACAACACCCCGCCCGAGGAGATCCGCCGCGCGCGCGAGGCCGGCGTGGTGGCGCTCAAGCTCTACCCGGCCGGGGCCACCACCAACAGCGACGCGGGGGTCACGGATGTGCGCCGCACCTACGCCACCCTGGAGGCCATGCAGCGCGAGGGCTTGCTGCTGCTGGTGCACGGCGAGGTGACCGATGCCGACATCGACCTCTTCGACCGCGAGGCAGTCTTCATCGACCGCGTGATGCAGCCGCTGCGGCGCGACTTTCCCGAACTCAAGGTGGTGTTCGAGCACATCACCACGAAGGAGGCGGCGCAGTACGTGCACAGCGCGGATGAGCGCACCGCGGCCACCATCACTGCGCACCACCTGCTTTACAACCGCAACGCCCTGTTCATCGGTGGCATGCGCCCGCATTACTACTGTTTGCCGGTGCTCAAGCGCGAGGTGCATCGCCAGGCCCTGGTGGCCGCGGCCACCTCGGGCAGCCCGAAGTTCTTCCTGGGCACAGACAGCGCCCCGCATGCCGCGGCGCTGAAGGAGCAGTCGGTGTGCGGCGCAGGGTGCTTCACGGCACCGGCGGCGCTGGAGCTGTACGCCGAGGCCTTCGAGGCCGCTGGCGCGCTGCACCGGCTGGAGGGTTTTGCCAGCCTGCACGGGCCGGCCTTCTACGGCCTGCCACCCAACACCGGCCAGGTCACCCTGAAACGCGAGCCCTGGGCCCTGCCCGAGACCCTGCCTTTCGGCGACGCGATCATCAAGCCTCTGCGTGGCGGTGAAACCCTGAACTGGAAGCTGCAATGACCCAAGACAAGGTGATGCTGCTGATCGACGCGGACAACGTGTCGCTGGACGTGATCGAGCAGGCCGTGGGCTGGGTGGGCAAGCATTTCGGTGGCCCCCACGTGCGGCGGGCCTACTGCACGGCGGAGTCGGCAGTCAAGCATCAGGCGACCTTCAAGCGCCTGTCCATCCGCCCGATGGTGAACCTGGCCGCGGGCAAGAACTCCACCGACATCGCGCTGGCCGTGGACGCCATCGACCTGACGCTGGCCGAGCGGCCCGATGTCGTGGTGATCGCCTCCTCGGATTCCGACTTTGCGCCCCTGGTCAGCCGCCTGCGGGAGAAGGGCTGCCGGGTCATCGGTGTGGGCCAGCAAGGCAAGACGGGCGACGAGACGCGGTCCGTCTATGACGACTATGAAGTCATGGAACACCGCAAGGCCAAGCCTCAGGGCGGCAGCGATGCCAGGGCGGAGGGCCGCGGCAAGGGCCGGGGCGACGGGCGAGGGGAGGGCCGAGGGGAGGGGCGCGCAGTGTCTCGCCGCGAAGGACGCAGCGAAGGACGCAGCGGTGGCCGAAGCGGCGACCGTGAGCGCGGACGCGCCCCGCGCAAGTCCGTGGAGCCTGCCCTCCTGCCCCTCGAGGCCCTGGACAGCCTGGCAATCTCCGAGGTCTTGCAGGAGGCGCCCTCGGCGCCGGCTTTGGCTTCTGTGCAGTCTGTGCCGCCTGTCCCGCCTGTGCCCGAGACGCCGCCCCCGCCAATCGAGTCACCGTCAGCAGCACTGCCGGAGGCCCGGCCCGCCCGGGCTCGTTCACGCGGCGGCCGCCGCAAGCCGCAGGTGGAGTTCCTGCCAGCAACCACCCCGCAGGCGGAACCGCCACCGCCCGGGCCGGCGCCCGCCCCAGACCTCGCCGCCGAGCCGCCCGGTGCGCAGGCCAAGCCTGCACGCAAGCCTCGCCGCCGACGTTCCGCCACGGCCAAGCGTCCGGTGGACAACGGCACCGGCTCGCTTCCCTGACGGTGACGGGGGTTTGCCAGGCCACCGCAACTTGAATTTCGCACCCCGGCCCTAATATCCTGCTCTGTCTCCATCCACTGTTCCGCGTCTGTCGCGGTCTTTGCCATGAAACGCATCGTTCTGTTTGTCCTGACCAACCTGGCCGTGATGCTGGTGCTGGGCGTCACCGCAAGCCTGCTGGGGGTCAACAAGTTCCTCACGGCCAATGGCCTGAACCTGGGCATGTTGCTCGCGTTCTCGCTGTTGATGGGCTTTGGCGGCGCGATCATCTCGCTGCTGATCAGCAAGCCCATGGCCAAGTGGAGCACCAAGGCGGTCATCATCAACGACTCCACCGACCCCACCCACCGCTGGATCGTGGGCACGGTGCGCACCTTCGCCACCAAGGCCGGCATCGGCATGCCCGACGTGGCGCTCTATGAGGGCGAGCCGAACGCCTTCGCCACCGGCGCCTTCAAGAACTCTGCCCTGGTGGCGGTGTCCACCGGTCTGCTGCAGAACATGACCAAGGAAGAAGTCGAGGCCGTCATCGGCCACGAGGTGGCGCACGTGGCCAATGGCGACATGGTGACCATGACGCTGATCCAGGGTGTGATGAACACCTTCGTAGTCTTCATCTCGCGCGTGGTGGGCTACTTCGTCGACAAGGTCATCCTGAAGAACGACCGCGAGGGCGTGGGCATCGGTTACTACGTCACCACCATCGTGATGGACATCGCCCTGGGCCTGGTGGCCGCCGTGATCGTGGCCTGGTTCTCGCGTCAGCGTGAGTACCGTGCCGACGCCGGCGCGGCGCAACTCATGGGGCGCAAGCAGCCCATGATCAACGCCCTGGCCCGCCTGGGCGGCCTGGAGCCCGGTGCCCTGCCGCAGACGGTGCAGAACATGGGCATCTCCAGCAAGCCCAGCGGCCTGATGGCGCTGTTCTCCAGCCACCCGCCCATCGAAGACCGCATTCGTGTGCTGCAAGAATCCAAGTAAGCGTGTGCTGACTTCAAGAAGGGGCCTTTCGGGGCCCCTTTCTGCTTCTACTGCGGTACCCCGCATCCAGGCGACGGAAGGGGTGGGACAATCCGAGCGTGAAGCAGGCCAGACCGCCGCTGGGGCGAGCGTGGAAACACGGCCCTGGAGGAAGGTCCGGACTGCACAGGGCAGCGCAGGAGCTAACGGCTCTCCACCGCGAGGTGAGGATCAGAGCAACAGAGACGAGTCGCGGCGGGGCAACCCGTCGCGGGTGAAACGGGCAATCTCTGCGCGCAGCAACACCAAGTAGGCCAGCGTTGACGTGGTTCCGCGGAGCTGGCGGGTAGGTGGCACCGAGCCGGTGGGGCGACCCCCGGCCCAGAGGAATGGCGGTCACGCCCGGGGGTCGCAAGACACACGGGTGCACAGAATCCGGCCTATCGGTCTGCTTCACACTATTGACAGCTTGTGCGGCGCATTGCGGCACAGGCCAGGCACGAAGGACGCCCCGACCATGCATCCCCAAGCCGCGACCCTGTGGCGCGGCCCTCTGTGGACCCTGGCCCTGCTGCTGGCCGGCCTGAGTTCGCTCGGCCCCTTTGCCATCGACACCTACCTGCCGGCGTTTCCCGGCATGGCCGCTGACCTGTCGGCGTCGGCGGTGCAGATGCAGCAGACCCTGTCGACCTACCTGTTCGGCTTTGCGTTGATGAACCTGTTTCATGGCGCCTTGTCCGACAGCCTGGGCCGGCGTCCCGTGGTGCTGGTGGCCATGACGGTGTTCACCCTCGCGTCCGTAGGGTGCGCGCTCAGCCCCTCCATTGGCTGGCTGCTGTTCTGGCGGACGGTGCAGGGCTTGTCAGCTGGCGGGGGCATGGTGATCGGCCGGGCCATCATCCGCGACCTGTTCCCGCCTGCGCAGGCCCAGCGCGTGATGTCGCAGGTGACCATCTTCTTCGGCGTGGCGCCGGCCGTGGCGCCGCTGGTGGGCGGCTGGCTCTTCGTTGCCCTGGGCTGGACTTCGGTGTTCTGGTTCCTGGCGCTGGTGGGGGCGGTGCTGTGCACGGTGATGTGGCGAAAGCTGCCGGAGTCGCTGCACGCCAGCCAGCGGCAGCCGCTGCACGTGGCCCACCTGTTGCGCGGCTACTGGCAGATGGGCGCGAGCGCGCGCTTCATGGCCCTGGCGCTGGCCAGCAGCCTGCCCTTCAACGGCATGTTCCTGTACGTGCTGTCGGCCCCCGTGTGGCTGGGCGAACTTCTGCAATTGCAGCCCACCGAGTTCTTCTGGTTCTTCACCCTCAGCGTGGCCGGCATCATGTCGGGCGCGTGGATGAGCGGCCGCCTGGCAGGACGCATCCGCCCGGCGGCGCAGATCCGCCTGGGCTTTCTCATCATGCTGGGCAGCTCGGCGTTGAACGTGCTGCTGAGCGCCGCGCTGCCGCCCCACCCGGGCTGGGCGCTGTGGCCCGTGGCGGTGTACTCCTTCGGGTGGTCGGTGATGACGCCTTCGGTCACTCTGCTGTTGCTGGACCTAGTGCCCGAGCGGCGCGGCATGGCCTCCTCCGTGCAGGCTTTTTCATCGGGCATCATGAACGGCCTGGTGGCCGGAGTGCTGGCGCCGCTGGTGATGCATTCCTCACTGGGGCTGGCCCTGGCCTCCGCCGCGCTGATGATGGGCGGCCTGCTGAGCTGGGCCTGGGTGCGAAACCAGCTCAGGTCAGAGTCGCTTTGACCCTCGAAGGACGCTTCATCGGACCCCGCACCATGCAGAACGTGTCTGGTTTCCGACAACTCCTGCGCAGCGCCAGCACCTGGCTGCGCCATGTGCTGGCTGCGCTGGGCCTGCTGGCTGCGCTGGCCGGCCTGGGGCTGTGGCTGGTGCCCTCCTGGCGGGCGGCTGGCGAGGACCGCCTGCTGCTCTGGCTGGAGCGACGCTCGTTCGACGATCTGGTGCTGCCCGCGCCCGACCTGCAGGCCGCCGAGCGTGCCACGGCCATCGATCCCGCTTCCTTGCCGCAAGAGCAAGCCCGCATGGCCCGATGGCTGGCCGGCACTTACAAGGTGGCACCTGAACCCGTGGCGGCGCTGGTGCGCGAGGCCCACGTGGTGGGCCCCGGGCTGAAGCTGCAGCCCACCATGATTCTGGCGGTGATGGCCGCAGAGTCCAGCCTGCACCCTTTCATCCAGAGCACGGCCGGCGCCCAGGGCCTGATGCAGGTGATGCCCAAGGTGCATGCCCGCCGCTTCGAGGAACACGGCGGGCCCATGACGGCCTTCGAT
>JBILSM010000083.1:0-12554 GCA_044372085.1 Rubrivivax sp.
CTTGCTCGCCCAAGCCCATGCACTCACCTTGATCCACGGGCATACCCACCGCCCGGGCGACGAGGCGTGGGGTGGAGGAAGGTCTCGCAGCGTACTCAGCGACTGGGACCTGGACCACGCCCCGTTCCGGGCCGAGGTGGTGAGGCTGGACGTCCGCGGCTTGAGCCGGAGGGCGCCTTCGTTCGCGCTCGCAGGGTCGGCTGGCCTTCCTGGGGACGAAAGCTGACGCGCGATGTGGTCGCGCCTGATGCAGGGTTTGCGGCAGCGTCGGGAGGCAGCTGCGGTGGCACGCAAGCCCATACCCGACCTCCTCTGGCGCCGAACCCTCAAGCGCTTCCCTTTCCTGCCCCGCGCAGGCACGACTGAGGAGGCTTCGCTGCGACGCATGACCAGCCTCTTCCTGGACCGCAAGGAGTTCACGGGTGCGCATGGTCTGGTGGTCAGCGACGACATGGCGGTCGCCATCGCCGCGCAGGCCTGCCTTCCAGTGATGCAGATGGACCTCAATGCCTACCAGGGCTTCATCGGGATCGTCGTCCACCCCGGCCTGGCCCGGGCTCGGCGGTCGTTTGCCGACGACGACGGTGTGGTTCACGAGTTCGAGGAGACGTTGTCAGGCGAGGCACTGGAGGGTGGGCCAGTGATGCTGTCCTGGCGCGACGTCCGCTCGGCCGGCGCCCGGGCGGCGCAGGGCTACAACGTGGTGATCCATGAATTCGTCCACGTGCTGGATATGGCCGACGGGCTGGCCGACGGCATGCCCCTGTTGCCCATCGACATTTCACGCCGGGAGTGGTCTGCTGGCCTGGATGCGGCCTACCAAGCCTTCTGCCAGGCGGTGGAATCGGGCACGCCGACAGCCCTGGACCCTTACGGTGCAGAGTCCCCGAGCGAATTCTTCGCGGTGATCAGCGAAGCCTTCTTCGTGGCCCCGCATGCGCTGCAGGCCGAACATCCTGCGGTGTACGGCCTGCTGATGCGCTATTTCCGGCAGGACCCGCTGGCACGCTTCCAGCAAGGGCCCCTCACCGCCCCTCATGGTCCGGAGGACAAGGCCCTCTAGGCCTAGACGGTTGCCGGCTCGGCCTTGGATCGGTCGCTCTTGCGCGGCGGGCGGATGTCCAGCAGGACCTTGCCCGTCTCATCCACGTCCACTTTCAGCCGCCCACCGTCCACCAGCCGGCCGAACAGCAGTTCGTCGGCCAACGCGCGGCGAACCGTGTCCTGTATCAGGCGCTGCATCGGCCGCGCGCCCATCAGGGGGTCGAAACCAGTCTTGGCCAGGTGACGCCGCAGGGCATCAGTGAAGGTGACATCCACCTTCTTCTCGCCCAACTGGCTTTCCAGTTGCAGCAGGAACTTGTCCACCACGCGCAGGATGATCTCTTCGTCGAGCGCGCGGAAATTGACGATGGCATCCAGCCGGTTGCGGAACTCTGGAGTGAACAGCCGCTTGATGTCGGCCATCTCGTCACCCTGCTCGCGCTTGTTCGTGAAGCCGATGGTGGCCTTGTTCATGGTCTCGGCGCCCGCGTTCGTGGTCATGATCAGGATCACGTTGCGGAAATCGGCCTTGCGGCCGTTGTTGTCGGTCAACGAGCCGTGGTCCATCACTTGCAGCAGCACGTTGAAGACATCAGGGTGCGCCTTTTCGATCTCGTCAAGCAAGAGCACCGCGTGCGGCTTCTTGGTGATGGCCTCGGTGAGCAGACCACCCTGATCGAACCCCACGTACCCCGGCGGCGCACCGATGAGACGGCTGACCGCGTGCCGCTCCATGTACTCCGACATGTCGAAGCGGATCAACTCGATGCCCAGGATGTAGGCGAGCTGCTTGGCCACTTCGGTCTTGCCCACCCCGGTGGGGCCGCTGAACAGGAAGGATCCAATGGGCTTGTCGGGCTTGCCCAGGCCAGAGCGGGCCATCTTGATGGAGGCTGCAAGCGCGTCGATGGCGGGCTCCTGACCGAACACCACGCTCTTGAGGTCTCGGTCCAGGGTCTTCAACTGTTTGCGGTCGTCGCTGGACACGCTGGCCGGCGGAATGCGCGCAATCTTGGCCACGATCTCCTCGACCTCGGCGCGGGAGATGGTTTTCTTCTGCTTGTTCTTGGGCAGGATGCGCTGTGCGGCCCCCGCCTCGTCAATGACGTCAATGGCCTTGTCGGGCAGGTGACGGTCGTTGATGTATTTGGCCGAGAGTTCCGCCGCCGCCTGCAATGCGCCCAGCGCGTACTTGATGCCATGGTGATCCTCGAAGCGGGACTTCAGACCCTTGAGGATTTCCACCGTCTGTTCGACCGAGGGTTCCACCACATCGATTTTCTGAAAGCGGCGTGAAAGCGCTGCGTCTTTCTCGAACACTCCCCGGTACTCTGTGAAGGTGGTGGCGCCGATGCACTTCATGGAGCCGTTGGACAGCGCGGGCTTCAGCAGGTTGCTCGCGTCCAGCGTGCCACCTGAGGCGGCTCCAGCACCGATGAGCGTGTGGATCTCGTCGATGAACAGCACCGCGCTCGGTTGGTCCTTCAACTGCTTCAGAACGCCCTTGAGCCGCTGCTCGAAATCGCCCCGGTACTTGGTGCCTGCCAGCAAGGCGCCCATGTCCAGCGAATACACGGTGGAAGCCGCCAGAATCTCCGGCACATCACCCTGCGTGATCCGCCAGGCCAAGCCCTCGGCGATGGCTGTCTTGCCCACACCGGCCTCTCCCACCAGCAGCGGATTGTTCTTGCGCCGGCGGCACAGCACCTGAATGACGCGTTCCACCTCGTGCTCGCGTCCGATCAGGGGGTCAATCTTGCCGTCACGCGCCATCTGGTTGAGGTTCTGCGTGAACTGGTCCAGCGGCGTGGCCTTGCCGTCAGCGGGCTCTTCCTTATCACTGCCTTCCTGAGAGGCGCCCTCCCCTGACTTCGCAGGCTCCGGCGGGTCAGACTTCTTGATGCCATGTGCAATGAAGTTCACCACGTCCAGACGCGTCACGCCCTGCTGATGCAGGTAGTAAACGGCGTGGGAATCCTTCTCGCCGAAGATGGCGACCAGCACGTTCGCACCGGTGACCTCCTTCTTGCCACTGCCTGTGGACTGCACATGCATGATGGCGCGCTGGATCACACGCTGGAATCCCAGCGTGGGTTGCGTGTCCACCTCTTCCGTACCCGACACCGTCGGGGTGTTTTCCTTGATGAAGGCGGTGAGACTCTTTCGCAGGTCATCGATGCTTGCGGTGCAGGCGCGGAGGACCTCAGCGGCGGAGGGGTTGTCCAGCAAGGCCAGCAACAGGTGCTCCACCGTGATGAACTCGTGCCGCTGCTGTCGAGCCTCCACGAAGGCCATGTGCAGGCTGACTTCCAGTTCTTGCGCAATCATGCGGACTCCATAAGGCATTGCAGCGGGTGCTGGTCTCGCCGGGCTGCTGCCAGCACCAACTCGACCTTGGTGGCAGCGACGTCCCGGGTATACACCCCGCAGACGCCACGACCTTCGTGGTGAATCTTCAACATGATCAGCGTGGCCGTTTCCAGGTCGTGCTGGAAGAACTGCTGGAGCACGCGGATGACGAATTCCATCGGGGTGTAGTCGTCATTGAGCATCACCACCTGGAACAGCGACGGCGGCTTGGTGCGCGCCGTCTGGCGCTCGACCACCGCAGCGCCGTGCCCGCCACCGCCTGGCAACTTGGGGGCCGGCGATCGGGGTTTGTCGGGACTGTCAGGCATGGTCGATTCTATGCACAGCAAGCCGTGTCTGCCGCGCCGTGGGGGATCACGTTCACAACTGGAAACACCCCCGCTGCGCTCACGAAAAAAAAGCCCGGCACGTCATGAACGGCCGGGCTTCGGTGCGGACCGCGTCGTGACGGGACGCGGGTTCCGAGGGAACGGGCGGGGGTGCGCCCCACGCAGATCACACAGGGTTACATGTGATCGATCATGACCTGGCCGAATCCGGAGCAGGACACCTGCGTGGCGCCTTCCATCAGCCGAGCGAAGTCGTAGGTCACCTTCTTGCTGTGAATGGAACGTTCCATGGAGGCGATGATCAGATCCGCAGCTTCGACCCAGCCCATGTGGCGCAGCATCATCTCCGCCGAGAGAATTTCCGAGCCGGGGTTGACGTAATCCTTGCCTGCGTACTTCGGGGCTGTACCGTGGGTGGCCTCGAACATGGCCACGGAATCGCTCAGGTTGGCGCCGGGCGCAATGCCGATGCCACCCACTTGCGCGGCAAGGGCGTCGGACACGTAGTCGCCGTTCAGGTTCAAGGTCGCGATGACGGAGTACTCCGCGGGGCGCAAAAGAATCTGTTGCAAGAAGGCGTCAGCGATCGAGTCCTTGATGACGATCTCGCGACCGGTCTTCGGATTCTTCATCTTGCACCACGGTCCGCCGTCGATGGGTTCGGCACCGAACTCACGCTGAGCCAGCGCATAGCTCCAATCGCGGAAACCACCCTCCGTGAACTTCATGATGTTGCCCTTGTGCACGATGGTCACCGAGGGCTTGTCGTTGTCGATGGCGTACTGGATCGCCTTGCGTACCAAGCGTTCGGTACCCTCACGCGACACGGGCTTGATGCCGATGCCCGAGGTGTTCGGGAAGCGGATCTTCTTGACCCCCATCTCGTCGATCAGGAACTTGATCAGCTTCTTGGCCTTGTCGCTTTCGGCCTCGTACTCGATACCCGCGTAGATGTCCTCGGAGTTCTCGCGGAAGATGACCATGTTGGTCTTTTCCGGCTCCTTCAGCGGGCTGGGGACGCCCTTGAAGTACTGGATGGGACGCAAGCACACGTAAAGATCGAGTTCCTGGCGCAGCGCCACATTCAGCGAGCGGATGCCGCCCCCGACGGGGGTGGTGAGCGGCCCTTTGATGGACACGACGTACTCGCGAACGATGTCCAGGGTTTCCTGGGGCAGCCACACATCAGGCCCGTAGATGCGGGTGGACTTCTCGCCCGCATAGACCTCCATCCAATGGATCTTCCGGGTGCCGCCATAGGACTTGGCCACCGCGGCGTCCACGACCTTGAGCATCACCGGCGTGATGTCGAAGCCGGTCCCGTCGCCCTCGATGTACGGGATGATGGGCTGGTCCGGGACATTCAGGGAAAAGTCCGCGTTGACGGTAATCTTCTTCCCGCCCTCGGGAACCTTGACGTGCTGATACATGTGATGGGTCTCCGCCTCTGGCTTCGTGCAGCCGTTGAAAACGATCGAAATTCTAGTGGACCGACCTGTCAACCGACTGACCCGCCCATGCGTTTTCGGCTTGCCGCCCCTCGAAGGGTGGTGAATTCAAAACTTTCGAAAGGTAATTTCCATGTCCAAGATCCTGGCCGCCCTGATCGCCGCCGCGTTCTCCTTCGGCGCCTTTGCCCAGGCACCGGCCCCCAAGAAGGAAGAGAAGAAGGCTGAAGCCGCCAAGCCGGCCGCCTCCGCTGCCAAGAAGGCCGAAGCCAAGAAGGAAGAAAAGAAGAAGTAATTCTTCGAATCTTCGAATCTTCGGTTTTTGCACGGTTACCGTGCAGTGCCGCCAAGACGCCCGGTTCTGTCCGGGCGTTTTGCATTTGGTTGACCTCGAAAGCGTTCAGTTGAAGCAGTAAGCCCAAACCTGGCCCCAGACGTCGTGTCCCAAGGCCCACACCGAGCCTACGGCCAGAAACGCGCCTGCCAAGCGGACCATCAGGCGGTTCACGTTCTGCGCCTGGGAGCGTCTGGCGGCACCCGACAACCACCGGGCCCACAAGGCCGGAGTCAGTTGCAGCCCCAAGGCCGACGCCAACGCGAAGGCCGCCATGACCGCCGCGCCGGCAACCGGCGTATTGGCCAACCCGGCCACCACCAGCGCGGACTGCAGCAGGCCGCAGGGCCAGACCACCCACATCATTCCGGCAAACCCGGCTTGAATGTCCCGCGATGGGCTCGCCCAATGCACGGGTTGCTCACTCGGCCGGGCAGGCGTCGCCCCCGTTTCGCCAACGCCCGTGCGTGCTCTGCCCATCCGCGTCAGCCAGCTTGGTTGCTGCGCGGTGAACGCCAGCCACAGACCCAGTGCCAGCGCAGCCACATGGAGAAGGGTCCACACAGGGCGCGCCAGCGGTGCTGCCTGGCTCGCCCAAGCCAGAAGGCCCACGCCCCCGGCCACCAGACCTCCGGCCACGGCGTAACCCGCCACGCGCATGCCGTGGAACCACCAGGAAGCAGCCCCGGCAGCGTGCAGCGCTTGCGCTCCACCGCCCGCAGTCAGCGCTCGGCCTGAAGAACGGCCCAATACCGCGGTACAGGCAGGACCGCACATCACCGTGCAGTGCGGCGCGCCAGCCAGCCCCATCAGGAACCCCGTCAGTGCTAGGGCGAGATCCATGCTCAGATGATGCGCGAGAACCGCGAGCGGTCCACCTCTGTCTGCAAGTACTTGTCGAAGGTCATGGCGATGGCCCGGACGAAGTACCAGCCCTGGGGCGTCACTTGCAACCCTCCGGGTTCGATCTCCAGCAATCCGCGCGCCTCGAAGGTCTTCAGCCGTTCCAACTCAGGCGCAAAGTAGTTGTTGAACTGGACCAGGTGCGCGCATTCGAGGGGCTCAAAGTCCACCCGGCCCTGGCACATGATGGCCATGATGACGGAGCGGCGAACCAGATCGTCCCGGCTGGACTGCAGCCCTCGCACAGTCGGCCAGCGCCCCTGCAGAAGCGCCTCCTCATAGGCCTCCACCGTCTTGGCGTTCTGGGCATAGGTGGCCCCTACTTTGCTGATGGCCGACACGCCCAGGGCAATCAGGTCTCCTTCAGGGTGGGTGGTGTAACCCTGAAAGTTCCGGTGCAGCCGGCCCTGGCGTTTGGCCACGGCCAGCGCATCATCCGGCAGGGCGAAATGGTCCATGCCGATGTAGCCGTAGCCGTGGGTCAGGAAGCCCGAAATGGCGCCGGACAGCATGTCCAAGCGGGACTGAGGCTCGGGCAACGCCGTCTGGGGAATACGACGCTGCGGCTTGAACCGGGCAGGCAGGTGGGCATAGGCGTACAGCGCAATTCGGTCGGGCCGCAGGCTGGCCACCTGGGCCACCGTGGTGGCAAAGGACTGCGGAGTCTGCAGCGGCAGCCCGTAGATCAGATCGGTGTTGATGGAGGCAAAGCCCACCTCGCGAGCGGCATGCATCAAGTCGCGCACCTGCCCGAAGGGCTGCTCTCGGTGTATGGCGCGCTGCACATGGGGGTCGAAATCCTGGACGCCGAAGCTGACCCGGTTGAAGCCCATTTCTGCCAACGCCCGCAAGCGCGATGCGCTGGCGGTGCGTGGATCCACCTCAATGGACACCTCGCAGTGACCAGCAAGCCTGAAGTGCCGCCGAATCGCGCACATCAGCTCCGCCAGTTCACCGTCTGAAAGAAAGGTCGGGGTTCCCCCGCCCAGGTGCAACTGCGACACCGGCTGTGAAGGCCCCATCACGGCGGAGTGCAAGGCCATCTCCTGCTCCAGCGCCTGCAAGTAAGGCCGGGCGCGCTCATGGCGGCGGGTCACCACCTTGTTGCATGCGCAGTAGTAGCAAACGGACTCGCAGAACGGGATGTGGACGTACACGGACAAAGGGGACATGGATCCCACGCGCTGCCCCCCGGCGCGCTCGTGCAGTGCACGAACGTACCACTGCGCGTCAAAGGGTTCCCTGAAGCGGTCGGCCGTCGGGTAAGAGGTGTAACGCGGACCGGGAGTGTCCAGTTCCTTCAGCAGCGCTTCCGGAAAGCGCAGTTGCGTGGGTTCAAGGCGTTCGTTCATGGGCATACACTTTGACCCGGGCGGGCCTGAGGGGGCTTGACCTGGAACAAGCTGGGGCGGCGATCGAGGACCGCCAGGTCACACAAAAGCAACAAGCGGTGACGCGTCGTGGTCGGCAAGGTTCGACCGCAAGGCGGAGCCGGGTCGCCGGAGGATCAGATCATGAGCGTCGCCACCCCCGTTCGCATCGGCACCGTCAAGGCGGCTTGCTCGAACTGCAACCTGCGTGAGCTCTGCCTGCCTGTGGGCCTGTCGCCCGAGCAGGTGGGCCAGCTTGATGAGTTGGTGGCCACCCGCCGAAGTGTTCTCAGAGGCGAAACCCTGTTCAGGACAGGCGACAGCTTCCAGTCACTTTTCGCCGTGCGCACGGGCTTCTTCAAGACCTGTGTTTCCGCCGAGGACGGTCGGGACCAGGTCACGGGTTTCCAGATGTCGGGGGAATTGCTCGGTTTGGACGGCATCAGCACGGACCGGCATGCCTGCGATGCGGTGGCCCTGGAGGATTCCACGGTGTGCGTGATCCCCTTCCATGACCTGGAAGGGCTGTCGATGCAGATCACCGAGCTGCAACGCGTGTTTCACAAGATCATGAGCCGAGAGATCGTTCGCGACCACGGCGTGATGCTGTTGCTGGGCAGCATGCGGGCAGAAGAGCGCGTGGCGGCCTTCCTGCTGAACCTGACGCAAAGGCTCCATGCGCGGGGCTTCTCACGCACTGAACTCGTGCTGCGCATGACCCGCGAGGAGATCGGCAGCTACCTGGGCCTGAAGCTGGAAACCGTGAGCCGTACGTTCTCCAGGCTCCAGGACGATGGTGTGCTGGAGGTCAAGCAGCGTCAGATCCGGATCGTCGACCAGAACGCCTTGCGGCAGATCGTCAACGCGAGCTCCTGCTGACCGCGCTGCCGGACGCCTTCGAGGCGCCTGCCACGTTGCCCGGACCGTCCGGGTGCATGAGACAGTGGCCTACTGGGCCTACTGGTCCGACTGCGCAGTGGCGGCGTGGTTGCGTCCCTGAACGGCCGGCCGGTCAGAGAACTTCGCACTCTCTTGCGAGGTCAGCACGGGCTCCGCTCCCCGCACTGCGATAACCGCCGTGACGATGCCCGCCACGACCACGGCCGCGGGTCCCCCCAGGACCAGCCAGACCATGCCCACGCGCCACCAGGGCGGCGTGTCGGCGGGGGATGCAGCGGTGTTGGGTCGAATCATGATGTCACCTTGGAATCACAAACGTGGAGGGCTCTGACACCGTGGTCGATGGCTGGCCGGGGCCCGCCAGACGTTCGATGGCAAAGGTCAGTCCATGGGCGCCGGCCCCGACGCGGGCCGCCGCTTCGGCAGTCACCTGCACCGCCAGGGGCAGCCAACGGGCCTGGGCCGGGCCGAGATCAACCTCGGCGCGCCCTATCACTTGCGCGCCTTGCAGTCCGTTGACAGTGATGCGATAGCGCTGTGTGTGCTCAGTCGCGTTCATGATCTGGAGGCGGTAACCGTTCTCGATGCGGCCATCCTCGACCAAGCGTGCCAGTGTGCCCCGGTCCCGCACGACATCCACCTTGAAGGGATCGCGCAGCCAAAGACTGACCGCCAGCCCTGCACAGATGATTCCCAGGATGGCGGTATAGACCAGGACCCGCGAACGGAGCACGCGCGACCACATCTGGCGCGCCGACCACCCGTTCGCCATGCTGTTCTGCGTGGCATAGCGCACCAAGCCCCTGGCATATCCCATCTTGTCCATCACGCCGTTGCACACGTCAACACAGGCTGCACAGCCGATGCACTCGTATTGCAGGCCCTTGCGGATGTCGATGCCAGTCGGGCACACCTGGACACAAAGTCCGCAATCGATGCAGTCCCCCAGACCCAGGGTTTTCGGGTCCGCCCTGCGTCCTCGGGCACCACGCGGATCGCCACGGACCTCGTCGTAGCTGATGATCAGGGTGTCCTTGTCGAACATCGCACTCTGGAAGCGCGCATAAGGACACATGTACTTGCAGACCTGTTCACGCATCCTGCCGGCGTTACCGTAGGTGGCAAAGCCGTAGAACAGCACCCAGAACCATTCCCAGGGGCCGAAATCCAGCGTCTTGGCCTGCGACCACAAGGACTGGATGGGCGTGAAATAGCCCACCAGGGTAAAGCCGGTCCACAGCGCGATGAGGAGCCAGGCGGCGTGCTTGGCGCCCTTGCGCCACAGTTTGTTCAAGGTCCAGGCGCTGCCGTCCAGGCGCATGCGGGCCGCGCGATCGCCCTCTATGTGCCGCTCCACCCACATGAAGATCTCGGTGTAGACCGTCTGCGGGCAAGCGTAGCCACACCACAACCGTCCCGCCACGGCGGTGAACAGGAACAGCGCGTAGGCGCTGACCACCAGCAGGCCGGTCAGGTAGATGAAATCCTGCGGGTACAGGACCAGGTCAAAGATGTAGAACCGCCTGTTGGCCAAATCGAACAGCACCGCCTGGCGATCATTCCACTGCAACCATGGCAGCCCGTAATACAGGAACTGAGTGGCGAACACCAGGGCCCAGCGCCAGCGCACGAACCATCCCGTCACCGACCTGGGATAGATCTTGCGCTGGGTCTGGTACAGCGAGACGATGGCGCCCGAGGCGTCATCGTCTGGCAATGGCACGGTTCCCGAAGCCTGGGACATCAACCGGCCCGGGTCAAGAGGCCGAAAAGCATCACTTGGCCGCCACGGTCGTCGACCGGGACAGATTCAGCACATAGGCCGCGAGCACGTGAACCTGCTCCGGCGTCAGGCGGGCGGCCTGAGCCGGCATGGCGTTGTTCTTGCCATTGGTGATGATGTTGACGATGGCCTGTTCGCCCCAACCGTGCAGCCAGACCTTGTCGGTGAGATTGGGCGCCCCGAGGGCCTGGTTGCCTTTGCCATCTGCGCCGTGACATCCCGCGCAGGCCGCGAACTTGGGCTTGCCCAGGGCGGCCGCCACCGCGTCATGCGCACTGCCGGACAAGCTCAGCACATGATGGGCGACATTGCGTACATCGTCTGCACTGCCGAGCGCCGCCGCCATCGCGGGCATCACGCCGTTGCGACCCTTGGTGATGGTTTCCTTCACTGCATCGTGGGTGCCACCCCAGAGCCAGTCTCCATCGGCCAGATTGGGGAAGCCCTTGCTGCCCCGGCCATCGGAGGCGTGGCAAGCGGCGCAGTTGTTGAGGAACAGACGCTCCCCGATGCCCATGGCCTGCGGCTCCTTGGCCAAATCAGCGGCGTTCATCGCGGCGTACTTCGCATAGACCGGGGTCATCGCCGCCACTGCCTTGTCGGTCTCGGTCTGGAGTTGGCCCGCGCTGCTCCACTTCAGGGAACCAGGGTGGCTGCCCAGCCCGGGGTACAGGGCCAGGTAGGCGCCGGCAAACACCACCGTGATGACGAACAGCCACATCCACCATCGAGGCAAGGGATTGTTGAGTTCCTTCAGGTCCTCGTCCCACACGTGGCCGGTGGTGTTGTCGTCCGACATCACCTTGCGCCGGCTGGCGATGATCAGCAAGGCCAGGCAAGCCACCAGCCCCGCGATGGTGACAGCGGCGATGTAGACGGACCAGCCGCCGGAAATGAAGTCGCTCATGACCGGTCCTCCCGGGAAGAATCTTCTGCAAACGGCAATTGGGCTGCCTCTTCGAACTCGCTGCGGCGCGAGCGCTTCAAGGTCATCGCCACCAGCCCGACAAACAGCAGCAGGCTGATCACGGTGACTGCACTGCGAAGGTTATTGATGTCCATGGGTCACCTCACTTCACCGCGGTGCCCAGCACCTGCAGATAGGCCACCAGCGCGTCCAGCTCTGTCTTGCCCTTGACCGCTTCACCTGCGGCCTTGACCTCCTCGTCGGAGTAAGGCACCCCCAGAGTGCGTAATGCCTTCAGGCGAGGGGCCATGGACGCGGGATCGATCTGAGCCGTTTCCAGCCAGGGGTAGGCGGGCATGTTGGACTCGGGCACCAGCGACCGGGGTGAGACCAGGTGCAGGCGGTGCCACTCGTCGTTGTACTTGCCTCCCACGCGGTGCAGGTCAGGGCCCGTGCGCTTGCTGCCCCACTGGAACGGGTGGTCGTAGACGAACTCGCCGGCCTTGGAATAGGACCCGTAACGCAAGGTCTCGGAACGGAACGGGCGGATCATCTGCGAGTGGCAGTTGTAGCAACCCTCCCGGATGTAGATGTCACGCCCGGCCAGCTGCAGCGCCGTGTAGGGCTTCAGGCCTTCCACCGGCTGCGTGGTGGAGCGCTGGAAGAACAGGGGCACGATTTCAACAAGACCGCCGACCGCAACCGCCACAAGGATCAGTACGATCATCAGGAAGTTGCTGGTCTCGATGCGCTCGTGGCCTTTGGGGGTCTGGTTTGTTTGAGCCATTTGGAGCCTCCTTGCCTCAGGCGTGTGCCACGTTGACCGCCGGGACCTGGGCGACCTCAGGGCGCCCGGAGCGCACCGTCATCACCACGTTCCAGGCCATGAGCAACATGCCTGACAGGTACAACACGCCACCGAGCAGACGGATCACGTAGAAGGGATAGGTCGCCTTCACGCTCTCCACGAAGCTGTAGACCAGCGTGCCGTCAGGGTTCACCGCGCGCCACATCAGGCCCTGCATCACCCCGGCTATCCACATCGCGGCGATGTACAGCACGATGCCGATGGTGGCGATCCAGAAGTGCAGCTCGATGGCCTTGACGCTGTACATCTGCTTGCGACCGTACATGCGGGGAATCAGGTAGTACAGGGAGCCCATGGA
>JBILSM010000208.1:0-3991 GCA_044372085.1 Rubrivivax sp.
CCGCCACGGCGGGCTGGACGCCTTCCAGAGCCACGAACGCACGCACTCCGGCAAGCCCCTGTCGCCCGGGCCCTTCAAGCCGCTGCTGGAGGCGCTGCACCGGCTGCAGCGAGCGGGCCTGGCCTCAGGCGCAGGCGGAACGGAGCGGGGCTCTGACGAAGACTTCGCCGGGCGGGCCGCCTCCCCCATGCGCATCCGCACCGCGCTGGTGACCGCGCGCAGCGCCCCGGCCCACGAACGCGCCATCCGCACCCTGATGGACTGGCAGATCGAAGTCGACGAGGCCATGTTCCTGGGCGGCCTGCCCAAGGGCGAGTTCCTGCGCGAATTCGAGCCGGACTTCTTCTTCGATGACCAGACCGGCCACGTGGACTCGGCCGCCGCCCACGTGCCGGCCGGGCATGTGGCAGCCGGGGTGGCGAACGGCGGGGCGTAGGAACAGTCCAGATCCGGCCCGGTCCCCGCACCCCGGGGCCTGCCCATCAGGGCTTCTTGAAATCCCCGGCCCAGGCCCAGACGATGCGTGAGGGGTCCAGGTGGCGTCGCAGCGCCGCATTGACCTGCTCCACGGTGACCGCGGCGATCTGATCATCGAGCCTGCGGGCCTGGGCAAAGGTGCGGGCATGCTCCAGGTTGAACTGCCAGCCACTGGCCACCACCGGGTCTTGGGCCCGTGACAGGCGGCGCTGGTTCAGCAAGGCCTGCTGGGCCTGGGCCAGTTCCTGCGCACCAATGCCCTCGCGCAGCATGCGGGCGATCTCCTCCTTCACGGCGGCCTCCACCTTGGGCTGGTTTTCGGGGGCGAAGATGGCCGTGGCCGTCCAGGTGGAGTTGCGGTCCACCGGGTTCCAGCCGATGAAGGAGCGCACGTCGTAGCTCAGGCCTTCCTTCTCGCGCACCCGCGCCCACAAGCGCGATGCAGGGTTGCCCCCCAGGATGAAATTGCCCACCAGCAGGGCGACATGATCGGCATCCTGGTCGTTCAAGGGCAGCGCCAGCTGGGCCTGCAGGTTGGCACGCTGCTTGTCGGGCGTGCGCAGCACGAAGCGCTCGGGCGCCACCGCGGTCAAGGGCCGTGGGGCACGGGCATAGCGCGCCGGCCCCGCAGCGGGCTGCGTCCAGTCGCCCAGCGCTGCGGTCAGGGACTCGCGCAGCGCGACCGCGTCAAAGTCCCCCACGGCGCTGAACTGGCCGTGTGCTGCGCTCAAAAAACGTCGGTGGAAATCGCGCAGCTGGGCCACCGTGACGGCCTTGAGGTCCTGCTCGCGCTCCTCGAAGCTGGGCGCGTGGCGCAGGTCGCCGCGCGGGTACGGGTTGCCGTGGCGGGCCAGCACATCGGCCACCACGGCGCCGGGCTCCTTGCGGCCCTGCTCCAGCGAAGACAGGGCCTGGCGCCGCACCTCCTCCAACGCCTCGGCAGGGAAGG
This sequence comes from Rubrivivax sp., assembly GCA_044372085.1. Lineage (GTDB taxonomy): Bacteria > Pseudomonadota > Gammaproteobacteria > Burkholderiales > Burkholderiaceae_C > Rubrivivax. Next base: position 1,427 of record JBILSM010000208.1, read on the forward strand.
CCGGCTCACGCAACAGTTGCCCGACCAGCCTGACCACCTCGGGCAGGTGCTGGCGCACCGTGGTGATGCTGACCGACCAGCCCTGTTCAGAGGCGCCCACACCCACCTGGGCGCGCAAGGCGTCCAGACGGTCACGGATCTGCTGGCGGGACAGGCCGGCACCGCCCTTGTCCACGAGCGACGCGCCCAGGCCCGAGACCGTCGAAAGCCCCTGCAGCGTCTGTGCATCCCCGAAACGCAGCGCCAGCCGGGCGTGGACCACGCCCCCGCGCGCGCCCTTGGGCAGCAAGGCCAGCTTCAGGCCGGAGGGCAGCGTCGACAGATGCGTGCGCGCATCCAGGTTCTCTGGCGTCGGGTCGAAGCTCTCGACCTGTGCGGCGGTGGCATCGCCGCGGAAATCCTTCAAGGCTGCGGCCGGGTCCACCCGGGCGGGCGCGGGCGCGCGGTCGGTCTGCGTCACCGGCAGGTAGGTGGCCAGCGTGCGGTTGTCGCGCTTGAGGTACTGGGCGGCGACGCGGTTGATGTCTTCCACCGTGACGGCACGCACGTGGTTGCGGTCCAGGAAGAACAGCCGCCAGTCCCCGCGCGCGATGGCGTCCGACAACGCCACGCCCACACGTTCGGGGTCTGTGAAGCCCAGCTCCCAGGCATTGAGCCATTGCTTGCGCACGCGCTCCAGCTCCTGCGCCGTCACCGGCTCGGTAGCCAGGCCGTCGATCGTCGCCAGCAGCTCGGCCCGGGCCTTGTCCACATCCTGCCCGGGCGACAGTTGCGCGCCCAGAAACAGGGGGCCGGGCTCGGCCAGGCCCCACGCAAAGCCGAAGGTCGCTGCCGCCAGCTGCTGTTCGGTCAGCCTCTTGTGCAGGCGCCCGGCCGGTGCCGTGCCCATCACCTGGCTCAGCAGCGACAGCGCGGCAAAGTCACGGCTCGCCCCCGGCGGCACGTGAAAGCCCGCCAGCAGCACCGGTGTGCCTCCCACGCGCCTGACGGTGACGGTCGTCTCACCGTCCTGCACGGGATCGAGGGTGTAGGTGGGCGCCAGCACGCGCGTTGGCTTCGGAATGGGGCCGAAGGACTCGGCCACCCACTGCAGCACCTTGGCGGGATCGAACATGCCGGTCACGGTCAGCGTGGCGTTGTCGGGCTGGTAGTGCTTGCGGTAGAAGTCCTGCAGACGGGCAATGTCCACGTTCTCCACGTCGCTGCGCGCGCCGATCGTGCTCTTGCCGTAGTTATGCCATTGGTACATCGAGGCCATGGCCTTTTGCAGCAGGACGCGAAACGGGTTGTTCTCGCCCGACTCCATTTCGTTGCGTACCACCGTCATCTCGGTGTCGAGGTCGGCCTTGGCAATGAAGCTGTTGACCATGGCATCGGCCTGCCAGGCCAGGTACCAGCGCAGTTGCTCGTCATTGGCGGCGAAGCTGGCGAAGTAGTTGGTGCGGTCGAACCAGGTGGTGCCATTGGCACGCATGCCGCGCTTGCTCAACTCGCCCAGCACATTGCGCGTGGTGGGCGTGCCCTTGAAGATGAGGTGCTCCAGCAGGTGGGCCATGCCGGTCTCACCGTAGTTCTCGTGGCGCGAACCCACCCGGTAGGTGACGTTGACGGTGGTGGTGGGCTTGGCACCGTCGGGCACCAGCAGCACCTGCAGGCCGTTGGGCAGGCGGTACTCGGTGATGCCCTCGACAGCCACCACCTGGCTCACGCCGGGGGGCAAAACCGCCGCCTGCGCGCCCGCCAGGTGGGGGGCCCACAGGACGACCAGGGTCGAAAGGGTCAGTACCCATCGTTTCAGCATGAGCGGGTACTCCATCCAGCAAGGGTCTGCACGCGGCAGCGCAGTGTAGAAGTGGGCGACATCAGACGCTCAGCGAACGCTGAATCTCCGCAGCGCTTCCAGGTCACGCACCCGCACGCCGCCGTACTCGATGCCGATCAGGCCCTGGGCGGCCAGGGTATTCAAGGCCTGGTTCACGCGCTGGCGCGACAGGCCCACCAGATAGCCCAATTCCTGCTGGGTGATGCGCAGCAGGCCACCCACGCCAGGGTAGAGCACGGGGTTGAAGAGCTGCGCCAGACTGCCGGCCACGCGGCTGTCGGGGTCGTCCTGACGATCGATCTCACGCGCGGCGATGAAGTGCCCCAACCGCTCGTTGAGCTGGTTCATGAGGTAACGGTTGAAGGGGATGCTGCGGTCCAGCAGGGCATGAAAGTCGTCGATGGGCAGACCGGCCACGGTGCTGCGCCGCAGGGCCTCGATGTTGTAGCGGTAAGGCTCGCGCTTGATGAGCGTGCCCTCACCGAACCAGGCGCCCGGCGGCACGCCCATGTAGGTGATGGTGCCGCCCGAGGGCGTGTCGTTGCTCATCTTGAGCAGACCCTCGACCACACCGAACCAGAACGTTGGCGCGCGGCCGAAGCGGCAGATGCGGTCACCCGTCTGCGCCGGGGCGATCCGCAGGGCGGTCTGCGCGCGCTGCAGGTCTGCCCCTTCCAGCACGCGAAGCCAGGGGATACCCTCCAGCTCGGCGCGGGTGGCTGGACGGGCGCGTTGCAATACGC
>JBILSM010000209.1:0-3925 GCA_044372085.1 Rubrivivax sp.
GCACACCTCGCGCACCAGGGGCCAGAAGTTGGCTGGCGGCACGATGACGCCGCCGGCGCCCTGCACCGGCTCGGCGATGAAGGCGGCCACGGTGTCCGGGCCCTGGAAGACGAGCTCGCGCTCCAGCGCCTGCGCCACGGCCTGGCCCAGCGCCTCGCCCTCCAGGCCCCAGGGGTTGCGGTAGGCCCAGGGGCTGTCGAGGTGGAAGCAGCCGGGCAGCAGCGGCTCGTAGGCGCGGCGGAAGTTGGTGTTGCCGTTGACGCTCATGCCGCCGAAATGCACGCCGTGGTAGCCCTGCTTGAGGGCGATGAACTTGGTGCGGTCCTTTTGGCCGCGCAGCTTGTGGAACTGCCGGGCGATCTTCAGCGCGCCTTCCACCGCGTCAGAGCCGCCGTTGCTGAACATGACGGCCGCCACGCCGTCGGCCGCCATCATGTCCACCACGCGGGCCGAGAGCTCGATGGCGCGCGGGTGCGTGGTGCCCCGGAAGGTGTTGAAGAAGGGCAGCTCGTCCAGCTGCGCCACGATGGCGTCGCGCACGGGCCGGCAGCTGTGGCCCAGGTTGCTGCTCCACAGGCCGGCCACGCCGTCCAGCATCTTGTGGCCGTCCACGTCCCAGACCCAGCAGCCTTCGCCGCGGGCGATGATGTCCGGCCGCCCGCCCTCGGCCTTCATGGCACGGGGATGGGCCATGGGGTGCCAGAGGTACTGGGCGTTGTCGCGTTGCAGTTCGGTCGGGTTCATGACGGTTTCCTGGGAGTGCCTCACACGTGGCGGATGTAGTACTTGCGCACGCCTTCGTGGTCCAGCCCGGCGCACTTCTCGATCTCCGCGCGCTTGATGAACACATGGTTGGCCACCAGCTCTGCGCCCACGGCCTGCACCAGGCCAGCGTCGGCCTCCAGTGCGTCCAGCGCCGCGCCCAGCGTGTCGGCCACGCTCACGGTGGCGTCCTGCCCAGTCAGGCCATCGCCGGTTTCCATGGCCTGCAGCGGGTGCTGATGCACTACGCCCAGGCGCGCGGCCTGCAGCACAGCGGCCACCAAGGTGTAGGGGTTGGCGGCGCCATCGCCCATGCGGTGCTCGATGCGCGCGGCCGCGCCGTCCTCGGCCGACAGGCGCACGGTCACGTTGCGGTGGTCGATCCCCCAGTTCTGCCAGAAGCCCGACAGGCTGGCGGGCTTGAGGCGGTCGTACGAGTTGACGCAGGGCGCGACCAGCCCGGCCAGGGCCTGGTGGTGGTGCAGCAGCCCGGCGGTGCACTGGCGCGTCAGGGCATTGAGGGCCGCGGGGTCCAGGCCGCCGTTGATGGCGTTGCGTCCGGCCTGGGGGCCTTCGCGGTGGCGCAGCGAGAAGTTCACGTGCACTCCGCTGCCGCCCACGGGCAGCAGGGGCTTGGGCAGGAAGGTGAGCACGATGCCGTGGCGAAAGGCCACCTCGCGCGCCATCTGCCGGAACAGCACGATCTCGTCCACCGCATTGATCGCGTGGTCATAAGTCAGCGTGAACTCGAACTGCGGCGAGTCGTACTCGGTGTTCATGCTCTCGATGGGCAGCCCGCAGGCAGCCGCCTGCGTCCAGATGGCGTCGGTGAAGCCGCGCGGGTCGGCAAACGGGCCGGTGGCGTAGACGTGCGAGGAGGGGGTGTCGTAGGGCTTGAGGCTGCCGTCGGGCTCGATCTGGAAGGCAAAGGCCTCCAGCTCGATGCCCACCATGGGGTCGTAGCCCAGCACGTTCCACTGCGCCACGGCGCGCTTGAGCGCGGAGCGGCCGCACATCGGCAGCGGCGAGCCGTCGTTGGCGTGCAGGTCGCTCATCACCACGCGCGTGGCGGGCTCCCAGCCCGGGCGGATGTCGGCGGCCTGCCACACCGCTTCCATGTCGGGCAGGCCGCCCAGCACCTCGGCCCCGGGGGCGGGGATCAGGTCCTTGTCGTAGGTGACGCCGAAGGTGCCGCGGCAAAACCGTGCGCCGCCGTCACGCTGCTTCAGCGGCACGTACTTGCCGCGGGCGATGTTGAGGTGGTCGCAGAACAGGACACGCAGGCGTTCAGGGGACAAGGCTTGACGGGACATGGTGGGCTCCAGAGCAGAGGAGGCGACAGGGGTGGGGCGCGGTGAGTTGATGTAAGGGAGCGTGGGGGCCCTGGGACGGGGCGGGGGGGCGGGGGAGGCTGGAAGAAGCCCGCCTCAGCGCAGGCGCACCCGCACCGGCAGGCGCTTGATCCCGCCCACGAAGTTGCTGCGCAGGTAGCTGTGCGGCCCGGCGGGCTCCAGGTGGGCCACGCGTGCGGCCAGCTCTTCCATCAGCACACGCACCTCCAGCTTGGCCAGCCACATGCCCAGGCACACATGGGCGCCGCCCTGGCCGAAGCCCAGGTGGCGGTTGTTGCGGCGCATCAGGTCCACCTCGAAGGGGCGCTCGAAGGCGGCCTCGTCGCGGTTGCCCGACACAAACCACAGCAGCACCTTGTCGCCGCGCCGCACGGGCTTGCCGTGGAACTCGAAGTCGCGCATGGCGGTGCGGCGGAAGTACATCGCCGGCGAGGCCCAGCGGATCACCTCGTCGGGCGCCGTTTCCCACAGGCCTTCAGGCGCCTGGTGCAGTTGCTGCAACAGCGCCGGGCGGTGGGCCAGGGCGTGCAGCCCGGCGGCGATGGAGTAGCGCGTGGTGTCGTTGCCTGCGGCCACCAGCAGGCAGAAGAAGTTGCGGAACTCCGTGTCGCTGATGACGTGGCCCTCGGCATCGGGCTGGGTGATGAGATGCAGCACGCCCGAGGTGTCTCCTGCCGCGCGCTTGCGGTCCATGAGGCGCTGCGCGTAGGCGTAGAGCTCGGCGCCTGCGGGCGAGCGAAACGGCATGAGCCTGAAGGCCTCGGTGTCGGCCTGGTCCAGCACGTGGTCGGTGAACTCGGCGTCGGTGTTGGCGATCAAGGCGTCGCCCTTTTCCACCAGCCACTCCAGGTCTTCCTCGGGCGTGCCGATGATGCGGCCCAGCACGCGCATGGGCAGTTGCCGGGCGATGTGCTGCACCGCGTCGAACTCGGGCTGGGCCAGCGCGCGGTCCAGGATCTCGCGGCTGAGTTCGCGGATCTGCTGCTCGAACAGCGCGATCATGGGCTTGCTGAAGGCCTTGGCCAGCAGCAGCCGGGTGCGCGAGTGCTCGGGCGGATCGGTCTCCTGGAAGGTGCGCCGGGCCAGCACCTCCTCCTCGGTCTGGTCTTCCATGCGAATGCCGTGCGCCGAGGACAGCGTGGCGTGGTCGCGGTTCAGCGTCAGGATGTCGGCGTACCGGGTGACGCTCCAGAAGCCCTTGCCGCCGGCCCAGTCGCACCAGGCCATGGGGTCTTCGCGCCGCATCCTGGCAAAGGTGGCGTGGGGCGCGCCGTCGACAAAGCTGTCGTGGCTGGACAGGTCGGCATGGCCGTCGTCGGCGGGGGTCCAGACGGTCATGCGCGCTCCGGGGCAGGCGAGGGCGCGTGCGATGGGGCTTGCAACGGGGAGGGCAGGGCCGCCTCGATGAACCGGGCCACCCACTGCATGAAGACCTCGGCGTCCACGTCCTGTTCGATCTGCACGGCGGCCCGGCTCACGAGTTCGGGGCCGAAGTGATGTCCGAAGGTGGCCAGCAGGTCGCGCATGAAGGGCCGGCTCAGTTCGGGGTGGTACTGCGTGCACAGCACGTGCTGCGCGACCGCATAGGCGCCCACGGGGCAGAACGCGTCACCGCCCAGGATGCGCGCGCCCGGCGGCGCCTGCAGCACCTGGTCTTCATGGGCGGCGAACAGTGACAGATGGTTGCGCGGCGGGTCCATCCACGGCTCGGCCATGGCCAGCGCGGTGTCAGCCACGCCCAGTCGAAAGCCGCCGGCGCTGCGAGCCACGCGGCCCCCCAGGGCCTGGGCGATCAGCTGGTGGCCGAAGCA
>JBILSM010000210.1:0-3916 GCA_044372085.1 Rubrivivax sp.
GGACTACCTGGCGCAGAACTTCATCGCCTTCTTCCGCCGCGATTACAAGCGCGTGGCCGAACTGCATGTCGAGTCCGGCTGGGTGCCGCCGGATACCCGTATCGACGCGCTGGAAAGTGCCATCCGCGCCGTGTGCGAGCCGCAGTTCGAGCGGCCGCTGAAGGACATTTCGCTCGGCCAGGTGCTGCTGCGCCTGTTCCAGACCTCACGCCGCTTCAACGTGGAGATCCAGCCGCAGCTGGTGCTGCTGCAGAAGACGCTGCTGAACATCGAGGGGCTGGGCCGTGAGCTCGACCCCGACCTGGACCTGTGGACCACGGCCAAGCCCTTCCTGGAGCGCTGGATGAACGAGCAGGTGGGCTGGCGCGCCTTTGCCGATCGCTTCAAGGCCGAGGCGCCGCGCTACGCTCATTTGCTGCCGGAGTTGCCCAGGCTGGTGCACGCCGCGCTCAAGCGCCCGCCTGATCGCGACCCCGCCGTCTTGCTGGCCCTGCTGGCCGAGCAGCGGCGTACCAACCGCCTGCTGCAGGCCCTGGTCTGGGGGGCGCTGGGCTTCGTACTCGGCATGGTGCTTGCAAGGGCTTGGCTGACCCCTTGAAAAGAAGGCGTTTGTCCCCAACGCGGCATGGCCGCCGGGCGCGCCGATACACTGCCGCCGCCCAAGAAAGCCCGCCCGTTGTGGTGGTGCCTGTACAGACCAAGCATCAACCTGGAGCGCTCCCATGCTGATCACTTTCGTCGTTGTCTACATGGCGGTGACCATCGCCATCGGCTTGCTGGCCGCCCGCCGCGTGCATGGCGCCAAGGACTACCTGGTGGCCGGCCGCAGCCTGCCGCTGTACATGAACGTGGCCACGGTGTTCGCCACCTGGTTTGGCGCGGAGACGGTGCTGTCGGTGTCGGCCACCTTCGCCAGGGACGGCCTGAGCGGCGTGCCGGGCGACCCCTTCGGAGCGTCGCTGTGCCTGGTGCTGGCGGCGCTGCTGTTCGCCCGCCTGTTCTACCGCATGAACCTGCTGACCATCGGTGACTTCTACAAGCACCGCTACGGCAAGTTCGTGGAGGTGCTGACCAGCGTGGCCATCGTGCTGTCCTACCTGGGCTGGACCTCGGCCCAGCTGACCGCGCTCGGCCTGGTCATCCACGTGCTGACGGGCGGTGCCGTCGACTTCACCACCGCCATCATGCTGGGCGCCGGCATCGTGGTGTTCTACACGATCTTCGGCGGCATGTGGTCCGTGGCCTTCACCGACCTCTTCCAGACCATCATCATCCTCATCGGCCTGTCCGCCGTGGCCTGGCTGGTGGGCGACATGGCCGGCGGGCCGGCCAAGGTGATCTCGCAGGCCGCCTCCGAGGGCAAGCTGATCCTGTTCGACCTGAACATGGATGCCGCGGGCTGGTGGGCCATGGCCGGTGCCTTCTTCGCCTTTGCCTTCGGCTCCATTCCGCAGCAGGACGTTTTCCAGCGCATGACCAGCGCCAAGGACGAGAAGACAGCAGTGCGTGGCACGGTGATCGGCGGGCTGGTGTATTTCTGCTTTGCCTTCGTGCCCATGTACATCGCCTTCGCGGCGGTGGTGAATGCGCCGGAACTGGCCAAGCTGTTCGCCAGCGAGGACGCGCGCGAGATCCAGCGCATCCTGCCCGATCTGGTGCTGGGCCAGATGCCGATGTGGGCTCAGATCATGTTCTTCGGCGCCCTGCTGTCGGCCATCCTGTCCACGGCCAGCGGTGCCCTGCTGGCACCCACGGCCACATTCACCGAGAACGTGCTGCGGCCTTTCGTGCCCCACATGAGCGACCGCCAGATGCTGCTGACGCTGCGCCTGGTGCTGGTGATCTTCAGCGGCTGCGCCCTGGCCTTTGCCGTGAACAGCAAGAGCACCATGTACGAGATGGTGCAGAACGCCTACAACGTCACCCTGTGCGGAGCCTTCGTCCCGCTGGTGGCCGGCGCCTACTGGAAGCGCGCCAACACCCAAGGCGCGTTGCTGTCGGTGGTGCTAGGCATCGGCACCTGGCTGGCGGCCACCCAGGTGGCCCCGGAGGCGATGATCCCGGCCAACCTGTTGGGTCTGTTCGCCTCCATCATCGGCATGGTGATGGGTTCGCTGGCGCCCACCATCGTGGCCCACCGCGGTCATTCCATCGAGTATGTGCTGAAGCACCACGGGCACCCCGGCGCCCACGGCACGGGCGGCGCTGGCGCCAAGGCACATTGAGGGCGGGGCGCTGGATCGGGGCGCAAACTTATAATGCGCGGTTTTCGTCCCGTCCTCGTCCCTTCGTGCGCCCATGCCGATCTACGCCTACAAGTGCGAGTCCTGCGGACACCGCCAGGACGTCCTGCAGAAGATCTCTGATCCCCTGCTGACCGTGTGCCCCGCCTGCGGGGCGTCTACCTACGTGAAGCAGGTCACCGCCGCCGGCTTCCAGCTCAAGGGGTCGGGCTGGTACGTCACTGACTTCCGTGACGGGGGTTCGAACAAGGGCGGGGCGGCGGCTGACAAGTCTGGCGAAAAGCCTGGCGACAAGGCGTCTGACAAGCCCGCCGAAGGCAGCAGCGACAAGCCCGCAGCAGCGGCGTCCACCGATGCCGGCTCGGGCGCTGCGGTGGCCGCACCGGCGCCCGCGCCCGCACCGGCTGCGTCTCCTTCCGCGCCGTCCAGTTCATGAAGAAATACCTGCTGGCCGGCCTGCTGGCCTGGGCTCCCATCGGCATCACGTTGTGGGTGCTGACGTGGCTGCTGGGCTCGATGGACAGCCTGTTCGCGTTGTTGCTGGGCGCCACCCAGGCGGTGCTGCCGCCCACCACGCATGCGGCCATCGAGGGGCTGCGCCACGTGCCGGGCCTGAGCGTTATCGTCCTGGCCACGCTGCTGTTGCTGACGGGCATGTTCGTCACCAACGTGGTGGGCCAGTGGGTGGCGCGGCAATGGAACAAGGTGTTGCAGAACATCCCCATCGTCAAGTCCATCTACAGCTCGGTCAAACAGGTTTCGGACACGCTGTTTTCCAGCAACGGCAACGCCTTCCGCGAGGCAGTGCTGGTGCAGTACCCGCGCGCCGGCGCCTGGACGGTGGCCTTTGTGACTGGCAAGCCTGGCGGGGAGGTGGCCCGCCACCTCGGCGCCGAGCATCTGAGCCTCTACGTGCCCACCACGCCCAACCCCACCTCGGGCTTCTTCCTGATGGTGCCGCGCGCCGAAGTGGTGCCGCTGGACATGAGCGTGGACCAGGCCTTGAAGTACATCATCTCCATGGGGGTGGTGGTGCCCCCGCCCACTTCGCCCCCACCGGCCCGGCCGGGGGAGGCCGACCCCAATCCGCGGGGCTGAACGCGCCGGCCTGCGTTCAGTCCTGAGGGCCTCCCCGGGCCCCTCCCCGCCGACCCGCCCCCGCTGACCCCCCGCAGGCGCTGTGCGTCTGCCACCCCGCCCGGGCCGAGCCCAACGCCGGCCGCGGTCTTCAAGACACCTCCCCAGAGTTTTCGGAGCTTTCCCCATGAGAACCACCTACTGCGGCCTGGTCAGCGAGACGCTGATGGGCCAGACCGTGACCCTGATGGGCTGGGCCCACCGCCGCCGCGACCACGGCGGCGTCATCTTCATCGACCTGCGCGACCGCGAGGGCCTGGTGCAGGTGGTGTGCGACCCCGACCGCGCCGAGATGTTCCGCACCGCCGAAGGCGTGCGCAACGAGTTCTGCCTGAAGATCGTGGGCCTGGTGCGTCCGCGCCCGGCCGGCACCGAGAACGCCAACCTCACCAGCGGCAAGATCGAGATCCTGTGCCACGAGCTCGAGGTGCTCAACGCCAGCGTCACCCCGCCGTTCCAGCTGGACGACGACAACCTGTCCGAGACCGTGCGCCTGACGCACCGCGTGCTGGACCTGCGCCGCCCGGCGATGCAGA
>JBILSM010000084.1:0-12276 GCA_044372085.1 Rubrivivax sp.
CGGCTGCGCGAGATGGGCGCTGTGAGTGTGCGCAAGATGGATGGGGTGGAGGAGAAGATCCGCTTCCCGCTGCCTCTGGGCCTGGGCGACAAGAGCATGGCCGAGGTGGTGGCGTCCCGATCTTGAGGGCCTGGCAGCCTGCTCGCAGTGGGCCTTTTGAACCGCCTTGGTGGAGCCGCCGTCACGCTGCTGCGGCCATGCTCATGAACAAATCTTTGTCTTTCGGAGCCTTTCATGCTCGACATCCAGCAACTTCGTCGCGATCTGCCCGGCGTCATCGCCCGGCTGCAGACCCGCAAGAACCCCCAGCCCTTTCTCGATGAAACCCGCTTCTCGGCCCTCGAGGCCGAGCGCAAGGCCATCCAGACCCGCACCGAGGAATTGCAGGCGCAGCGCAACAGCTTCAGCAAGCAGATCGGCCAGCTCAAGGCCAAGGGCGAAGACACCGCGTGCGTGATGGCCCAGGTGGCCGGCATCGGTGACGATTTGAAGGCCTCGGCGGAGCGGCTGGAGGTCATCCAGTCTGAGCTGGCCGGCATGCTCATGAGCGTGCCCAACCTGCCGCACGACAGCGTGCCCGTGGGGGCCAACGAGCACGGCAACGTGGAAGCTCGACGCTGGGGCACGCCCCGCAGCTTCGATTTCGACGTGAAGGACCACGTGGACCTGGGCGCCGCCCTGGGCCTGGACTTCGATACCGGTGCCAAGCTGTCGGGCTCGCGCTTCACGTTCATGCGCGGGCCGGTAGCCAGGCTGCACCGCGTACTCGCCCAGTTCATGCTGGACCTGCACACCCAGCGTCACGGTTACACCGAGTGCTACACGCCCTACATCGTCAACCGCGAAGTGCTGGAAGGCACCGGCCAGCTGCCCAAGTTCAAGGACGACATGTTCTGGGTGTACCGCGGCAGCTCACCGGCCGATGGCGAAGGTGGCGTGCAGCAGGAGCAGTACCTGATCTCCACCAGCGAGATCAGCCTGACCAATTCGGTGCGCGAGCAAATCCTGGAGGCCGAGGCGCTGCCCATCAAGCTGACGGCCCACAGCCCGTGTTTCCGCTCGGAGGCCGGCAGTGCCGGGCGCGACACGCGCGGCATGATCCGCCAGCACCAGTTCGACAAGGTGGAGATGGTGCAGATCGTCCATCCCGAGCGCAGCTACGCTGCGCTGGAGGAGATGGTGGGCCACGCCGAGGCGGTGCTTCAGGCCCTGGACCTGCCCTACCGCGTGATGACCCTGTGCACCGCCGACATGGGCTTTGGCAGCACCAAGACCTACGACCTGGAGGTCTGGCTGCCAGCGCAGAACACCTACCGCGAGATCAGCTCCTGCAGCAACTGCGAGGCCTTCCAGGCCCGGCGCATGCAGGCGCGGTTTCGCAACGCGCAGGGCAAGCCTGAACTCGTGCACACGCTCAACGGTTCGGGCGTGGCCGTGGGCCGCGCCATGGTGGCCGTGCTGGAGAACCACCAGCGCGCGGACGGCAGCATCACCATTCCGGCGGCCTTGCGGCCTTACCTGGGCGGTGTTGAAGTCTTGACGCCATGAAGCCCGACGCTGTGAGCGCGGTGGCCTCGCGCCTGATGCAGGCCTGGGACGGCGCCAGCCTTGCCACGCTGCCATCGTCCAGCACCGAGGGCTTTGACCTGCCGGCGGCCTGGCAGGTGGCGAGCGAGCTGTTCGATCAGCGCCAGGCGCGGGGTGAGGTGGTGGCTGGGTGGAAGATCGGCTTCACCAACCGCTCGATCTGGCAACGCTACGGTGTGCACGCGCCCATCTGGGGCCCGGTGTGGCAAGGCGGACTGAAGCTGCTGGACAGCCCGCACGCCGCGATCGGTCTGGCCGGCCTGTGCCAGCCGCGCCTGGAACCCGAGATCGTCTTTGGCCTGTGCGCCACACCCCGCCCCGACATGAGCCTGCAGGCGCTTCAGGGCTGCATCGAGTGGGTGGCACATGGCTTCGAGATCGTGCACACGCACTTCGAAGACTGGCGCTTCACGGCGCCCGACACGGTGGCCGACTTCGCGCTGCACGGTCGTTTGCTGGTGGGACCCCGGGTGCCCGTGGCCGCGTTTGGCGATCTGGCCGGGCAACTCTCGTCCTTGCGGCTGGAGCTTCGCCAGGAGGGCCAGTTGCGCGACAGCGGCCAGGGCGCCATCGTGCTGGACGGCCCCCTGCAGGCCCTGCAGCACTGGTTGCGGGCGATGGCCGAGCACACGCCGCACTGGCGCGTGCAGCCCGGCCATGTGGTCACCACCGGTACCCTCACCGACGCTTGGCCGCTGCTGCCTGGACAACGCTGGCAGACCCGTTTGAGCGAGCCCTTGCTGAGCGGTCTGACCTTGGCGATCGAGCCCTGAAGGGCTGCCATCCGCGGCACAGCGTGTACCTGGGGCGCTGCAGCCCTGGGCTACACTCACGCCCTCGATTTCGACCCCGCAGATCGAACCCCGGAAAGGTGGCAGAGTGGTCGAATGCACCGGATTCGAAATCCGGCGTACTGGTTCTCCAGTACCGAGGGTTCGAATCCCTCCCTTTCCGCCAGAACATGACCTTCGAACCTGCTGAGCGGGCTTCGAAGGCGCTCAGAGCCCCGCACCGTGCGGGGTCGTTCGCTTTTTTGCCCCTGACTGCGGTTTCGGCCGAGGGTGCCGGAATTTCACTCCAGCGGGATCTCACCGATCTGACTTCGCGCCTGTTTGGGCTTGGGCATCCGTCGATCTGGTCATGCCCTCGGCAATCCCAGCCAGGGCCGGAGCGGGTTGATGGCTTCACACATCCGGACAAGGGCCAGGGCGCTCATCACGGTGCCGACGATCAGCAGCGGTCCCTCGGCAAAGGGTTGCAGTGCCAACGGCCTGATCGCCACGGCAAGAAGGATGACCAGCGTCTGATGCAGGACGTACACCGCAAAGATCCGGGTTGCGAGCCTGTTCAGCCACGGTTTGGGGCGGTCCAGGTGCACCCAGGCGAATCCCAGGGCCGCGATCACCCCGGCCCATTGTTGTGCGGCATAGACCATGCGCAGCGGCGGAACAGGGACGTCCTGTGCTGACAACAGGAACAGCCAGGCTCCCAGCATGACGAGCAACGCGGTCACCCGAAGCCGTGCGATGGCAGGCCAAACGCCGGGCGTGCGGGCGAAGATCGCTCCTGCGATGAAGGCCGGTAGGTGCTGCGCATGCGCCAGCGCGTCATCGACGAGGGCGTGGGTGACATCGAACCAGGGCCTCAGGGCAAGCCGGCCCGCAGCGAGCACCAGCCAGGGCGCCACCAACAGGGTCAGGGCCGAGAGCGAGCCCGAGAGCCAGAGGCCCGCCCGCTCAAGCCAGGAAGGGGCGAGGCGCACGCTCGCCCACAACAAGAGCGTGTACACCATCAGGTAGGGCAGGAACCACAGGTGGTTCCAGGTTGGCAGGGTGAGGCAGGGGCCTGCGGGCTTGCAGAAGCCCTCGTGCCCGCCCAGGTAGAGCGGCAGGAAGTCCAGGTAGCTGCCGCGGTAGCCCATCTGCTCGACCACCTGCCAATAACTTTGCGGCGGCACGATCACCAGGACGCCCGCCGCCAGCGGCAAGCCCAGTCGCCCGAGCCTGAGCCCGAGCCAACCCGGTGCGCCTCGTTGCAGCAGGATCGCTGTTACGGCACCCGAGATAAGGAACAGGAGGCTCATGCGCCAGGGGTTGACGAGCCGCATCCAGGGTTCGAGCGTTGTGCTCGCGAAGGGGCTCTTGAGGTGCCAGTCCCAGGTCACGTAGTACATGCCCACGTGGTACGCGATGAGCAAGCCCAGGGCCATGACGCGCAGCGCATCAATAAAGGCGACGCGGGCATCCGCCTTGGAAGGTGCTTCGGTGCCGGGTGGGTCAGCGCGGGAACTCATCTCACCCGTGGCGGCAGTTCAGCAGTCCAGCAGCGCTATCAGCCGCCCCAGCGCCTCGTCGATGACGGCCTGCGGCGCGCGCTCGATGCGGCGGGCCTTGCGCGCCGCAAGATCGAGCATCCGCACCTTGTTGATGAGCGCCACACCCTGGGTTCTGCACCCGGTGCCCGTGAGGCTGACAGCGAAGCCCGCATGGCGCGAGAAGTCCCCGCCCTGGGTGATGGGGGCCACCAGCACGTCGCCGAGCTTGTTGAAGTCCTTGGTGGTCAGTACCAGGGCAGGGCGGGTGCCTCTCTGCTCGTGGCCGACGGCGGGGTCCAGGGGCACGCTGACCACGTCCCCCCGGTCGAATACCGGCATCACCAGACCTCTTGCCCTACGGACTTGGCGGTGTCCCAAAGCGCGAGGTCGGCCGGCGGGGGCGCCTTGCGGTCGCACTGGGCGATCATTTCCGCCAATACGTACTTGCGCTTGCGGGACAGCACGATCTGGCCTTGACCTGTGGTGTCCAGCGACATGGCCTGGCCGGCCGAGAGACCGAGGTCCTTGAGAACGGCCGGAGGGAGCACGGCTACGGTGCTGTTGCCGTACTTTCTGAGAATGACTTCCATGCGGTATGCCTGTCGCAGAGGATCTAGGGAAGTGTATAGATCCCGCGGGATTTATGTCAAGCTTTGTTGAACAATGGGTTTGCCGTCAGAAAGTTCGAAATCCTTGACCGGCCAGCTCGGAAAACCTCCTGACCGAAGGCTGTTTGCGACTCCATCACTTCAGCCCCGCCAGAACAAGACCTTCGAACCTGCTGTGTGAGGTTCGAAGGCGCTCAGAGCCCCGCACCACTCGGGGCTTTTTTGCTTACATCAACGCTTGCAGGTGTGGCAGGGCCTTGCCCCACGCAAGTAGTCGGTAGGCGCGCGGGCAGGCGACGAAGTAAGGGTCGGCCTCGATCAACGCGACTGCACGGGCGCGGTCAATCACGTCAAATACCCACAAGCCTCCGACATAGCTCCCTCCATGCTCATTTCTGAGCCCGCCAGCCATCGGGATTTCTGCATGATGCTGTTCGAGGTAGCGCAGGTGATCGGGTTCCAGCTTCTGGCGCACGTTTGCCATTTCTGCTGAGTCGTCAAAGATCACAACGAAGCGCATGGTCAACCCCCCACCCTGGCAGGCGATGCATGCTGTTGCAATCCGAGTGCGGCATCCACTATGGACCTCCTGACTTTTTTGGGTTCGGTACGGCGTTGATTGCGACCGGCCAGCCTGATTTCCTCACCCCTTGAAGCACTGCTCGTTGTGCCACCGGAGTGCGCTGGCGTCCGGCCTATGGCTCGGGTTCCCCGGCACGATGATCTGCTGACCGTGCAGCTCGTAGTAATGCTTGCCGTTGTCGAACTCTTCCCGGATCCGGCGGCTCACCTCGAAGTGCAGGCTGGGGGTCACGGTGACGTAGCCGGCGTCGAACAGGCTGTGGATGTCGCGGCGAAGCAGCAGGCCGTTGCTTGCCTCGTGCTCGCCTCCCTCGCTGTACGGGCGAATGTGGGCGGCTTCGAGCGCGGGCAGGGTGCGCTCGCGTGAGATGGCACAGCGGCGTTCGTACGAGTCGGTCACTACGACGCGGAATGCGCCCTGGCCCAACCGCGGCCGAATCAGCTGCGGTTCCCCAAAGCGTGCGTGCGGTTCCGCCACTCCCAGCACCGGCCTCGGCACGAGCCGAGCTTGCACCGCGTCCCAGAGCGCGAGTCCCTCCTGGTCACCGGTGTTGTAGGTCTTGAACTGCACGATGTTCTTGGACCAACTGGCAGGCACCGGGATCCAGTCGGGCTCTGCCAGGAAGAAGGGCTGGGTCAGGATGCGGCAGCCGATGGCGAAGTCGCTGCGGTCGCCGGGCGCGACCCGGCGGTACTTCGCGATTCGGGCGCGCATTTCATGAGCTGATGTGGCGCCGTTGGACTCCCGAAAAGCCTCCCACGCCAGCGAGCAGGGCAGCGAGTTGGCGTGCGTGAAGACGCCACCTCCGACGATGGCGTTGTGAGGGGCGCGCAGCTTGAACAGGAACAGCTCGCCCGGCTTCAGCGCCTTGAAGGTCGAGTCCGAAGGCGCCCAGAAGTTGACTTCCTTCAGGCCGGACATTCGTCGGAGAAGATTGAACCAGTCGTCGTCAGTGACGGCGACGATCAAGTTGATGCTCGGCTCGCTGGGCATATCCGTGCTGATGATCTTACGTCCCACGGCAAGTCCTGGATCAGGCGCAGCTCGAGACGCGGGTCACCTCCGACTCGACGTAACGTTTGAACGTCTTCGAGTCCGCCAAGGGGAGGGTGGCGCCCGGCTCCATCCATGAGGCGCTGATCAACGAGTCTGCACAGCGCGACCTGTAGGTGGACTACAACACACGCGGCTGTGGCCTGTCGCAGCGCAGGATGGAGGAGATCAGTGTCGAGGTCTGGGTTGTCGATCTCGAGGCCGTGGCCCACGCCCGCGGGCGCGCGCTTGCGGCCATGCCAGCCTGGCGCGGCGAAGCCCCGTCGCTGACTGGCAGTCTGCACGTCATGGCATGCTCTTGTCTTCACGGGCTCCATTCCGGAGCCCGGCCGCTCACGGGCGATGCCATGGTTTCATTTGCCTTCCTGTCCCACAACTCCTTCCTCAAGGCACCTGCTGCCAGCGCGAAGACGCCTTTCGCAGTGGCGGGCATCGCCTGGGATGGTTCGGTGACGAACCGCCCTGGCGCCCGCTTCGGGCCGCGCGCCATCCGCGAGGCCAGCCACATGCTGTGCGATGCACAGCACCCGCACTTCGATGTCTCGCCTCTGGACCTGCTGGGTGATGCGGGCGATCTGCCTTTGCCCAACACAAGTCTCGCAGCCATGCGCTCGGCGATGCAGCCTCTGGTGGCGCCGCTGCTGCAGGCGCACCACATGTGCTGGCTGGGGGGCGACCACTCCGTCACGCTGAGCCTGCTGCGGGCCTACCGTCAGCACCTGGGCCGGCCGCTGGCCGTGATCCATTTCGATGCGCACTGCGACACCTGGGCCACCCACTTCGATGAGCCCAGCGGTCACGGCACCTGGGTGCATGAGGCGATGCAGGAGGGGCTGGTGATCGACGCGTGCTTCACGCAGATCGGCATCCGCTCGTCGGCCGGCCGAGAGGAGCGCGAATACGTCAGCCGGCAGGGCGGGCAGATCTTCACGGCGCGTGACCTGCGTGGGCTGGAAAGTCCGGCCCAACTGTCCGGCGTGTTGGAGGCGGTGCGCGAACGTCTGGCCGCGCACGGCCATCCGCCCGTGTACCTCAGCCTGGACATCGATTGCCTGGACCCGGCGTTCGCACCCGGCACCGGCACGCCCGAGCCCGGCGGCTTGAGCACCAACCAGGTGCTGACGCTGCTGGAGGAGTGGGCCGACCTGCCGTTCGTGGGCATGGACTGCGTCGAGGTCGCACCGCCCTACGACCATGCCGAGTTGACCAGCCAAGCGGCTGCGATCTTCGTCTGGACTTACCTGTGCGGTCGGCTCTGGGCCGCAGGGGCCCGACAGGCCGCTGGCTGAGGGCGCCCGCCGCGGGTGTGGGTCTGGGTGTGCAGGGGGAGGGTGGCTTACGGTAGGCTGGGACCACCCTCTTTGTACCGGATGCACCATGCCCTCCTTGCCCCTGACGGCTCGCTTCTTCATCGCCCTGGGGGCCGTCCTGGCCGCTGGTTCGGTGGCCTTGTCGGCCGCGGCGGCCCATGTGCCGGCCCTGCAGCAGGCCGGCACGGCCTTCGCGGCCTCGCTGGAGCAGCACCAGTTTCACGCCCTGGGGCTGGTGCTCGTGGGCCTGGCGCTGGCCCGGCATACCAGCCGCTGGCTGGTGGCCTCCGGCGCTTTGATGGTGGCGGGCCTGCTGCTGTTCTGCCTGAACATCAACGCCCGCACCCTGTGGGGCTGGGACGCCGCCCGCGCCCTGGTGCCGTTCGGCGGCAGCGCCTTCATCCTGGCCTGGCTGGCCTTGGCGCTGGGGGTGCTGTGGCCGGGTCAGCGGCCCGGCTTCACCCCTGAGGCGCCAGCCAACGCTCGGTGAGCTTGACCCAGTAGGTGGCACCCGTGGACAGCACGCGGTCGTTGAAGTCGTAGCCAGCGTTGTGCACCATGCAGCCGCCCTGGCTGCCGGTGCCGTTGCCGATGTTGATGAAGCAGCCGGGCACTTTCTCCAGGAAGAAGGAGAAGTCTTCGCTGGCGGTCACCGGCTCGGGGTTGGGCACCAGGCCGTCTTCGCCCAGCCAGTCGCGCACCAATTGTTTGCAGAACTCGGTGTGTTCGGGCGAGTTGTTCAGCACCGGGTAGCGGCGGATGTAGTTCACCTCGGCCGTGGCGCCGAAAGTGGCGGCCTGGGCCTTGGCGATCTCGGCGATGCGCTTTTCCAGCAGGTCGCGGATCTCGGGCCGCATGGCGCGCACGGTCAGCCGCAGTTCGGCCGTGCCGGGGATGACGTTGGGCGCATCGCCCGCCAGGAAGGCGCCCACGGTGACGATGGCGGTCTGCAACGGCGGCACGTTGCGCGAGACGATGGTCTGCAGCGCCATCACGATGGCCGCACCCGCCACCACCGGGTCCACGGCCGACTGCGGAATGGCACCGTGGCCGCCCACGCCCTTGACGGTGATGATGCAGGTGTCGCCGCTGGCCATGGCGTAGCCCGGCACAGCGAAGAACTGGCCCTCGGGCACGCCTGGCGCGTTGTGCATGCCGAACATGGCGTCACACGGGAAGAGGTCCAGAAAGCCGTCTTCCAGCATCTTGCGGGCACCGGCCAGGCCTTCCTCGGCGGGCTGGAACACGGCGTGCACGATGCCGTCGAACGCTCGTGTGGCCGCCAGGTGGCGCGCTGCGGACAGCAGCATGGCGGTGTGGCCGTCATGCCCGCAGGCGTGCATCTTGCCGAACACCCGGCTGGCCCAGGGCTTGCCGGAGGTCTCCGCGATGGGCAGGGCGTCCATGTCAGCGCGCAGGCCGATGCGCCGCGTGCTGCTGCCTGCGCGCAGCGTGCCCACCACGCCCGTGCCGCCCAGGCCCCGGTGCACCTCCCAGCCCCAGCGCGCCAGGCGCTCGGCCACCAGGTCGCTGGTGGCGTGCTCTTCGTAGGCGAGCTCGGGGTTGGCGTGGATCTGGTGGCGGATCTCCACCATCTCGGCTTCGTGGGCGCGAATGGCTTCCAGGGCGGGCGGGGGCAGGGGAGCGTTCATGGCGTGGGTGCGGGGAAGTGGCGGTGGGCGTGATGGCGCATTTACTCCAGCGGCACCCGTGCCCATCGGCCTGCAGAAGACGACCGGGGCGGGCGGTCGGCGGCTCAGCCGCAAATCGCGTACGCTGTGTGAGGTTTTTCACCATCCTTCCACGATGCACTTCGAACCCGCCATCGACCCCCCGCAGCCCCCCACCGAGCTGGGCTGGCACTTCAGCTTTGTCCAAGGCCAGCTGTTGCTGCCGCAGGACGAGAACCTGCCCATGGCGCCATCGGCCGTGAACGGCTGGGCCGACCAGGCGGAGTCTCGTCATTTCCTCGGCCGGCTCGACGGCCTGGATTGCTGGGCGCTGAGGCTCGCGCAAGCACCCGCCGAGCTGCGCAGCGTGCCGCTGCGCGCGGCCATGATGCAGATGCCGGCGGCCTTGTCGGGCGTGGCCGGCCGCGCGGCGCAGGTGCTGGAATGGGACCGCACGCACCGCTTCTGCGGCGTGTGCGGCACGGCCACCGAGCTGCAGCCCGGGGAGCGCGCGCGCCGCTGCCCAGCCTGCGGGCACAGCGCCTATCCGCGCCTGAGCCCTGCCATGATGGCCCTGGTGTGGCGGCGCGACCGCGGCCAGCCTGAACTGCTGCTGGCGCGCGCGCCACATTTCGTCGCCGGCATGTTCAGCGCACTGGCCGGCTTCGTGGAGGCGGGCGAGTCGCTGGAGGACTGCGTCAAGCGTGAGGTGGCCGAGGAAGTGGGCCTGCAGGTGAAGAACCTGCGTTACTACGGCAGCCAGAGCTGGCCCTTTCCCAACAGCCTGATGCTGGCCTTCACGGCCGAGTGGGCCGCGGGTGAGATCGTGCCCCAGCCCGGTGAGATCGAGGAAGCCCATTGGTACCCGCTGGACGCCCTGCCCAGAATTCCACCGCGGTTTTCCATCAGCGGGCACCTGATCCGCGACACGGCGGCCGAGTTGGGCGCGTCCTGAGCACACGAGGCGGGCCGTGCGTGTGCTGCGGATAGCATGCGCGCCACGCCGGCGGCCTGGACGGCCCCGATCACCGAACCACAGCACCACGGTCAATCCACCCTCATGAGCCTGCTTTTCCAACCCTGGGATCTGGGCGGCCTGCACCTTGCCAACCGCATCGTCATCGCGCCCATGTGCCAGTACTCGGCGCAGGAGGGTGTGCCCGGCGACTGGCACATGGTGCACCTGGGGCACCTGGCGCATTCGGGTGCGGGCTTGTTCATCCTGGAGGCCACGGCGGTCACGCCTGACGGGCGCATCACGCCCTGGGATCTGGGCCTGTACAACGACGAGCAGGAGCGCGCGCTAGGGCACATCCTGGAGGCGCTGCGCCAGCAGACGCCCATCTCCTGGGGCATGCAGCTGGCCCACGCCGGGCGCAAGGCCTCCAGCCAAGCGCCCTGGAGGGGCGGCGCCCAGATTCCGCTGGCCGATCCGCTGAGCTGGCAGGCCGTGGCGCCCTCGGCCCTGGCGCACGGGGCGAGCGAAGAGCCGCCCGTGGCACTGGACCGTGCCGGCCTGCAGCGCATCCGGCAGGGCTTCGCACAGGCCGCGCAGCGTGCCGCGCGCATCGGCATCGAGTCGCTCGAGATCCACGCCGCCCACGGCTATCTGCTGCACCAGTTCCTCTCGCCGCTGGCCAACCAGCGCACGGACGAGTACGGCGGCAGTCTCGAGAACCGCATGCGCTTCCCGCTGGAGGTGTTCGACGCCGTGCGCCAGGCCTTTCGCAGCGACCGCCCGGTGTGGGCGCGCCTGTCGGCCACCGACTGGGTGCCAGGCGGCTGGGACGTGGAAGACTCGGTGGCCTTCGGTCTGGCGCTGAAGGCGCGCGGCTGCGCCGCGCTGCATGTCTCCTCTGCCGGCGTGTCACCCCGGCAGCAGATTCCGCTCGAACCGGGCTACCAGGTGCCCCTGGCCGAACATCTGAAGCAAGCCACCGGCCTGCCCACCATCGCGGTGGGCCTCATCACCGAGCCCGCGCAGGCCGAGGCTGTCCTGGCCGAAGGCCGGGCGGATGCCGTGGCCCTGGCGCGCGGCCTGCTCTACAACCCGCGCTGGCCCTGGCACGCCGCCGCCGCGCTGGGCGCCAGCGTGGACGCGCCGCATCAATACTGGCGCTCCCAGCCGCGTGAGCACCCGCAGCTGTTTCGCAATTGGAACTTCGGCGCGCGCTGAGCGCGATGCGACGGCCGTGCTCTCCTGGACCGCTGCGATGAGGGGCTGCCCTTGGATGCGCTGACGCTAGGCGCGGCCTTGCTCAGCGCCCTGTTGCACGCGTCCTGGAACGCCGCGGTCAAGGCGCACCCGCAGCCTCGCGAGGCCATGGCCGCGCAGATGATCACCGCCGCCTTGCTGTGCGTGCCCGGGCTGTGGTGGGTGGGGCTTCCGCCCCTGGCGGCCTGGCCCTGGATGTTGCTGTCCACCTCGCTGAACATGGTGGCGGTGCTGGCCTTGTTGAAGGCCTATGAGCGGGGCGGGTTCGGCACCGTCTATCCCATGGCGCGCGCCACGGCGGTGCTTGGCGTGGCGGCCGTGGCGCCACTGCTCTTGGGCGAGCGCCTGGGCCTGTGGGCCAGCATGGGTGTGGGGCTGGTGGCCGGTGCCTTGATGCTGTTGGCCCTCGACACGAGGCGCGCCAGCACAGCAGACTTCCAGCCTGGAGCGCTGGTGTGGACCGTGATCTCGGGGCTGTTCACGGCCGGCTACGTGCTGGCCGATGCGCAAGGGGTGCGCAGCAGCGGCTCGGCCCTGGCTTACGGCTTCACCGTCAGCATCCTCAACGCGCTGGCGATGTCCTGGCTCAACCGAGGTCTGGGCTCACCCTGGCAGCTGGTGCGCCGTCACGCACGCTTGGCCCTGCCTGCAGGTGTGGTCTCCAACACCTCCTACCTGCTGATCCTCTGGGTCTTCATGCACGCCCCGGTGGCCGCGGCTGCGGCCTTGCGCGACACCAGTGCCGTGTTCGCCATGTTGATCGCGGTGTGGTGGCTGAAGGAGCCTTTGCCACCACGCCACCTGGCGGTGGTGGCATTGGCCGTCGCGGGCGTGCCGTTGCTGCGCCTGGGGTGACGCGCAGGAGGTCAACCCTCCCGCTTGACCCTGAACCAGGCCGCGTACATCGCCGGCAGTGACAGCAGGGTCAGCACGGTG
>JBILSM010000211.1:0-3848 GCA_044372085.1 Rubrivivax sp.
AGATGGCAGCGACCTTCATCTTGGCCTGGGCCAGGGCGGCGGAGCCGAAGGTGGCCAGGGACGTTGCAGCCAGAGCCGCAAGGGTGAAACGACGGGAAATCGACATCGCAGGACCTCGTTGTTGGGGAAGTGGGGAGGGTCGGGGGAGGGATTGGCGCGGCCGTCAGACCGGGTGCATGGCGGCGGATAAGATCGCCGCGCATTTTGCGGCAGCCTTGCCGTCCGGTGACACAGCAAATTCCCTGCCATGACGTTTGTTCCCCTGACCGCCTTGTCACCCCTGGACGGCCGCTACGCCGCCAAAGTCGCCGCGCTGCGGCCGCTGCTCAGCGAGT
This sequence comes from Rubrivivax sp., assembly GCA_044372085.1. GTDB lineage: Bacteria > Pseudomonadota > Gammaproteobacteria > Burkholderiales > Burkholderiaceae_C > Rubrivivax. The sequence goes on from JBILSM010000211.1 coordinate 336, forward strand.
TCGGCCTCATGCACCGGCGCGTGCAGGTGGAGGTGGAGTGGTTCATCGCCCTGTCCGACGCCGGGCTGGCGCAGTTTGCGCCCCTGTCGGCCGCGGCGCGTGCGTTCCTGCGCGGGCTGGTCAGCGGGTTCTCAGAGGCCGACGCCCTGGCCATCAAGGACATCGAACGCACCACCAACCACGACGTCAAGGCCGTGGAGTACTGGCTCAAGCGCCGCTTCGAGGGCCACACGGAGCTGCTGGCGGCGCAGGAGTTCGTGCACTTTTCCTGCACCAGCGAGGACATCAACAACACCAGCCATGCCCTGATGCTGCAGGCCGCCCGCGGGGAGGTGCTGCTGCCGGCGCTGGACGCGATTGCGCAGCGCATGTCCGCCTTGGCGCATGACCTGGCTGGCCTGCCCATGCTCAGCCGCACCCACGGCCAGACCGCCAGCCCTACCACGGTGGGCAAGGAAGTGGCCAACGTGGTGGCGCGCCTGAAGACGGCGCGCGAGCGCATCGCCGCTGTGCCCTTGCCGGCGAAGATGAACGGCGCCGTGGGCAACTACAACGCCCACCTTGCGGCCTGCCCCGACATCGACTGGGAGGCCTTCAGCCGCGGCGTGGTGGAAGGCCCGCTGGGCCTGGCCTTCAACGCCTACACCACGCAGATCGAGCCGCATGACGCCATGGCCGAACTGTTCGACGCCATGGCGCGTTGCAACACCATCCTCACCGACTGGGCGCGTGACGTCTGGGGCTACATCTCGCTGGGCTATTTCAAGCAGAAGACCAAACCCGGCGAGGTGGGCTCGTCCACCATGCCGCACAAGGTCAATCCCATCGATTTCGAGAACGCCGAAGGCAACTACGGCCTGGCCAACGCGCTGCTGGCGCACATGAGCCACAAGCTGCCCATCAGCCGCTGGCAGCGCGACCTGACCGATTCCACCGTGCTGCGCAACATGGGCGTGGCCTTCGGCCACACGGTGCTGGCGCACGACAGCCTGCGGCGCGGACTGGACAAGCTGCAGGTGGACGACGCCTGCCTGGCGGCGGATCTGGACGGCGCCTGGGAGGTGCTGGCCGAGCCCATCCAGACGGTGATGCGCCTGCACGGTCTGCCCGAACCCTACGAGCAGCTCAAGGCCTTCACGCGTGGCCAGCCCATGACGCGCGCGCTGATGCAGGGCTTCGTCGCCGGCCTGGCCCTGCCCGAAGCCGAGAAGCAGCGCCTGCTGGCCCTGACGCCGGCGGCCTACACCGGCGCCGCCGAAGCGCTGGCACGGCGGGTTTGACCATGGCCGATACCTTCCTCCAGGCCCTGCGCGCCGCCGAAGCCCGCCACCGTTCCATGCTGTGCGTGGGGCTGGACCCGGAGCCGGCGAAGTTTCCCGGCGCCTGGAAGGGCGACGCCTCCCGCATCTTCGACTTCTGCGCCGCCATCGTCGATGCGACGAAGGATCTGGTCATCGGCTTCAAGCCGCAGATCGCCTACTTCGCGGCGCACCGCGCCGAAGACCAGCTGCAGCAGTTGTGCGCGCACATCCGGCAGGTGGCGCCAGGCGTGCCCGTCATCCTGGACGCCAAGCGCGGCGACATCGGCGCCACGGGCGAGCAGTACGCGCGCGAAGCCTTCGAGCGCTTCGGCGCCGATGCCGTGACCCTGTCGCCCTACATGGGCGCGGACTCCATCGCCCCTTTCACCGCCTACCCGGGCAAGGGCGTGATCCTGCTGTGCCGCACCTCCAACCCGGGGGGCGACGACCTGCAGAACCTGCGCCTGGAGGGCGGCGAGCGCCTGTACGAGCGCGTAGCGCGCCTGGCTGCTGGCGCCTGGAACGCCAACGGCCAAGTGGGGCTGGTGGTGGGCGCCACCTACCCCGCCGAGCTGGCGCGCGTGCGCGAACTCGCGCCCAGCCTGCCGCTGCTGATTCCGGGTGTCGGGGCGCAAGGCGGCGATGCCGCCGCGACGGTGCAGGCGGGCTGGCGCGGCAACGTGCGCGCCGACGGCGCCGGTCCGGGCACCACGGGCCCCATCATGGTGAACTCCTCCCGCGCCGTGCTTTACGCCAGCGCATGCGAAGACTTCGCCCAGTCCGCCCGCCGGGTGGCCGAGGCGACCCGGCAGCAGTTGAACGCGGCGCTGCCAGTCTGAGGCGGCTGCCGGGAACTCGAACATCCTGCAGCGGCTTCTTGATCCGCGTCAGCCTGCGCGTCCGGACTTTTGCGCATCATCAGCGCAGGAGGAACCCCGGATGACCCTGCATCTCACCGCCGGCCAGCGCGCCTGGTTGAAGACCGAACTGGAAGTCCGCCAGCAGCGGCTGGACGGCCTGCTCGCCCGTCACCACGAAGGGGCCTCGCGGGTGGAGCACGCGCATGCCTTGCTGGCTGACGACGATGAAGCCTCGCGCCAGCACGCCATGGACCGCGAAGTCGACCTCGAGTTGTCGGACCTGGACACGGCCGAACTCGGCGCCGTCAGTCGTGCCTTGTTGCGGTTCCAGGAGGGCAGCTACGGGGTGTGCACGGCCTGCGGCACCGAGATTCCCTTCGACCGCCTGAAGGTGGAGCCGCAGGCCACGCGGTGCGTGACCTGCGAGTCGGACGCCGAAGCGCGCGCGCACCGGCCGGCCTGAAGGGCGCTGCCGGCGGCGGCCTGTTCTCCCCCATGCGCCCCCATGCGCCCGCGGGTGCCCGCGGGCGGCGCCGTCAGAACACCGCGTGGTCCCCGCGCTCGGTGTCCGAGGTCACCGCATCGCCCCGCACCAGCGCCGCGTAGTGGTCGAACAGGGTCTGGCGCCCCCACGAGGGCGTGGCCTGCTCGTCGTAGCGCCCGGCGGCGGCGTCCCACACCAGCATGGACTCGGTGGCGTAGTAGCGGCCGATGCGCGCCAACTCCGCCTTGGCCGCCAGCGCCGGCATCGCACGCCCAGCCAGGCCCAGGGCGCCGATGATCGCGTCCATCAGCGCCACCGGCACCTGCTTGAAGCGGGGCTCGCGTCCGAGCAGCGCGAACAGGTGTTCGCCTTGCTGCCGTGGTGTGACGGCCGGTCCCGGCCCGCCGATGGGCAGCACGCGGCGGTGGCGGCTTTCGTCATCGACGCAGCCGGCCAGGTAGTCGCCCAGGTCGTCGTCGCTGATGGGTTTGCAGGCGGTGAGCCTGCCGTCGCCGAACACCACGAAGGGCCTGCCCTGCCGCACCCGCTCCACCTGCCCGGACAGCGACTTGAAGAAGGCCGTGGGCCGCACGATGGAGTGGTTCACCGCGGAGTCGATCAGCACCTTCTCGAAGGCGAGCTTGGCCTGCTGGAACGCCAGCAACGGCTTTTGCACGCAGATCGCCGACAACATCACCATCTGCGTCACGCCGCTGCGCTGCGCCAAGTTCAGGGCCTGCACATGGGCCTGGTGATCGATGGCCCAGGCGTCGCCAGGCGCGCCGGTGCGCGATGCCAGGCAGGACATCAGCACATCGAAGCGTTCGCCAGCGAAGCCGTCGCGCGCCAGCGAAGACGGATTCGTCAC
>JBILSM010000212.1:0-3829 GCA_044372085.1 Rubrivivax sp.
CGGCGAAGGGTAGAGGTTGGTGCACTCCAGCAGCGCGTAGTCGATGCCCGCCGCGTCCAGCGCGGCCACGCTCGGGCGCAGGCTGGCGATGGTCTGCATGCCGGTGCTCATGATCACGGGCTTGCCGAAGCGCGCGATGTGCCGGATCAGCGGCACATGGTTGCACTCGCCCGAGCCGATCTTGAAGGCCGGCACGCCGATGTCGTTCAGGAAGTCTGCCGCGGCGCGCGAGAACGGCGTGGAGATGTAGATCATCCCCAGGGCCTCGGTGTGGCGCTTGAGTTCGATCTCGTCCTCAGGCGAGAGCGCGCAGCGGCGCATCACCTCCCAGATGGACACATCGGCGTTGGGCGGGAAGATGGACTGGGCCTCTTCGGTCATCTCGTCTTCGACGAAATGGGTCTGGTGCTTGACCATCTCGCAGCCGGCGCGATGCGCCGCCGTGACCATGGCCTTGGCCACTTCCAGGCTGCCGCCGTGGTTGATGCCGATCTCGGCCACGACAAGCGGCGGGTGCTCGGGCCCGATGTCCCGGTGGGCGATCTTCATGTGCAAACCTTCTGCGAAAGACGGAGGGCGGCAAGCCGCAAGCGCCGGGGGCTTCAGACTGCCGTCCAGCCGCCGTCGACGAAGTACTGCTGGCCGGTGGTGTAGGCCGCGGCGTCAGACATCAGGTAGACCACCATGCCCACCATGTCCTCCCGCCGGGCCATGCGCCGCAGCGGGGTGCGCTCGGCGTAGCGGCGAACGAACTCGGGGTCGTGCCGGTTTTCCACGCCGCCGGGCACCAGCGTGTTGACGCGGATGCCCTTGTCGCCCCAGTAGGTGGCCAGCCAGCGCGTCAACCCGTGAACACCCGCCTTGGCGGCGGAATAGCCCGGGAAGGACGCGAACTTCATGCCCTCGTAGATGCGGTGGTCAGGGCCGACGACGCCATAGGTGCTGGAGACATTGACCATGCTGCCCCCGCCGCTGGCCAGCATGGCCTTGCCACCCTCGCGGGCGACGAGGAACACGCCGGTCAAGTTCACGCGCAGCACCTCTTCCCATACCGCCAGCGGGTAGTCCTCGAAGGGCGAGAACACGGCGCCCTGGCGCATCAGGTGCTCTCCCGTGGCAGCAGCGTTGTTCATCACGCCATCCACACGGCCGAAACGTTCCAGGGCCTGCCTGAACAGCGCCACGACGTCGGCCTCGGCCGCCACGTTGCATTCCACGCCCAGGGTCTGCGCGCCAGTACGGGCAGCCAGTTCCTGCGCCGCCTGCTGCGGCCCAGCCTGCGGCAGATCGGCCACGACCACGTGCGCACCATGCTCGGCAAGGGCCTGGCAGTAGGCTGAGCCGAGCAGGCCGTTGCCGCCCGTGACCACGATGACCTTGCCTGAGAGATCGAAACGACTGCTGTTCATGCTGGAAAGACTCCGGTGGATCAGGTGGCGCGGTGCTCAGGCCGCGGCCAGGCGCTTGCGCATCAGGTACTCGACAAGCTCGAAATCAAACTCGCAGTCGATGTCCAGGCTGCGCTCGGGCGCCATCAGGTAGCCCTGGGTGCGCCCGCTGAGCAAGCCCGTGCCGCGGCGCAGGTACGCGGGTGACAACACATACACCGAGGCGACGTGCTCCAGCACCTGGGGCGCATCCTGGCGGCGCACCAGCGGCTTGGGCAGGGCCTTGCAGATGCGAAGACGCCCGTCCTCGTCGACTTCGAGCATGTTGAAGTAGGGATTCTTGCGCGCCTCGCAGACGCTGAACACCGCGTCCACGCCCGGGCTGCGTTCGAACTGCTCGATGGCGCGCGAGATGTCGTCCACCTCGCGCAGCGGCGAGGTGCAGTCCAGGTCAACAAAGAGATCGACGGGTTCGCCCGCGTAATGCGCGTCGCAGGCCTGCAGCGCGTGCTGCCAGACCTCCCACTTGCCGGCGGTGGAAGTGGCCAGTTCCGCCGGCCGCATGAAGGGCACCTCAGCGCCGTGCGCGCGTGCCACCTCGGCGATAGCCGGGCTGTCGGTGGACACCACCACGCGCCGGATGCGCGGGCAGGCCAGTGCTTGTTCGATGCTCCAGGCGATCAAGGGCTTGCCCAGCAAGGGCCGGATGTTCTTGCCGGGCACCCCTTGAGAGCCGCCGCGCGCACCAATGACGCAGGTGATGTTCATGGGGTGCATTCTCCAGGGGTCGATGCGGATGCAGCTTCGGCCGGCCCCGGCAGCGTGCTGCTGCGAGGGTCCACGGCGCGGCGCTCGCGGCTTGACAGGTGCGCGGCCAGGGCCATCCTCAGCACGGCGACGCCGTCGCTCAGTGGCGAAGCGGCCTGCAGATCCTGGCGCTGCACACGCGCCAGGAAGTGCGCCATATGGCCGCGGAACATGTCGTTGCGCTGAAAGCCTTCTGGCACGCGATGCACCGTCTGCGCGGGGGCGCCGGGCCGCTCCAGGCTCACCGTACCGGCCGTGTAGTCCCAGGCCAGGATGCCCTGGCGGCCCACGAGCTCGAAGTGCCGCCCGTAGCCAGGACGCACGTAATCCAGGTGCACCTGAGCGATGACGCCACTGGCCAGCCGAAGCCCGATCTGGGCCACGGCCTCGGTCTCGATTTCGAGCGCCGGCACGGTGCGCGTCATCGCACTGACGTCGTGCACCGGACCGAGCAGCCAGTGGATGAGGTCCAGCTCATGGACCAGGTCAAAGATAACGCCTCCGCCCGTGGCGCGCCGGGCCCCATAGCCCTGGCGGTGGTCGGTGCCGGGGCGCCAGTCGGGCAGCCACTGGCCCACGGCAGCACGGGCGCAGAACACCTCGCCAATGAGGCCTTCGGCCAGCGCGGCGCGCAACCAATGCAGGTTGGGGTGCATGCGCAGCATGTAGCCCGCCTCCACGGTCAGCGCGCGGCCGGAGACTTCGTCCAGCAGTTGCTGAACGCCGTGGAGGTCAGCCGACAAGGGCTTCTCGACAAACAGGGCCCGGCCTGCGCGGGCGGCCTGCAGCGCCACCGGCACGTGCTGGTCCGTGCGGTTGGCCACGACCACGGCGTCCACCCGCTGCAGGGCAGCGGCAAGGTCGGTGACCGTCTCGGCACCTTCGGGCAGCGGCGCAGCGGCAAGCGCTGAGCCGGCCGGCGCGGCCGCAAGCGCTGAGCCGGCCGGCGCGGCCGCCCGGTAGCTGTAGGCGAGCACGCGCGCGCCCAGCGCCAGCAGGTTGGCGATGTGACGCCGGCCAATGGAGCCGGTGCCGACGACGAGGACGTTGCAGGAGGTCAAGTGGGTATGCCGATGTGCGCAGGGCCCCCAGCTGGGCGGGCCCTGTTGCAGTCTGTATTGTCGTTACGATCCGCCCTGCCCGGAGTTGCGGGCACTCCCGCCCCTGCTCACGCCTTGCAACACCCCTTCGCACCCGGCCTGTCCTGGTGGCTCGTCTACATCGCTTGGCGGGCCGCCTGGATCTGTGGTCTGCCCGTGGCGATGGCCTGGCTCTGGCATCGTGGCCGGCGCGAGCCCGCCTACCGCCAGCACCTGGGGCAGCGCCTGGGCGCGGTACCCCGCCGCGGCGACCGGCCGGTGTGGGTGCACGCCGCCTCGCTGGGCGAGTTGCGGGGTATCGCCCCCCTGGTGAACGAGTTGTGCGCTGCCGGCGTGCCGGTTCGCCTGACCACGCTCACCCCGGCAGGACGGCAGGCCGCTGAGCAGTTGTTCGACACGCACCGTGCGGCTGGACGGCTGGATGTGGTGTACGCACCGCTCGAGCTCGCCCATGCGGTGGCCCGCTTCATCGCCCGCACGGGACCGCGGTGCGCGGTGATGGTGGAAAACGACACCTGGCCGGTGCTGCTGGTG
>JBILSM010000085.1:0-12091 GCA_044372085.1 Rubrivivax sp.
CGGTAAGCGTCCGGCGAACTCATCTTGAGGCCCGCTGAGAGTTGAAGGATGCTGGTGTCCGCTTCATTTCTTGGCGGACACATGGACACTTTCACTTCAGTTGAGCTTCCGGCGCGTCGTACGCGCAGGCGCCACGCGGCTTCGTTCAAGGCTTCCATCGTGGTGGCGTGCCGTCAGCCTGGTATGTCGCTGTCGGCGGTGTCACTGGCCAATGGGTTGAACCCGAACATGGTGCGCAAGTGGGTGGCCGATGCTGACGGTGTCACTGCGGGGCGCGCGGTGGCGCCGGCGGGAGTCACCGCCATGGGACCCGCGGGCGCGCATGCTCAGGTACCTGCCGCGGCCTTCGTGCCTGTGGCCCTGGCCACGTCAGAGCCGCTCATCGTGATCGAGGTGCAGCGCCCGGGCACCTGCGTGAAGGTGACCTGGCCAGCGCAGGCTGCTGCGCACTGCGCGTCCTGGATGCGCGAGCTGCTGCGGTGATCCGCATCGACGCGGTGTGGCTGGCCACGCAACCGCTGGACATGCGTGCGGGCACCGAGTCTGCGCTGGCACGCGTGGTGCAGGTCTTCGGTGCCGCCCACCCGCATCAGGCCTACCTCTTTGCCAACCGCCGTGCCAACCGCATGAAGGTGCTGGTGCACGACGGCATCGGCGTGTGGCTGGCCGCCAGGCGGCTGAACGCGGGAAGGTTCATCTGGCCACGCGAGGAGGCGGCCACCGTGGCGCTGACCAGGCCTCAGCTGGACGCCCTGGTGCTGGGCCTGCCGTGGCAGCGCGTGGGAGAGGCTGGAATCATCAGGGTCTTGTAGCCGTTTGCAATTGCTGAATGTGCCGATGGCAGCGGCCCGGCTCTCGGGCACGATCACGGCATCGTGATTGCCGTCGACAACCTCGATGCCCTGAGCCAGACGCAGCTGCGCCAGACGGTGGCGCTGCTGATGACGGAGCTGCGCCACAAGAGCGCGCTGGTGGACAAGCTCACGCACGAGATGGCGGTGCTCAAGCGGCTGAAGTACGCCGCCACCAGCGAGAAGTTCTGCGCGGGCCTGCCGGCCGAGCAGAAGAGTCTTCTGGAGGAGACGCTGGAGACCGACCTGGCGCAGTTGGCAGCCGAGATCGACCAACTGCAGCTCGACGCCCAGACTCCGGCGAGCAAGCCCAAGGCTCAGCCCAAGCGTGAGGCGCTGCCGGCCCACCTGCCGCGCGTGGAGGTTGCTCACGAGCCCGACAGCACGGTGTGCGGCTGCGGCTGCCAGATGAAGCGCATTGGTCAGGACGTGGCCGAGAAGCTGGACTACGAGCCCGGCGTGTTCACGGTGCAGCGGCATGTGCGGGGCAAGTGGGCGTGCGCGAAGTGCCAGAAGCTCATACAGGCGCCTGTGGCCGCACACGTCATCGACAAGGGCATCCCTACTGCCGGGCTGCTGGCCCATGTGCTGGTGGCCAAGTTCATGGACCACCTGCCGCTGTACCGCCAGGAGCGCATCTTCGAGCGTGCGGGGATGCTGATCGCGCGCTCGACACTGGCGCAGTGGGTGGGCGAGTGCGGGGCGCAGTTGCAGCCGCTGGTGGATGCGCTGTCGAGGGAACTGCGCCTGCACGCGGTGCTGCACGCCGACGAGACGCCAGTGGCCATGCTCAAGCCGGGCAACGGCAAGACGCACAAGGCGTACCTGTGGACCTACTGCACGACGAGCTTCAACGAGACCCGGGCGGTGGTCTTCAACTTCGCCGACAGCCGCAGCGGCGACAACGTACGGCAATTCCTGCAGCTGCCCGGCCCTCAGGGCTGGCAGGGCAAGCTGGTGACGGACGACTTCTCGGGCTACAAGGCTTGCTTCGAGATGGGCGTGACCGAGGTGGGCTGCATGGCGCACGCGCGGCGCAAGTTCCACGAGCTGTGGGCCAATCACCAGAGCCCCGTCGGACACCAGGCGCTGAAGATCATCGGCAGGCTGTACGACTTCGAGCGCGAGGTCCAGGACAGTGACGCCAAAGAGCGTCACCGGATCCGACAACGCAAGTCACGCCGAGTAGCCGGGGTGCTGCAACGATGGTTGCTGGCCAAGCGGCGCGAAGTACCCGATGGCTCGGCCACGGCGCGGGCCATCGACTACTGCCTCAAGCGTTGGCACGCGTTGGTGCGCTACATCGATGATGGGGATCTGCCCATCGACAATAACTGGGTCGAAAACCAGATCCGACCCATTGCCATCGGCAGGGGTAACTGGCTGTTCGCCGGGAGTCTGAGGGCGGGTCAGCGCGCGGCCGCGGTGATGAGCCTGATGCACTCGGCCCGAATGAACGGCCACGACCCCTACGCGTATCTGAAGGACGTCCTGGAACGCCTGCCTACTCACCCGGCCAGCCGTGTCGAGGAGCTGCTGCCACATCGCTGGAAGCTGAGCGCCGGCTGTCGCTGAACAAGTCCGGCCCTCGCCGTCAAGATGGTGGTGGCCGGACGCTTACAAACCCTGCACCATGGTGCCATGTCAAGCGCATGCCCAAGTGGTACCGCTGAACTTCTGCGATGGCAGTGCGCGCCTGCTAGGGCGGGTCTTTGGGGCATGCGGCCAAGAGATCGGCGTTGCCACTGGACACAGACCGGGCGCCGTCAAGACAGCCCTGCGAAATGATGGCTTATCGCAGCACTGAGGCCTTGGAACCCGGATCCGCCGCAATCAGGCAGGGCCTAAAGCGTATCGCGTAGATGGTGATCGGCGCTTCTTTTGTGTTGGATTGATTCCATCCAGATAAATGCGTCCAGCCCTTAGTGGAAAGGGGAGTGTCATGCGTCAAGGCCCGAAGTTCTTGAGGGAGTAGTGTTCAAGGGACAACTCCTCTATCAACTGCGGCCAACTCTTCCGAATACCGTCCGCGTGTGCTCCCAGGGCAATGGCTGCCAAGTCTCCGGCAGTTCGTACTTCTCGTGTTCGCCAGTATTCGGTACCGTCACTCTCCTGCCAGACGGTGTATGCGACTTCTTCCGACCAATCGCTTGCAACCTTGGCCGTCACTTGGGCGTGAAAGGTTCTGGCAAGCCGCAGTCGTGGGAGCACCCAATCGATCTCCCGGTCGTAGACCGTGAGCGCGTTCTGTAAGTCCCGCTCGCAGTGTTCAAGCGCTTCGATCTTGGGCGAAGGGGCTCCGGCTTGTCTGGACTCACTCAAGCGCTGGGCAGTGAGACTCCTCTGACGAGTGAGGGCTGCCTCCAGTTCAGCGATATCGGAAAGAGCCCGATCGCGCACAGCTCTGATCTTGTGGGCCTCCTCTCGATTGCGCATGGCTTGCCGCATCTTCTGTTCGTCTTCGGCCGCCTGTCGTAGGCGCTGCGTCCGCCTGTTCTTGGCGGATTGATAAAGCGTCAACAGCAGAACGACGACACCAAAGAGCGCGAATGGAGATAGAAGAACCAGAGCGCGACCAGGATACCCCTGGACAAAGAAGATGACCGCGCCCACAACCATCAATCCGCCAATCATTCCCCACATGAAACTACACCCCCGCAGAAGTAAGAGTACGCACCAGACCTGAATACCTGCGACTCATCTGGCTGCACTCATTGACCCGTGGTGAAAGGGCTCACTCTCGGTGGCGGCCCTTCAACTGCTCCTTCTGCCGGCTTTCTCAGCCGGTCCAGAAGCCCCCCCAGAAGTGCGCCACCGCGTGCGACGGGTGTGGAGTTGCCAGCGCCCGCTGCGCCCGTCGGGCCGGAGGCCGTATCGGGGCCCGTGCTCTCGGAGGGGCTTCGAGCCTCCGGGGCCTGGCCACCGAGCCGAGTAGAACCTGCGCCAGCCGACAACATCCTGGCCTGACGCGCTTCCCAATACACGAAGGATCGTTCAAGAATCGCCTGCCGATCCGGGCCAGCCGGATGACGCAACTCAAAAAAACGGCGGTCTTCTCCCTCGCCTGTGGCTGTCGTGTTTGACCCCAGCGCCCAGAGCTGGAACGCCCGAAAGGGCGGTTCGTAAGGAAGGCCGGCCGCCTTGACCAGGCGAGGGATGCAAGCATCGGCTTCAAGCTCCTGATCTGCATAGAACCGGGTAAACAGCTGTTCCAGCGTCACGATGCCGCGTCCCCAGGTGATCCAGCGGTCTCGAGACTGCTGGGGCCGGCTGAGCGCCGAGAGCACTTCTCCAACGGTGAGGGTGTCGGCCAGGTAACCCTGGATCTGACGGGTGTAGTGCCGCTTGGTGACGTGCGCGATCTCGTGTGCCAGCAGCGCCGTCACCAGAGCCTCCGCCTGGCGCAGCAAGCCCGCATTGGCGATGATGATGCCGCCTGGCATCGTGGTCAGGTTGGTCGAAGGAATCGGTGAGAAGACCAAGCGGAACTTGTACGCCTGATCAGAGGGCAGCGCTTCAACCAGTCTTCGGAAGAGGTTCCGGATCCGCTCGTAGTCTCTTGCGTACCGGCCCTCGAGCTCTTCGTGGGGCGGCACCGTCGATACCTTCTCGAGCATGGCCTCGCCGAGCCACTCTTCGGCTTCGACAGGCAGCCAGGTTGTGGTCCGCGCCAAACGACCGAAGTGGTTGGCCAGTTCGGAGCTCTTCGGAGTCTGGCTGCCCGTTCCCTGCTGCAGCGCCGTGGTCAGCGTCCCGAGCAGAGACTGAAGAACACCCTTGACGGACTCCTGCACCAACTCCAGCGGACCTGTGGGTTCGAACAAGCGCTCACAGAGCGCATCCCTGGCCACTGAAACGGGTTCGATTGGCACCACGGCGCCTTGTGCCTTCACCTGCACCGTACACAGAAGGGCGCAACAGGCCGCCATCAGGTAGCGCATTCGAAACATCTCGGTTATCCGAAAAGGTCAGTTGCGGCGAAGAGCGTCTATCGTTTTCCAGTACTCGTACCAAAGCGACTGTCTCCTGAAGAACTCGGCGCGCTCCAGCAACCCGGCCCGCGTATCGGACGGCATCACACGGACCTCCTGAAGCAGGGCCTGCGCCTCAGCTGCGGAGAGCACCGAGAACCGGCAAACAAACGTTCGACCAGACGATCGGCCGCGCAGCTCCCAGGCTGCGCCGCGCAGGGGGGCGCTTTCCACTTGTACCTGCTCTCCCTTGGAGATGAGCCTGCCCCGCTCATCGGCCAAGGTGAGCTCATCGACCCCGGTCGAGGTGAACTGAAGACTCTGCATGTCGGCCAAGACATCGCCTTCTGGCATCCCAGCCGGGCAGGTGTCGGTTCCCGCTCTTCGTCCTCCGGGGCGGGTGAAGCCGGAACCAAGGTCTTGGGCCAGTGCCGACAACCGGCCAGTGACGCCCCCTCCGCCGCCTTCACGCCTGACCTTCTCGCACAAGCGGACGGATTGCTCGGCCGTCACATCCTCGCAGCGAAAACGGGGCCCTGATCTGGGCTCGTAGCACACCGTGATGCTGGGTAACTGGCCAACCCTTGCGCTCAGGTTGCCACACTCCACCGGTACGAGCCGTCCGCCCTCGAAGGACTGAACGGTCTGCGCGCCAACTGCCGGACCAAAACCTAACAGAACGACAACGCAGACAGCAAGAGGCCTCATGACGGGCTTCCTTTCCAGAGCTTCCACAGCAGATAGATCAGACCTGTACCCAAGATCAACAGGCGCATGAAGACACCCGCAACGAGCCATCGTTGCCTGGCAGGCATCGCCTCTGGTCCTTCATTCGTGCTGATCTCAGGCTCCGGAGTCCGATGAGGGTGGTCATTGGATTTATCTGCACCGTCCAGGCCCGTTGCACCGGCGTGAGCGAGCAATTCCTGGGACTCGTGGGAAACGATCTTCAGCCAGGCTGCAATCCCGGCAAGCAGGCCGTCAAACCATGCGCCGGCGGTGATGTAAACAACCCAGGACAGGAACATGAAGACGCCCACGCAGGCCGCCAAGAGTGCGCCCAGCAGGAGCAAGCCCAGGAGCCATCGCAACCATGCCTCAGGAACATGACCTGCGTGGGCTTGACCTGGGGTATCGGCCCCGTGTTCGTGGTTCGGCCACAGCAGGAAACCCCAAGCAGCCGCTCGGGCTTCTGCAGGTAGCTTCATGAAGTGAAAGATAGTCCGACCGGCCCGCTCGCCCACTGACAGGATCAATACCACCCCCAACACCTGCAGCGCGATGTTCAGCATGGGCGGCACCGGGCTCACTGGTGACCGGATCGTCTGTGCAATGGCAGCGTGAAAAACGATTCCCGGTTCCACCGCACCCGCTGCCGAGAGGAACTGGTCACCAAGCAAAGCATAGCCTCCGCCAATGAAGACGGCGCGTAACGGCTTGTCTTGCAAGCGTGCGGCGAACCCGTCGCTGGTGTCGACGCTTATCCGATGGAGCGCCCACTCGCTGGCTGGTGCGATCTTGTGGCGTTCGTCAAGTTGCGCTGGTGCCAGTGGGGCGCGATGGTCCGCACGGGAGCAGTCGTGCGGCGTGCTGCGCGTTCCTTCCGCGTCCAGCAGCGTTCGCCCGGCCACGGCACCCAGCGATGACGACGATGGTCCATAGGTCATCACCACGCCAGAGCGAGTGACCAGATCCGCCGTTGCAAAGTCTAGACCGGGCCCTTGAGGGTGCGCGGAAGCCACCGAGCGCAGCAACTCCCGGCCCCATGTCATCTGGCTGTCTCGCAGCGCCGCGGTCCGTGCGAAGGGGCACAGCAGGATGACCCTGGCTCGGCCAGCCAGGTGCACCAGCGCGGCGTCTAGTTTCTGCGTGGCCGCAGTGTCGCTACCCGGTCCGCTCGACAGATCAAGGTCAATGGCCACTACCGGCTGGCGCTGGGGGTCGATGCCTGCGGAGACCTCACCGATGAGCTTCGCCAACTCGCCGCGGTCCAGAGGTGAAGCCTGGCGCATGGCGCCCTCGAAGTACTCATCGCTGATCAGTACCACCGCGACGTCATTACCCTGATCCTGGCTTCCCAGGGTGTCCAGGGCCAGCGCGTTGAACAGCCGCCAACTCAAAGTGTCCGCTGCTGCCACCCCGGTCACATCCAGGAAGAACTTCAGCGCAAAAGCGACAAGCAAGGCCAGCCCGGCCTCGCGAACGAATGCCAACCGGAGTCCGCGACGCACGGTATGGGTGCCCAGAGGAGCCATGCTCACCGCCAAAAGTCCTGCTCTTGTTCTGGTCTCCCCCGATCGAGACTTGGCGGCTCGGCAACGGGTTGCCATGTTGTGGTGTGCAGAATGCTAATCGAGAGTTTTCATCCTTTGTAGTCCCTGTGGTGGCATGACCGCTCGTTGTGGCTGTCGGTGGGTAACGTCACTGTCCCAGGGAGGATTTAGGTGTTCGGCTGTCAGCCACCGCGAGGGATCAGACTTCATGAGCGAAAAGTTTCTCCAGCATGCGAGAAAGCGGGCAGGCAGGACACTGCTTCTTCTGATGCTCGTTCTCTTTCCGCCCGCGCAGGCTCTGGCGCAGGGCGTTTCAGCAGGCGATGCGAAACTTCGAAGTCAAGTCGAGACCCTGCTCGGTCGCGACCTGGCAGACGCCTACGCCGCCAACGGGCAACGTGCCAAGCTGCAGTTGCAGGGCCTTGACCTCAATGGTGACGGACAACAAGACGCGATCGTTCTCGTTGATCACCCTGTCTATTGCGGTTCCAGGGGCTGCGCCGTTCATGTTTTCGTGGGGGAGGGCAGCGCATTGCGCCGGGTTGGCGACATCCTTGCCAGCGAAGTCACGCCCGCTCCCACCACCACCGCCGGATGGCGGGATCTCTCGGTGAATGGAAGGCGATGGCACATGGCGCAAGGTCAGTACCGCCCGGCCCCCCAGTGAGCCCATGAGCCTTTCCCATTCTTTCGAACCGTTCATTAACCGTGGCGACCTCGGCCCGGAGGGCCCTGACAGCGATCAGCGCGCGACCCAGCCGCCGCACACCGGGAACACCTGGCCCACGAAGCAATCGGCCGCGCTGCTGCACAGGTAGGCCGCGAAGAGGGCATCTTCGCGGGCGCCTACCAGCCGGCCCAGGGGCACTTCGCGCGCCAGGCGCTCCTGGAAGCGCGGGTTGGCCTGCACCTCCGCCGGAAAGTAGGTGGGGTTGTCCACGAAGTTCTGCGCGATGGCGTTGACCTGCACCTGGTGCGGCGCCAGCTCCACGCCCACGGCCTGCACGTAGGCCAGCTGCGCACCGCGGGCGGCGCTGTAGGTGGAGGCGCGCTTCATGCCGCGCAGGGCCGAGGCGCTGCCCATCACCAGCACCTTGCCGCTGCGCCGGGCGATCATCGCCGGGGCCGCGGCGCGCACCAGGCGCGGCAGCGGGTCCACCAGGGCGGCGAACACGGCGCGCCACTCGTCTTCGCCCACCTCCACGGCGGGCGTGGTGGGCGCGCGCAACGCGAGGTTGGCCACCAGCACGTCGAGGGGCCCGGCCTCCTGCACCGCTCGGGCCACCACCTGCGCCGCAGCCTCGGGCGGCGCCAGGTCTGCCGTGCTGGCCACCACTTCGGCGCCCTGCTCGGCAAACACCTCGCACAGCGCAGGGCCCATGAACTCGCTGGCCTGGGTGATCAGGACGCGCTTGCCGGTGAGGGTGTGCTGCATGGTCGGGCGTGATGGTGGGGTGTGATGGCGTGCGTCACGGCTTACGTGACGGCGCGCGTGACGGTGCCTGGGCTGTGGCCGGTGCTGCGGGCACGTCCGGGATCATGCTCCCAGTTCCCGGGCGAGATCATTCCTCGGCGCCCTTGTACACGGCTTCCAGACGATGACCTTCCGGGTCCACCACGAAGGCCGCGAAGTAGCGGGGGCCGTAATGGGGGCGCAGGCCGGGCGGGCCGTTGTCCGTGCCACCGGCCGCCAGCGCCGCCGCATGAAAGGCCGCCACCGCCGCCCGGCTGGGCGCTGAGAAGGCCACATGAAAGCCTGGGATCGGCGCGATGGCCTGCGACACCTGTTTGATCGCGAGCTTGTCCCCCGAGCCCGGCGGCCCGTAGCCGACCGCCTGACCGGACTCTCCGGGCCGCAGATCAGTCCACACGCGCCCGTAGCCCAGCGGCGCCAGCGCCGCGTCATAGAACCGGGCAGCGCGCTCGATGTCCACGGCGCCGAGGGAGAGGTGATGAAGCATGGTGGGGAGCAGGAGGTCAGGTGCGGTCAAGACAAGGCCACCACGAGACTGAGAACGAGCATTCCCAGCACCACGGGCAGCCAGATCATGCGCTCTCTGCGGCTGGGGGTGAAGGCGTTGGCGATGCTGCCCAGCGCGCAGTACGCCACCACGGCCCACACCCCAGTGAACGCGAACTCGGCGATCGAAGGAAACGCCACCCCGGCGCGGGCCACGACCACCACCGCGAAGAACAGCAGAAGGACGGCCGAGAGCCCCGGCAGCACGCGAACCGCCACCGGCAACGCCCCGCGCCAGCGGCCGCCCAGCGTGTACTCGCCCCAGGGCGCCCCCAGCACCAGGGCCACCTGAAACGCCGCGACAACCAGCGAAAGGGCACCGAAGAGAAGGGCGCAGGCTTGTGGCATGGCGGGCTTCAGATCATCCTTGCCTCAGCGCCGCACGCGCAGCACCGTTGTCCAGGGCGACACGCATGCCAGTAGGGCGCGCAACGGCAACGCCCCATGCCTGAAACTTGACGAGATGCGCCGCTGAATCAACACCGCCCCGATCGCCCCCAGGCTAGCTGGCCAGCATCAAGAGACCGGACACCGCAGCCGCAGCAGCCAACCACGCGCCCACCCTGATCAGAAGCGGCTTGTCCAGGCCCTGAACCGCCGGGCCCGGCTGACGACGCAAGCCCAGCACGCCGGCGTGTGCGGGCAGCGCGACCAGCAGCAAGAAGGCGATGACGTAGTTGAAGCTGGTGTCGGCGTCACTGCCCAGCCACTGGCTGACCGCGGGCAGCGCCCACGCCGAAAAGGCGCCGGCGACGGCGGCGGAAAGCGGAGTGGGTGCGAGATTCACGGCGTGTGGGAAAAGAGGAATGGCTGAGGGCGCCGCCATCGTAGCGACCTGCTGCGGCCCTGCCATGGTTGACCCCGGCTACTTCAGGTCGGTACGGCTGGAGGCGAGCACGTCACTGTGTCCAACGGTGGCCAGTCCCGCTGCCCAGGTTTCAGGCGCTCAACTTCATTGATGCGCCCAACGGACTTCGGAATCTTTGGCTGACGGCTGTTATGACGCTGAGACCGCCAGAACTGCTTTCGGGTTTGTGCGAGCAATCGCCAGCAGCGTCCGCGCTGCACCACTTGGCTGCTTGCGCCCTTGCTCCCAGCCTTGGAGTGTTCGCACCGAGACGCCCAGAAGGTTGGCGAACTGAGATTGAGAAAGTCCTGTGGCCTCTCGGGCTTGCGTGGCTGTAGAAACCACAGCCTTGCCCTTTCCGGCCTTCATGTCCTTGATGGACTGAAGGATCTCGGCGCCAATGTCGCGCGTGGCCTCAAAGGTTGCAATCTCGGCTGAACTGAGCTTCTTAGATTTCGAGGGCACGACGAATCTCCTTGAGTGTGCTGAGGGAGATGTTCCCTGACTCGGACTTGGCATACAGAGTCAGCAGGTAGACCTCACCGGCTTCATTCCTGGTGAGGTAGACGATCCGCACTCCACCAGACTTCCCCGTTCCTTCCCGCGACCAGCGCACCTTGCGTACGCCGCCTGAGCCGCGGATGACAGACCCGGCTTCCGGATCGAGTGCAATGAACGCTGCGAACTCGGCGCGTTCATCTTCATCCCAGTAACGCGGCCACAGCCTTTGAAAGATGGGGCTTTCGACAACTGTGAGCATAGCGAGACTATACGCCTAAGGCGCAGGAACTCCGAGGGGATGTGTTGGTGATGCCGAACGTTCAACCGGAGCACTCTGCAGAAGGAAGATGACGACTGCGGACCGGAACGGCCAAGCATTGGCTGCCTTCGCGGGCCAGCTCGGGCTGTCAGGCGAGGCCTCACACGGCGCGCAACAGCTCAGCTGCTGGCTGGGAACCGGTGATACATGAAGAACTGGGCATCCTTCCTCCAGCCCTGAGCCTCGTAAAGCGCCTGCCCCGAAGTGTTCTCGATGGCAACGTTCAGCGTGACGCGGGCCGCGCCATGGGCCCAGGCATAGCCTTCGACAGCACCGAGCAACTGTGAGCCCACCCCTTTGCGGCGGCCACTCTCATGGACGAACAAGTCGTTCAGGATGAAGACCCTGGCAAGAGCCGTAGAGGAGTAGCTGGGATACAGCTGTGCGAACCCAACCGGCGCAACGCCTTCTGATGCCAGGAAGACAACAGACTCGCCGTGATCAAACCTTGCTTGAAGGAAGGCCATGGCGGCTGGAAGATCACTGGCCTTGCCTTGAAACACACGGTACTGATTGAACAGCTCCGCCAGACTCGGAAGGTCTGAGAAGACGGCCTGACGGACGGTGATGCTGCTCATGGGCCTGAGTGTCGACGTTGATGCTTGAACCGCATCACCTGGCGACCAATGGCCATACTGAAAGGCCGCCTTGGTGGCCAAGCGCGCCAGCTTGCCAGGACGGTTGCCCCGAACACGGTGTAGACGGTGGCAAAGACCCAGGCAGGTGCCTGGTAGTACAGCACCGCCGAAACCCAGTGCTGCACAAAGCCGGCTTCGTACCCGGAGCCACCTGCGCGCAGACGAAGCCAGTTTTCAAGCGTGGTGAGCGGGCACTCGACACCCAGCCATGACTGAACGACCACCACCATGATTGCGAACAAGTGCACCCACCGGAAGATGGGCGCGTTCGCAGCGCTCCAGCGCATGAAGTTCCCGAGGACGATGAACCCCAAGCCGCCTACGACGAAGACGACCACGGCCAGGTGCAGCAGAAGGACAGCGTCAGCCAAGTGTTCGAGCATCTGCGGACTTGATGGTTGCGGCGTTTGGTGTAGGGGTTCCGCTTGAGCGCGGGGTCAGGCGTCAGCGCGCGACCGTGATTGCTGTGAGTACTTCGCTTTTGCGAGGCTCGACGTCGCCAGCGAAGTGGACTCGGCAACCAGAAGTCTGTTGATCGAGTTAAGTGTCAGGTCCCGGATGATTGACAACCTTTTTCTTGAACAGGTGCGGGTGTGATTCCTGCCACCGTTTCAAGGCCGTCAGGGGTGTCTGGTGGTTGAGGGCTTTCTGCGGCAAGTGCTGGTTGTACA
>JBILSM010000213.1:0-3819 GCA_044372085.1 Rubrivivax sp.
CGGGATTCGAACTCGCGACCCCTTGCACCCCATGCAAGTGCGCTACCAGGCTGCGCTACACCCCGACGAAGCAAACAGTATAGCCCGTACAGCAGGCTCCTTCAGCACGCGGACGCGTTCAGTCCTTCAAGAGCTCGCGGATCAGTTGAAGCTCCCGCAATACGTCTTCGATGGTGCCGACGGGCCGCACCGAAGAGACAGAGGCCACGGCAGCAGCTTCAGTTCTCTGGGTTGCGACGGGCCACGTCTCGCGAACCGCAGGGCCTTCGGCGAGGGGCTCCACGGACTGCACATCCACGGGGGGATGATCCAACGGGGCTGATGCCTTGCGTGCCGCTGCGAAAGCGGCCCCACGGCCAGATGCCATGGCCTCGGCCAAGCGGTTTCGTGCGCCGCTGATGGTGAAGCCCTGGTCATACAGCAGTTCGCGGATGCGCCGGATCAGCAGCACCTCGTGGTGCTGGTAATAGCGCCGGTTGCCGCGCCGCTTCATCGGGCGCAGTTGGGTGAACTCCTGCTCCCAATAGCGAAGCACGTAGGCCTTCACCCCGCAGAGTTCACTGACCTCTCCGATGGTGAAGTAACGCTTGGCGGGAATGGCAGGAAGCGCGGTGTCCATGGAGGACCGGCAAACTCAGGTGGGCTTAGCGTCGATGGGCAGAAAACTCTACTCGAATTCGCCAGTCAGCGGCACATCGCCTTGCACCATCGCCTTCAATTTGAGGCTGGGGTGAAAGGTCACCACCTGCCGGGCCTTGATGGGAATGGACTCACCGGTACGCGGGTTGCGCCCTGGCCGGGGCGCTTTGCGCCGGACGTTGAAGTTGCCAAATCCAGACAGCTTGACGTCCTGCCCCTGCACCAGGGAGCCGTGGACGATCTCGAAGAAGGCCTCCACCATGTCCTTGGACTCTCGCTTGTTGAGCCCGAGCCTGTCGAAAAGCAGTTCGGCCAGTTCGGCCTTGGTCAGCGTCGGCGTCTCCAAAGACTGCAGGAGAGCACCCATGGCAGGGATGTTGGGAATCGGGTCGTTCATGTGGAATGCTCCAGGTGGACGTCCATTCAGACCCGCAGTCGGGCACTACAGGCTGCTGCGGCACGCTGCACCGCTGCGGCCACCGCGGCGTCGATGCGCGCGTCGGTCAGGGTGGCGGCATCGTCCAGAAGTTCGAGCCTCACGGCCAGACTGTGCTCGTCAGCGGTCATGCCACCCACGGGGTGCGCCGGCTTGTAGATATCGAACAGTGTGGCATGGCGTACCAGGCCCTCGGGGTCCGACCGCAAGGCCTTCAACAAGGCGTCGTGCGACACATGCACGCCTACCAACAGCGCCACGTCACGTTGCGTGGCCTGTTGTCGGGCAACAGGCTCAAACGAGGGCACCGGTCGCTTCAGCACGTCATCCAGAGCCAGTTCGAAGAGCACGGGCGCCGAGGGAAGGTCTTGGGCCTGGCGCCACTTGGGGTGAAGTTCACCCACATGACCCAGCACCCGGCCATTCGACTCCACACGCGCGCAACGTCCAGGATGCATCGCCGGATGTACATCGGCATGAAAGCTCAGTGGGCGGCCGGCCAGCAGCGCTTGCAGGTCTCCCTTGATGTCGAAGAAGTCGCTGGCTCGTTCTCGTTCGCCCCATTGCAGCTCGTCCACCGGCCCCCAGGCCAGCCCCGCCACGCGCATCGGCTGGTCCACTCCCCCGACAGACAGAGGCGCGTCCTGGACTGAAGCGTCGCGCCTGAAGACGCGGCCGATCTCGAACACCCGCACCCGGGCTGCCTTGCGGGAGAGGTTCGTCTTGAGCACGCCAAGGAGACTGCCCAGCAGCGAAGAACGCATGACCGCCAAGGGGGCCGCGATAGGGTTCAGCACGCGGATCGGATCGTTGTTGCCTGCAAGTTCCAGTTCGGTACGTTCTTCGACAAAGCTGAAATTGATGGTCTCGTGATAGCCCAGGGCGGCCAGCGATCTGCGCAGCGCGTAAGGAGACACTTGCCCTTCACGCTGCGGACGCGAGATCACCGGTGCGTGCGGCGGATTCGTGGGCAGGTGCTGCAGCCCGATGACCCGGATGACCTCCTCGATCAGGTCTTCCTCGATAGCCACGTCAAACCGCCACGCGGGCGGCATGACCACCAAGGTGTCGCCCTGCTGCTCGAAGGCCAGCCCCAAGCGCTGGAAGACCTGTGCGCACTGCGCAACCGTCAATGGCATGCCCAGCACCTTGGACGCACGCGCTACGCGCAAGGTGACGGGTTGACGCTGCGGCAACACCAGCGTTTGATCGTCAATGGGCCCCGCCTCGCCGCCACAAATCTGCTGGATCAGCGCGGTGATGTGCTCGATGTGCTCGACCGTGAGGGAGGGATCCACGCCACGCTCGAAGCGGTGCCCGGCGTCGGTGGAGAAGTTGAAGCGCCGCGAGCGGCCTGACACAGCCTCGGGCCACCAGAAAGCAGCCTCCACGTAGACGTTCTTCGTGTCGTCGCTGACCGCGGTAGCGTCCCCGCCCATGATGCCCGCCAGCGACTCCACGGCCTGCGCATCAGCGATCACCCCCACCTGCTCATCGAGCTCGATGGTGTTTCCGTTCAGCAGCTTCAAGGTCTCGCCGGGCTGCCCCCAGCGCACCACCAGCTTGTGGCGGATCTTGTCCAGATCGAAGATGTGGCTGGGCCGTCCGTACTCGAACATCACGTAGTTCGAGATGTCCACCAGCGCGCTGACCGAGCGTTGGCCGCAGCGCGCCAGGCGGTCCACCATCCAGGCGGGCGTCTTGGCGGCGGTGTTCACGCCGCGCACGATCCGGCCCGAGAAGCGGCCGCACAGGTCAGGCGCCTTCACTTCCACAGGCAGGCAGTCTGTGTGCGCCGGCGTCACGGGTGGAAAGACTGGGGTCTTCAGGGGAGCCCCGGTCAAGGCCGCCACTTCGCGCGCAATGCCGTACACGCTCAACGCATGCCCCAGATTGGGCGTGAGCTTCAGCGTGAAGAGGGTGTCGTCCAAGGTCAGCGCCTTGCGCACGTCCTGCCCGATGGGCGTGTCGGCCGGCAGTTCCAGCAGGCCGCCGTGGTCGTCCGACAGCTTCAGCTCCCGCGCCGAGCACAGCATGCCAAAGCTCTCCACCCCTCGCAGCTTGCCCACGCCAATCTTGAAGGGCTTGCCATCCTCTCCCGGCGGCAACTCAGCGCCCACCAGGGCCAGCGGCACCCGGATGCCTGCGCGGGCGTTGGGCGCTCCACAGACGATCTGCAACGGCCCCTGCGCGGAGTGCGGTCCGGCATCCACCTTGCAAACGCGCAGCTTGTCGGCATTGGGGTGCTGCACGGCTTCCATGATCTCGGCCACGACGATGCCGTGGAAAGCAGGAGCGACGGGCTTCAGTTCCTCGACTTCCATGCCCGACATGGTGAGAAGCTCGGCCAGGGCTTGGGTGGTCAGGGGCGGATCGCAGAACTCGCGCAGCCAGGATTCCGGGAATTGCATCTTGAGGCTCGGAAGGTTTTCGTTCGAGATCAGTGAAGGCGCCAGGTGCCGCTGATCGAAGCAGACAGGTTGCGGCTCAACGGAACTGCGACAGGAAGCGCAGGTCGTTCTCGAAGAAGAGTCGCAAGTCGCTGACGCCGTAGCGCAGCATGGTCAGGCGGTCGGGGCCCATGCCGAAGGCAAAGCCGATGTATCGCTCGGGGTCCAGGCCATAGTTGCGCACGACGTTCGGGTGCACCTGGCCCGAGCCGGCCAGTTCCAGCCAGCGACCCTTCAGCGGCCCGGTGGCAAACATCATGTCGATCTCGGCGCTGGGCTCGGTGAAGGGGAAGT
>JBILSM010000214.1:0-3814 GCA_044372085.1 Rubrivivax sp.
CATGGCGGCCTTCCACTCGGCCACGTCGGTCTGGCTGACGAAGCTGGTTTCCACGCCGAACTTGCCGAACTCGCCTTGCAGCAGCTTGATGGTGGAGCCGAAGACGCTGCGCGAGCAGATGACGTGATCGCCGGCCTTGAGCAGGCCCATGATCATCAGCAGGATGGCGCCCATGCCGCTGGCGGTGCCGATGCAGTCCTCCGTGCCTTCCAGCGCGGCCAGGCGCCGCTCCATGATGGTGACGCTGGGGTTGGAGAAGCGGCTGTAGACGAAGGCCTCTTCCTCGTCGGCAAAGCGGCGGGCGGCGGTCTCGGCGTTGGGGTGAACGAAGCAGCTGGTGAGGTACAGCGCCTCGGAGTTCTCGCCCCAGGGCGAGGCGGGCAGGCCCTCGCGCACGGCCAGGGTGTCCAGACCCAGGCCTTCGGGCAGATTCAGTCGGGGAAGGGTCTTCTTCTCGGTCATGCGGTGTTCTCCGGCGCCTCCTGCAGCGCCAGGCGGCTGCGGGCGGGGCCTTCTTCCTCTTCAGGTTGGGCGCGGCGCTGGGCCTCCAGCGTAGCGAAGTCTTCCAGCGAGACATCGCCCGTGATGTAGCGCCCGTCGAAACAGCTGGCCTCGAAGCCCGCCAGCGCGGGGTTCAGGGCCTGGATCACGCGCTTCATGGCGTCCACGTCCTGGTAGATCAGCGCATCGGCACCAATGAAGGCACGCACCTCTTCCAGGCTGCGGCCGTGGGCCACCAGTTCCTCGGGCGTGGGCATGTCGATGCCGTAGACGTTGGGGTGCCGCACCGGCGGCGCGGCCGAGGCCATGTAGACCTTGCGGGCGCCGGCCTCGCGCGCCATCTGCACGATCTCCTTGCTGGTGGTGCCGCGCACGATGGAATCGTCCACCAGCAGCACGTTGCGGCCCTTGAATTCCATGCCGATGGCGTTGAGCTTCTGGCGCACGCTCTTCTTGCGCACGGCCTGGCCCGGCATGATGAAGGTGCGGCCCACGTAGCGGTTCTTCACGAAGCCCTCGCGGTAGGGCTTGCCTATCATGTAGGCCAGTTGCATGGCGCTGGGCCGGCTGCTTTCCGGGATGGGGATGACCACGTCGATGTCGCTGGGCGGCATGGTGGAGATCAGGAGCTGCGCCAGCGTCTGCCCCAGGTTCAGGCGCGCCTGGTAGACCGACACACCGTCCAGCACGGAGTCGGGCCGCGCGAGGTAGACGTACTCGAAGATGCAGGGGTTGAGCGTGGGGTGCTCGGCGCACTGCCGGGTGTGCACGGTGCCGTCCATCTCGATGAACAGCGCCTCGCCAGGGGCCACGTCGCGCGTGAGGCGGTGGCCCGTGCCTTCGAGGGCCACGGATTCGCTGGCCACCATCACCTCGCGGCCCTCGGGCGTAAGAGTCTCGCCGAAGCACAGCGGGCGGATGCCGAAGGGGTCGCGGAAGGCGAGCAGCCCGTGCCCGGCAATCAGCGCCACCACGGCGTACGAGCCCTTGATGCGCCGGTGCACCGCCGCCACCGCCTTGAAGACCTCGTCTGGCGTGAGCGGCAGGTTGCGCGCCACGAGTTCCAGCTCGTGCGCCAGCACGTTGATCAGCACCTCGGTGTCGCTGCCGGTGTTGATGTGGCGCCGGTCCACGGCAAAGAGCTCGTCCTTCAGCGCGTGGGCATTGGTGAGGTTGCCGTTGTGCACCAGCACGATGCCGAAGGGCGCGTTCACGTAGAAGGGCTGGGCCTCTTCCTCGGAGTAAGCGTTGCCCGCGGTGGGGTAGCGCACCTGGCCCAGCCCGATGTGGCCGGGCAGGGCCCGCATGTTGCGCGTGCGAAAGACGTCTCGCACCATGCCGCGGGCCTTGTGCATGAAGCACTTGGTGCCCTGCATGGTGACGATGCCGGCAGCGTCCTGCCCGCGGTGCTGCAGCAGCAGCAGCGCGTCGTAGATCAGCTGGTTGGCTGGCGCCTGGGAGATGACGCCGACGATGCCGCACATGGTTGGCCCGAGAGTTGGAAAGACAAGGTCTGGGAAGCACCCGGAAAGCGCGGCGCCTTCTTCGGTACGCCGTTCAGGCCGTCATGCAGCCCGCCAAGGGCGCCATGGTTCAGCCTGGTATCCAGCGCGCCAATTCCGGCGGCAGCAGCATCTTCACGCCCTTGACTGCGCCCAGCAACACGGGCGCAGCAGCGGAGGCCTGCCAGGAGGCTGATTGTGCCGCGGGCGTCAGCGTCACCACCGTGGCCACCAGCAGCAGCAGCACGCCACCGCGCAGCGCTCCGAACACGGCGCCCAGCAGACGATCAAGGAAGGACAGCGGCGTGGCCCGCACCAGCAGGCGCACCAGGCGGGCCAGCAGCCCCCAAGCCACCAGCACGGCGACGAAGCAGATCACCAGAGTGGCCGACTGGTTCAGCGCGGAATCCGGCAGCCCGACCGGGATGTGGGAAGCCACCTGAGGCACCAGCCACGCTGCGGCGAAATAGGCCACCACCCAGCCCGCCAGCCCCATGAGTTCGTAGCTGACACCCCGGGCCAGGCCCAGGACCACGGACACCAGCAACACGGCGGCCAGCGCCGCGTCCACCCAGGGCAGCGAGCCGATCACAGCGTCAGCACAGCGCCCGGCAAGCCCGAGCCCTTGAGCTTGTTCAGCACCTGCGTGGCCTCATCGCGGGTGGCGAAGGGCCCGACACGCACGCGCACGCGCTTGCCGGCGTCGGTGCTGACCTCCTGGGTGTAGGTCTTGAGTCCCAGCTTTTCGACCTTCTGGCGCGTCTGGCGCACGGTGGCGTCGTCAGCGAAAGCGCCGACCTGCACCACGAAGCGACCGGGCTCCGGCACGGGAAGCGGTGCCGAGGCCGTGGCGGGGGCTGGGGCCGGCTTCGCGGTTACGACGGCTGCAGCCGCTGTAGCCGCTGTAGCCGCCGGGGCGGACGCTACGGCCCGTGCAGGCTGAGCGGGTGGAGCGGTCTGGGCGGTCTGGGCGGTCTGGGCGGGCGGGGCGGCCTGGGGTGCGGGCGCCGGGCTCGCCTGCGCCACGGCGGAGGCCGCCGCCAGCGCGGGCCGGGGCTCGGGCTCTGCGGTCTCGACGATCATGGGCGGCGCGGGGCGCGTGACGGTGCCGACCACAGGCGCGGGGGCCGGCACCGCGGTGGGGGCTCCATTGCCAGGAGCCACCGTCATGGGCAGATCCAGCGGCAAGGGCCGGGGCTGGGTCTCGAAGACGAGCGGGAACAGCAACACGCCCAACAGCAGCAGCACGGCCGCGCCGATCAAGCGGCGGCGGGCGTGGGTACGCGCCTGCATGACGGCGGCGCTCTCATGCGGTGCACCGGGGCGGGCGGAGGCGGACTCGGGCATCGTCTTCGCAGCGCCACGTCGGCCCGCACGCGCAGAAGCCGCCGGAGCTGGAGGCGCAGCGTCCTCGGTCTTCTTGCGCTTGAAAAACGACGGCAGGGCCATGTTCAGCCGAGATGGGGAGCGGCCCGCCGGGGCAGCCCGGCCTTGAGCACCGCGCCGACGGTCTGGAAGGAGCCAAAGACCACAATTCTATCGGCGGGGTCGGCCTGGGCCAACGCAGCGTCCAGGGCCTGCGAGGGGCTGGTATGCACATCGGCGCTCGGCGGCGCCAACCCCGGTGCGGGTGGCCTTTGCCCGCTGGCCTCCCAGGCGTGGAGCAATTCCTGCGGCGTGGCCGCACGGGCGCTGTCCAGGCTGCAGAAATGCCACGCGTCCACGAGTGGGGCCATGCGCGACAAGATGGCTGGAATGTCCTTGTCGCGCATGACGCCAAACACGGCATGTGTGCGCGGATGAAAACCCAT
>JBILSM010000086.1:0-11985 GCA_044372085.1 Rubrivivax sp.
TGCCCACGGGCACGGTGATGTTGGCACCGGTGTTGCTGACCATCAGGCCGCGGCGGATACCGTCCGACGAACCCAGCGCGATGGTGCGCACCACGCCGTCGCCCAGCTGTTGCTGCACTTCCAGCGTCAGCGCCGTGCCTTCCAGCTTGAGCGCGTCATAGATGTTGGGAATGGCATTGCGGGGGAACTCCACGTCCACCACGGCGCCGATGCACTGGACGATCTTGCCCTGGGCTTGAGTGTTCGACATTTCCTGGATCCTCTGGTCAATATTCAATTCGGTGCTTGGCGCTCACCGTTTCCGATCAAGGCCTTGCGCGGTTCCGGCTTCGCCGGGCCGCTGCAAGAGCCCCCTCGGGGGGCAGCGAACGTCAGTGAGCGTGGGGGTCATCCACTGATGGCGGCTGCGCCGCTGACGATCTCGGACAGTTCCTTGGTGATCGCCGCTTGACGGGTCTTGTTGTAGATGAGCTTGAGCTCACCAATGAGCGTGCCGGCGTTGTCGGTGGCGGCCTTCATGGCCACCATTCGAGCGCTCTGCTCGCTGGCCATGTTCTCGGCCACGGCCTGGTAGACCAGCGCTTCGATGTAGCGCGTCAGCAGGTCGTCGATGACGGTGGGCGCGTCGGGTTCGTAGATGTAGTCCCAGCCATACTGGCTCTTCTCGGCAGCCGTCTGCTCCAGCCGCGTGGCGGACAGGGGCAGCAGAGGTTCGACCAGCGGCTCCTGCTTCATCGTGTTGATGAACTTGGTGTAGCAGAGGTAGACCGCGTCCAGCTTGCCTTCGACAAACGCGTCCAGCATGACCTTCACCGGGCCGATGAGCTTTTCCAGCTGCGGGGCGTCGCCCAGCTGCGTGGCTTGGCTCACCACCGTGGCGCCGATGCGGTTCAGGAAGCCCAGGCCCTTGTTGCCGATGGCCACCGTCTGGATGGCGCCGCCGGCGGATTGGACGTCCTTCATCTTGTTCGTCACGGCGCGCAGCACGTTGGTGTTCAGGCCGCCACACAGACCCTTGTCCGTGGTGACGACGATGAAGCCGACGTTCCTGGCCGTGCCCGCCACTCGCATGTACGGGCTCTTGTACTCGGGGTTGGCTTCCGAGAGGTGGGCCGTGATGTTGCGGATCTTGTCCGCATAGGGGCGCGCAGAGCGCATGCGCTCCTGGGCCTTGCGCATCTTGCTGGCGGCGACCATTTCCATGGCCTTGGTGATCTTCTTGGTGTTCTCCACCGATTTGATCTTGCCGCGAATCTCTTTTCCGACAGCCATGACCGTTCTCCTGGGCTGCGGGACTTAGGCGAAGCTCTTCTTGAACGCAGCGATGGCGTTGCTCAGTTCTTCTTCCGCGCCCTTGTCCATGGCCTTGTCGTTCTCCAGCTTGGCCAGCAGGGCAGCGTGGCTGCTCTTCAGATGCTGGTGCAGGCCGTGTTCGAACGCCAGGACCTTCTTGGTGTCGATGTCGTCGAGGTAGCCCTTGTTCACCGCGTACAGCGTGGCTGCCATCAGGCTGATGGGCAGCGGGCTGTACTGCGCCTGCTTCAGCAGTTCCGTCACGCGGGCACCGCGGTCCAGCTGCTTGCGGGTGGCGGCGTCCAGGTCGGAGGCGAACTGCGCGAAGGCGGCCAGTTCACGGTATTGCGCCAGGTCGGTACGGATGCCGCCCGAGAGGCTCTTGATCAGCTTGGTCTGGGCGGCGCCACCGACGCGCGACACCGAGATACCGGCGTTGATGGCGGGGCGGATACCGGCGTTGAACAGGCTGGTTTCCAGGAAGATCTGACCGTCGGTGATGGAGATCACGTTGGTCGGCACGAAGGCCGACACGTCACCGGCTTGCGTTTCGATGATAGGCAGTGCGGTCAGCGAACCGGTCTTGCCCTTGACCTCACCCTTGGTGAAGGCTTCGACGTAGTCGGCGTTCACACGGGCGGCACGCTCCAGCAGGCGGCTGTGGAGATAGAACACGTCGCCGGGGTAGGCTTCGCGGCCGGGCGGGCGGCGCAGCAGCAACGAGACCTGGCGGTAGGCCACGGCCTGCTTGGACAGGTCGTCATAGATGATCAGCGCGTCCTGGCCGCGGTCGCGGAAGTACTCGCCCATCGTGCAGCCCGAGTAGGCACTGACGTACTGCATGGCGGCGGATTCCGAAGCGGAAGCCGCCACGACGATGGTGTATTCCATCGCACCGGCTTGTTCCAGCGCGCGCACCACGTTCTTGATGGACGACGCCTTCTGGCCGATGGCGACGTACACGCAGGTCATGTTCTGACCCTTCTGATTGATGATCGCGTCAATCGCGACGGCGGTCTTGCCCGTCTGACGGTCACCAATGATGAGTTCGCGCTGGCCGCGGCCGACGGGCACCATGGAGTCGATGGACTTCAGGCCCGTCTGAACAGGCTGGTCCACCGACTTGCGAGCGATCACGCCCGGGGCGACCTTCTCGATCACGTCCGTCATCTTGGCGTTGATCGGGCCCTTGCCGTCGATGGGCTGACCCAGCGCGTTGACCACGCGGCCGATCAACTCGGGGCCCACGGGCACTTCCAGGATGCGGCCCGTGCACTTGACGGTGTCGCCCTCGGAGATGTGCTCATACTCGCCCAGAATCACCGCGCCCACCGAGTCGCGCTCGAGGTTCAGGGCCAGGCCGTAGGTGGCCTGACCGCTCGCGGTGGCCGGGAACTCCAGCATTTCACCGGCCATCACATCGGACAGGCCGTGCACGCGCACGATGCCGTCGGTGACCGACACCACGGTGCCCTGGTTCTTGATGTCGGCGCTGGCCTGCAAGCCTTCGATACGGCTCTTGATCAGCTCGGAAATTTCTGCGGGATTGAGTTGCATGTGTCTCTCCTGACGTCTTGCAGGCGGATGTGTTCGGGCGTTGGGTGCGGGCGTGGAAACCAACGGCCTCAGGCCGTGAGCGCCACCTTCATGTGGTCGAGCCGGGCCTTGACGGAAGCGTCCAGCACCTCATCACCCACGGTGACGCGAATGCCGCCGATCAGCTCGGGGCGCAGTTCCACACGGGCGTTGAGCTTGCGCGAGAAACGCTGCTCCAGCGTGGCCACCACGTCGGGCAGTTGCGAGGGCTCGATGGGGAAGGCGCTTTCGATGAGCGCGTCGGACACGCCGCTCTGCGCATTCACCAGGGCATGAAACTGCGAGGCGATCTCCGGCATCGCTGCCAGCCGGCCGTTGTCCAGCACCGTGCGCAGGAAGTTCTGCGCAGCAGCCGACAAAGGCTGGTTGACGACCCCGGCCACCACGCCGAACACCTGTTCGGGCGAGGTCTTGGGGTTGTCGGCGAACTGGCGCAGATGCTCGTCTGCAGCCACGGCCGCCAGCGCGCCCACTTCAGCAGACAGCGCGGCAGCTTGCGCACCGGCAGCCTTGAAAAGGGCCTCGGCATAGGGGCGGGCGATGGTGGCGATTTCAGCCATGTCTTGGGGCTCGCGGGCTCGGGGTGGCGAAGTGGAGGCTGGTCTCGTGACCTGAGCGGAGTGCTCGATCAGAGCTCGGTCTTCAAGCGCGTGAGCAGCTCGGCGTGGACGCCGGCGTTGACCTCGCGCTGAAGGATGGCTTCGGCTCCCTTGACGGCCAGCGCAGCCACCTGCTCACGCAGGGCCTCGCGGGCCTTCACGGACTCCTGCTCGGCCTCGGCACGGGCGGCTGCCACGATCTTGGCGCCTTCCTCGGCGGCACGCGCCTTGGCTTCCTCGATCGTCTGCTGGGCCAGACGCTCGGCATCGGCCAGACGCTTGGCAGCGTCATTGCGGGCCGCAGAAAGCTGCTGCTCGACGCGCTGGTTGGCCGCGGCCAGATCGGCCTTCGCCTTGTCGGCTGCAGACAAGCCCTCGGCAATCTTCTTGGCGCGCTCGTCCAGCGCCGCCGTCAGCGGCGGCCAGATGAAACGCATCGTGAACCAGACCAGGATCGCAAACACGATCATCTGGACGATCAGGGTGGCGTTGATGCTCACTTCAGGAACCTCGTCATGGGAGTTTCAGGGCAGCGCCAACACGCCGCCCGACGAACCGGCCGCGAAGAATCACTTCGGCAGGTTGGCCAACTGGCCCAGGAACGGGTTGGCCGTAGCGAACCACAGGGCGATACCGGTGCCGATGATGAAGGCCGCGTCGATCAGGCCAGCCAGCAGGAACATCTTGGTCTGCAGCTCGCCCATCAGTTCAGGCTGGCGGGCGGCGGCCTCGAGGTACTTGCTGCCCATGATGCCGATGCCGATACAGGCACCGATGGCGCCCAGGCCGATGATCAGGCCGGCGGCCAGAGCGACGAAGCTGATGACTTGCATGTTGACTCCTGTGTGCAACGTTGAGAGTGAAAAAAAGAAACGGAAAACTTCAGGTCAAAGAACGGGACGGCCCAGGCTGGGACAGATCAGTGCGCGTCGTGTGCCTGGCCCACGTACACGAGCGTGAGCATCATGAACACGAAGGCCTGCAAGGTGATGATCAGGATGTGGAAGATGGCCCACACGCTGCCAGCGATGACGTGGCCGATGGCCAAGCCAATACCCGTGGCCGACAGTGACCAGGCGCCACCCATCAAGGCAATCAGCATGAAGATCAGTTCGCCGGCGTACATGTTGCCGAACAACCGCATGCCGTGTGACACGGTCTTGGCCACGAACTCGATCATCTGCATCGCGAAGTTGATCGGATACAGGAACCACTTGTCACCGAAGGGGGCGGAGAACAGCTCGTGGATCCAGCCGCCCAGCCCCTTGATCTTGACGTTGTAGAACAGGCAGATCAGCAACACCGACAGCGACAGGCCCATGGTCACCGACAGGTCGGCCGTGGGCACCACGCGCATGTAGTCAGGAGCACCGATGGCCGGGCCTGCCACGTGCCAGATCGCGGGCAACAGATCGACAGGCAGCAAGTCCATGGCATTCATCAGGAAGATCCAGACGAAGACCGTGAGCGCCAGGGGAGCCACCAACTTGCGGCTCGTGGCGTTGTGCACGATGCCCTTGGCCTGCGAATCCACCATCTCGACCAGCAACTCCACCGCCGCCTGGAAGCGGCCGGGCACGCCCGAGGTGGCCTTGGCTGCGGCACGGTACAGCAGGTAGCAGCCCACGATGCCCAGCACGGTGGCGTAGAACATGGAATCCAGGTTGAAGACGGAGAAGTCCACGACTCCCGTCTGCTTCTGGTTCTGCAAATGTTGCAGGTGGTGGACGATGTACTCGCCGGCGGTGGGGCCTTGACCTTGTGCTGCTGCCATCAGAAAAGCTCGTCCAGGTTCTCGTCTTCTTCAACGGCCGCGCCACAACAGCGCGACCCAGTACACCTTGATGCAGACCACAAGCGTGACCAGCAATACCGGCCAGCTCAAGGGCTGCAGGATCTGCGGTGCCAGCATCAGCATGACCACCGAGACCGCGATTTTCAACACCTCCCAAAACATGAAGCTGACGGCGCTGTGCCCAGGCGACATGCTCGAGACCCGGCTGGTCATGCCGCGCGCCATCAAGGCGCCCGGCACCACCGCGACTGCCGCACCATACAGTGCCGACAATGCCGCCGAACGTTCACCCATGATGACCCACACCAAGGCGGCCACCACCGCGCCCACCACTGCTTGCAACCGAACCACCCGCCATGGTGAGACGGGGCGTTCTTTTGCACGCAGGGCCTGCGCTTCCTGCCGGGTCAAGGGCTTGAAGTCCTCGTACCCCGCCGCATCTCCTTCGTGGGGCCAGGGGTCTGATCGGATCGTCCGGTCGGACATGGCGGGGTGCGCGGATGCGGCGTCAGGGGCAAACCGCGGGAGTGTACGTGGAAACCCGGGGGCTTTGCCTTTGGCCCTTTCTTGCGCTACGGTATCCAGGATGACAAGTTCCGATTCCAGAGCAGTGCCCGGCGTGCGCCTAGCCTTTGGCCTGATGAGGCGGCTTGCACTGGCTGCCGCGTTGCTGGCGGGTGTGTCGACCATGTCGGCTGTGTCGGGTTTGGCCGCCCAGGCTGCCCACGCTGCAACATCCACCGTGCGGACCGAGCAGGTCCGCGCGGAACTGGTGGCGCATGCGCCAGAGGGAGTGGCCGCAGGCAAGCCCTTGTGGCTGGGCCTGCGCATCGAGCATCAGCCGCACTGGCACACCTACTGGAAGAACCCTGGGGACTCCGGTCTGCCCACCACCCTCACATGGGGACTGCCAAGCGGGTTTGCCCCGGGCGAGATCACATGGCCCACGCCGAAGAAGTTGCCCGTCGGGCCGCTGATGAACTTTGGCTACGAGGGCACCTTGCTGCTGCCCGTGCCGGTGACGGTACCCGCAGATTTCCGGGGCACTTCGCTGTCTGTGCGCCTGGAGGCGCAGTGGCTGGTGTGCAAGGACGTGTGCATCCCGGAATCGGGGAACTTCGAGTTGGAGATCCCGGCGCAGGCGGCCACCGTGGCCCACGCCGCGTTGTTCGAAGCCACCCGCGCGGCCACACCCAAGGCCTTGGCGGGTGTGCAGGCGCAGGCACGGGTGGGCGACCCTGCCGCGCCACACACCTTGCAAGTGCGTGTGCAGGGCCTGCCGGCGGACTGGCAAGGCCAGAAGCTGCACTTTTTTCCCGAGACGGCCGGGGTGATCGACAACGCTGCCGCGCCCACCGCCTCTTGGCAGGACGGGGCCTGGGTAGCCACGGTGGCGCTGTCAGCGCAACGCAGCGAGAGCCCTGCCCTGCTGCCGGCAGTCCTGGCGCGTGAAGGCGAGGCCGCAGGGGTGCAACTGGCGCTGTCGGTCAGCGGCACCTGGCCTGCGGCGGGCTCAGGCATGCCCGGGCCGGCGCATGGCAACGCCAGTTCAGCCGCGGGCGCCGGCGCGGCCGGCAATGCGGGCCACAGCGCGCCTTCCCTGGCATGGGCGCTGCTGCTGGCCCTGGCCGGGGGCGCCCTGCTGAACCTGATGCCCTGCGTCTTCCCGGTGCTGTCGCTCAAGGTCTTTGGCTTCGCCGCGCAGGCGCAGGACCGACGCGCCTTGCTGGCCGGCGGGCTGGCCTACACGGGCGGCGTGGTGGCGAGCTTCCTGGCACTGGCCGGGCTGCTGCTGGCCTTGCGCGCAGGCGGCGAGCAACTGGGCTGGGGCTTCCAGTTGCAGTCCCCCGGCTTCGTCGCGGGCCTGGCAATCCTGTTCAGCCTGATCGGGCTGAACCTGGCCGGGGTGTTCGAGATCGGCAATCTGCTCCCCGGCACCTGGGCTGCGGCGCGCTCGCGCCACCCCGTGGTGGACTCGGCCTTGACCGGCGTGCTGGCCGTGGCCGTGGCTTCGCCCTGCACCGCGCCCTTCATGGGGGCGTCGCTGGGCCTGGCCGTCACCCTGCCCACCGCCCAGGCCCTGGCCGTCTTTGCCGCACTCGGCCTGGGCATGGCGCTTCCTTATCTGCTGGCCAGCGCATGGCCGGCGCTGGCACGCGCCCTGCCCCGGCCCGGGCCCTGGATGGCGACCTTCAAGACCTTGATGGCGTTCCCGATGTTCGCCACCGTGGTGTGGCTGGTATGGGTGCTGGGCCAGCAGGCCGGCATGGACGCCGTGGCCGGGCTGCTGGGCATGCTGCTCGCGCTGGCCTTCGCCACCTGGACCTGGGGCTTGCCGGCGCCTCGGCCGGCCCCGCGCGTGTTGTGGCTGTCGTTGTCGGCCCTGCTGGTGGCTGCCACTCTGGCCTGGGCCTGGCCATCCTTCCAGGCGGCACCGATGAACTCGACGATGACGGCGGGCAGCGTCGGCAACCCGGGGCCGGCGCGCGACGGCGAAAGCGGCGAAAGCGGCGAAAGCCTGGAAGGGAACTGGCAACCCTGGTCGCCCGAACGCGTGCAAGCCGCACTGGCCAGCGGCCGGCCCGTGTTCGTGGACTTCACTGCGGCCTGGTGCGTGACCTGTCAGTTCAACAAGCGCACCACCCTGGCCGATGCCCAGGTGAAAGCCGACTTCGCAGCCAAGCGGGTGGTGCTGCTGCGTGCCGACTGGACCCGGCGCGACCCGGCCATCACCACGGCCCTGGCCCAGCTGGGGCGCAACGGCGTGCCGGTGTACCTGCTGCAAGCCCCGGGTGGTGCCGCGCCGCGCGTGCTGAGCGAGGTGCTGTCGGTGCGTGAGATGCGCGAGGCGCTGGCCGGTCTGCCCTGAGGGCCTCCCGGGCCTGGCGGCTCAAGACACAGCGCCGTACTGGGCCGCCAGGGCCTTGAAAGCCTCCAGGCCCTGGGGCGCGGATGCAGGGCCCAGTTCCTCAGTCAGGATCCGCGCCACCTCGTCGGCACAAGCCGCAGCCTGTGGCGCATCCACGAACAGCAGCCGGCTGCGCCTGGCCAGCACGTCCTCGACGGTGCGCGCCATCTCGAACCGCACCGCGAAGCGCACCATGGCCTCGCTGAGCAGGCCCTGGCCGCTCTCCTGGTCTCGCGCCAGCCAGTGATCCGCACCTGGCAGGGCGCGCAGGGTCGGGGCCTCGCTGCCGTACAGGTGCTCGCCCGGGGGCTCGCACAGCGCGCGCCCCGGGGCCGCACCCACCAGCGACAGATGCTCGGTGGCGCCGCCCGGGCGCTGGGGCAGGAGACCCTGCGCCATGCAGGCCGCCAGCACGTCCTCGGCCATGGCCCGGTAGGTAGTCCACTTGCCACCCGTGACGCTGACCAGCCCGGTGGCGCCCACCTCCACCGTGTGCTCGCGCGACAGGCTGCGTGTCGCAGCCGCCTGCCCGCCTTCGGCACTGGACGGCGCGGACGCACGAACCAGCGGACGCAGCCCCACCCAGGCCGAGCGCACATCGGCTCGGGTGGGCGGGCGCGACAGATAGCGTGCAGCTTCGCGCAGGATGAAGTCCACCTCGTGGTCGAACGGCCGGGGCTCGGCCACGATGTCAGGGCGCGGTGTGTCGGTGGTGCCCAGCAGGGTCTTGCCCAGCCAGGGCACGGCGAACAGCACCCGACCATCAGCCGTCTTGGGCACCATGAGGGCCGTGGACCCGGGCAGGAAGGCCCGGTCCACCACCAGGTGCACGCCCTGGCTGGGCGTCACCAGGGGCGCCGTCTCCTGGCCCATCTCCCGGCCCATCTCCCGACCCGTTGCACGGCCCGTCTCCTGGCCCGTCTGCTGACCCGTATCGCCGCCCGTATCGCCTCCCGTCCCCTCGTCCGCATACCGGGAGCTCGCCTCGCGGCGCAGCCCGTCCACCCACACCCCGGTGGCGTTGACCACGCAGCCGGCCGCGATGTCGAACACCTCGCCGGTCTCGGCATCGCGCGCACGGACACCTCGGACCTGCGCGCCCTCCTGCCGAAGACCTGTGACCCGCAGGTGATTGACCACCACCGCGCCGTGCGCCGCGGCGGTGCGCGCCAGCGCCACCGCCAGGCGGGCGTCGTCGAACTGTCCGTCCCAGTAGCGGATACCGCCGATCAGGCCCCGCTCCCGCACCATGGGCAGCGCCTGGCGCGTTGCACGCGCCGACAGCACCTGCGTGGGCCCCAGGCTGCGCTGACCTGCCAGCCATTCATAGGCTTTCAAGCCCGCACCGTAGAAGGGCAGCTCCCATGCGCGATAGCCCGGCACCACAAATGCCAGGGGCTGCGCCAGGTGGGGGGCGTTGGACAAGAGGGCCGAACGCTCGCGCAGGGCCTCGCGTACCAGGCTCAGATGGCCCTGCGCCAGGTAGCGCACACCGCCATGCACCAGCTTGGTGGCGCGCGAACTGGTGCCCTGTGCGAAATCAGCGGCCTCCAGCAACAACACCTGCAGGCCGCGTACGGCCGCGTCCAGGGCCACACCCAGGCCGGTGGCGCCGCCGCCCACGACCACCAGGTCCCAGCGCCGCGGTTCGCGCAGCCGGGCCAGGGTCTGAGCGCGCATCTGGACGTGCGCCTCAGACACGGGCGAAATTCACCGGCAGCCCGGGCACCTCCACCCGGCACTGCAGCACCTGGCCGGCCCAGGGCTCGCGCGTGAGTTCCTCGGCAGGGCGGTTTTGGCGCGAGGTGGTGATGTACAGGGTGCGCAGATCGTCGCCGCCGAAGCAGGGCATGGTGGGGCAGCGCACGGGCAGCGGCAGTTCGCGGAGCTCTTCGCCTGTCGGCGACAGGCGCAGCAAGCGGGCGCCTTCGAACATCGCCACCCAGTAGCAGCCTTCGGCATCCACGGCGGCGCCATCGGGCCGGCCACCGTAGGACGCCAGCGGCTGGTCGGCCGCGCGCAGCGCGAACTGCGCCCACACGCGCTGCCGCGACAGCGAGCCGTCCTGGCCGTCGAAGTCGAAGGCGTAGACGGTGTGAGCCTTGGTGTCGCTCCAGTACAGGGTGCGGCCGTCAGGGCTGAAGGCCAGGCCGTTGCTGACGGTCACACCGCCGGCACGGCGCTCCAGCCGCCCATCGGCCAGACAGTACAAGGCCGCCTGGGCGGGCTGCCGGGGCTCGTAGATCGTGCCCACCCAGAAGCGCCCTTGTGGATCGGCCTTGCCGTCATTGAAGCGCTCGGTCGCGGGGTCGTAGGGCGCATCTGCCAGGGCCACGCGCTGGCCGGTGGCCGGATTGAAGCGCCAGAGCCCGTCACGCATGCCCAGCAGCAGCTGGCCGCCGGCCAGCGGTGCAGCGCAGGCCACATCGGTGTCGAAGTGCCAGGCCTGGTGCGCGCCCGTGCCGGGGTGGTGGCGGTGCAGGCTGCGGCCCGGGATGTCGCACCACCACAGCGCGCGCTCGTCGGGGTGCCAGAAGGGCGATTCGCCCAGCAGCGAGGCCTCCACCGGCAGCGGCTGGATCACCGGCGCCATAGCGGTCACACGTGGGCGATGTCCAGCCGCATCCAGGCCTCGAAGGTCTCGCCCGTGGCCAGGGTGCGCAGGCCGTGCTGCGCCGGCTCGGCCATGTGGATGGCGTTGCTGACGTGGCTGACCGGTTCGACGCAGAAATAGTCTTTCTGAGGCGGGGTGTAGACGACGAGGTAGGGCAACGAGGAACTGATGCCGACCTTGAGCTTTTCGTCGCGCACCCGCGCCGTGCCGGGCCAGCCTTCGAAGCAGTGGTCGAAGTCCAGGTGCGCCACATCGGCATCGATGCCGGGCTGGCGCACGCGGCGCGTGGGCAACTGGGTGCCGGGGTCGGACTCCCAGCGTTCGCTCAACTCGATGTGCAGTCGACTGCGGCTGCGCTTGGGGAAATAGGGGTGCCAGCCCAGGCCCACGGGTGCGGGGTGCGGTGCGTCGTTGCGCACCGACATCGTCAGGCGCAGGCCATCGGCGTCCAGCGCGAAGGTCTGCCGGGCCTCGAAGGCGAATGGCCAGTCGGCGTCGCCGGCGTGGTCCAGGCGCAGCACGGCCTCGGTGGGGCTGCAGGACTCCACGGCCCAGGCTCGCAACCAGCCCACGCCGTGCACCGAATGCGGGCTGTCGTCGAAGTTGGGTTGGGTGGTGTAGTCCCGGTGCAGCCAGCGGAAGCGCCGGTAGCCCAGGCGGTTGGAGTAGGGCGCGAGCGGGTAGCTGGCCGACTGACGCGGGCCCTCCAGCGCGGCAGGCTCGGTGCTGCGCAGCACCGGCAGGCTGCCGCACCACAGGCCGGCGATGCTGCCGCCCAGGTCAGGCCGCAGGGCCAGTCGCAGGTCACCGGCACGAAGTTCAGGATGGGCTTGGGTCATGGCCCGATCCTATCCGGGCTGGCGGTGCCCACCGCCTCAAAGAAGGCCGGGTTGCCGCAGGTCCACCTTCAGGTAATGCGCACCCGGCACGGGGTTGAAGTAGTACGGGGGGATCTCCTCGAAACCCAGGGTCTCGTAGAGGTTGCGCGCGGCCTCCATGTCGTCCAGGGTGTCCAGCAGCATGGTGGAGTAGCCGGCCTGGATGGCCCGGTCCATCAACTGCCTGGCCAGCAGGCGGCCCAGGCCGAAGCGGCGGAAGGCGCGGCGCACATACAAGCGCTTCATCTCGCAGGCGTTGGGGTAGTCCGCATCCGGCAGCGGCCGGAAGGCGCCGCAGCCGG
>JBILSM010000215.1:0-3762 GCA_044372085.1 Rubrivivax sp.
GGCCCGGTGAACCTGCCGTTGGCCGGGAAGGTGCGGGTGATGTCGGAGGCGTAACCGTCCAGCTCGCAACCCGCGTCGATCAGCACCAGCTCGCCGCTGCGGATGGGCGCGGCGTCGGCGCAGTAGTGCAGGATGCAGGCGTTGGCCCCGGCCGCCACGATGCTGCCGTAGGCCGGGTACTGCGAGCCGTGCTGACGGAACTCGTGCAGCAGCTCGGCGTCCAGGTGGTACTCGCGCACGTCCTGGCCGGCGCGCAGCATGGCCGCGCTGCGCTGCATGGCGCGGATGTGGGCGCGCGCGCTGATCTGCGCGGCACGGCGCATCGTGTCCTGCTCGTGCGTGTCCTTGATGAGGCGCATCTCGTCCAGCGGGCCGCACAGGTCGCGCTGCTGCTCCGGGCACAGCGCGCCATAGCGCACGCGGGCACGCACCGGTTGCAGCCAGCCGTTGATGCGGCTGTCCAGCCCTTTGTGGGCAGCGAACGGGTACCAGACCACGCTGCGGTTCTCCAGCAGTTTGGGCAGGCGTTGGTCGAGCTCGGCCACGGAAAACGCCGCCTGCACGCCCAGCACCTCGGGCGCGGACGCTGGCCCCAGGCGGATGCCGTCCCAGATTTCGCGCTCGGCGTCTTTCGGGTTGCAGAACAGCGTGCTCTCGCCTTCGCCCGTGATCACCAACCAGGCATTGGGCTCGGTGAAGCTGGTCAGGTAATAGAAATAGCTGTCGTGCCGGTACAGGAAGTCGCTGTCCCGGTTGCGCGGCTGCTCGGGCGCGGTCGGCACGATGGCGATGCCACCGGGGCCGAGCTGGGCGGCCAGGCGAGCACGGCGGTGGGCGTAAAGGGCGTGGGAGGTGTGTGCGTCCATGCTCGGCATTCTGGGGTCCACTCGTTTTCAGTGCAATAAGTGACGGTACGGGAAGCCAGCAACGGCGCGGGATCGCATTCGTAAGTT
Organism: Rubrivivax sp.; assembly: GCA_044372085.1. Classification (GTDB taxonomy): domain Bacteria; phylum Pseudomonadota; class Gammaproteobacteria; order Burkholderiales; family Burkholderiaceae_C; genus Rubrivivax. Next base: position 954 of record JBILSM010000215.1, read on the forward strand.
GTTGATCTCACAGGAGTTCCTGTTCGCTCTTCAACCTAGGTTTGGTGGCGTCATTGCGAGGGCGGTTTCAACCGGCGGCGCTTGTTTTCGATGCAATTTGTGACGGCAGGAGCTGATCGGCATAGCGCTCGATGGGGAAGCGGAAGACGCCCCGCAAGTTGATCCCCTCCAGCCGTGTTGGCGCGATGCGTCCGATGAGCTCCGGCGGAATGACCTGGCGCCGATTGGCCCACCGGTTCAGTACGGCCTGCATTTGGGCGGTGTTCCAAGCCATCACGATGTTGGCCAGCAAGCTCAGCGCGTCTGCCACGGCCTGCATCTCGTCAGGTCGCTTGGCCTGCGCCGGGCTCACCCGGCCGGTGTAGATGGCACGCTTCAAGGCGTTGACTGCCTCGCTACGGTTGAGCACGCGCCGCAGTTCACGTCGGAAGGCAGCGTTGACGAAGTAGTCCGCCAGGAAGGCCGTGCGCAGCAAGCGACCGAGTTGCACACCGGCCTCGTAGATCGGGTCGCCCCTGGCGGCCGAGCCGAACCTGGCCAACGCCGCCACCGCGCTGGCATGCCCGCTCATCACCGATGCGGTGAGATGCACCAGGGCGTCCCAGTGCGCTTGGACGAGCGAGGTGTCGACGCTGGCCACGCACACGGCCGCGATCTCCGCCGGCACCTCCATGCCGTGCGGCACGTAGAGTTGCCGCTGCTTCAGATCCTTCAGCCGCGGGCACAGATCGAACCCCAGGAGGCGGGCCAGTGCCATCGCGAAGTCGGTGTAGCCGTGCGTGTCCACAGCCAGCTGCGAGGTCTCCATGCGTTCTTGCCGAACGACCCCTTCGATGGCCACGCCCGCCGGGCGTTCGTTGAGCACGAACGGCTGCGCGTGGAAGATGCCCCACCGGTCGCGAACATGGGAGTAGATGCCGATGGAGGGCGTGTTGCGACGCGGGTCGAGCCGGGCCTGCCAGACCCGCTTGGTGGTCTCCATGCTCATCATGTCCGAGGAGGCCAGATCAGATCGCCCCCAGGTCGTGGCGATGGCATGACCCTGCATGAACTCCAGCACCGCCTGACAGGCCATGCCAAGGCGTCGCTCATCGCCGGCCCAGCGCATGGCTTGGCGGATGCTCACGGCCGAGAGCTGCGGCATCATGCGCGCGCACTCGGCCGCTGTCAGGCTGGTGCCGTGCGCCAGGATGCCGGCATAGGTCATCAGCAACTCGTCGGCCGAACGCGGCTCGCGCCCCAGCATGATCCAGCTAAAGCGCACCTGCGCGTCAACAGCCAGGATCACCTCTGGTAACTGCACCTCGCCGATGCGGTGGTCAATCTTGGCGCGCAGCTTGGTGACCTCGGGGTCTTCGTCGTCGGCCGGCAGCGCCGCCAGGTGCAGTTCGTCGTCCACGCGCAGCACACCGGACCGGGCGGCTTGGGCCACGGCGTCCACGCCAGCGCGCACGCGCGTCAGCAGCGGCGTCAGGAACTGCGCGGGCGTCACCGGCAGCGACAGCCGCGCGTAGTGGCGCTTGGCCTCGATCTGCCAGCGCTCGGCCGGTATGAACAAGCGCTCCCGGCCACGGAACGTCAAGCTGTGTTCGATCCACACCGAGCCATTGCGTACCGATCGGCGCAGCGCAAACAGCGTGGCCACTTCCAGCGCCCGAAACGCCCGCTCCCGGTCACCGCCAGCGATGGTGGCGCTCCACACTGGGCCCAAGCCTGGCGCGGCAGTTGATTCGGGCAAGGTTCTGGCGCCACGGGTGTACAGGTCGCGCAGCGTGGCCAGGGCCTGGACGGTGGGGTGATCGCCGGTCGCCTGCCAAGGCAACTTGGCAATCGCCAGGAGTAATGACCGCACAGGGCGCACCGCTTCGATCAGGTGCTCGCGCACGAGGGATGCACGGCTGGGTGGGCGTCGTTGCTGACTCGCCGCTACCAAAGCCTCCAAGCGGGCACGCAGATCGGCATCGGGCACGGCGCCCTTGGCGCACAAACTCGCCAGTTCGCCCAGCAGCGACTGGTACAGCTCGGCCCAGTTCACCGTGTCGCCCAGGCTGGCGGCAGACTGGCGCCACAGGTCGGCCACACGGCGCTGAACCATCAGGATCAGCTGATCGGTGGCGCTGAGCAGACAGTAGCGCAGGAAGCACGCCACCTCCACCGTGCGTGCCGGCTCCTTGATCTTGGCGCCGGCCGAGGGCGGCCTGGAGGCCATGCGCCGGGCATAGCGCCGCACCAGCAGGTCGGGCAGCTGGCCCAGGGATTTGTGGACCTCCTGGCCGTACAACCAGTGCCGCGCAACCACCAACAGCTGGTCTCGGTCGGCGCAGCGCGATACCTCGTCGCCCAGCAGCCTGACAAGGGCGCGCCGCTGATGTTCGCTCATCCAGCGAAACCGCAGGGCTTCGCAGGCGACTTGCTGGTGGTCGTACAGGGTGCGGCCGCGGCCGTACAAGGCCCGTAGTGAGGCCAGTTCTGGGGCATCGACGCCAAGCTCCTTGCCCAGGTGGCGCCAAAGTCCCGGCGGCACGATCCGCAACGCGTCGAGCAACCGACCGCTCATGCGCAGGAACCCGATGTGCAGAGCCAGGCCGAGCTTGTGGGCGTCACCTCGGCGTGCGTCGATCAGCGCACGCTCAGCCGGGCTGAAGGTGAAGAAAGCTTGCAGCTCGAAGGCGCTGATGTCACGTGGCAGCTCGCGCATGCCAAGGTACGTGGTCTGCCAGCCTTGCATCGCGTTGCCTCACTCGAGTGGACCATGCACGATACGCCCCGCAAAAGTGAACAGCAATCCCAATCAGATCAACAACTTACG
>JBILSM010000216.1:0-3759 GCA_044372085.1 Rubrivivax sp.
TCAGTCACGACCCCCAGATTGCGGCAAATCTTGTACATGGCACATGGAGCCAGCGCTTGAGCTTCATCGGCCTGTCCGATAGAACGCGCCCGAACCCTCAATGTCAGGGGCAGACGTGAAGGCCGGCTTGCCGGCGGGTGAAGAAGTTTGAACGTGCGCCTGCGCTGATCGGGGCCCAGTCAAAGCCCCAATTCAGGCCTTCCGGGCACGGGGGGTTCTGCAACGGGCTGCGCGGCTATGGCCGTGGAACGGGCCCGGGCATCCAGGCCGGTGCGAAGTGGGAGAGCCTGGAACCGGATTCAGCAGGCCCGCAGCACCCGCCCCAGCGCCTCCACGCCGTGGGCGATGCGCTCGGGGGACACCGTGACGAAGCTCAGGCGCATGGTGTTCTCATGGCCGCCTTGCGGATAGAAGCTGCTGCCCGGCACGTAGGCCATGCCGGCCTCCACCGCGCGGGGCAACAAGGCGGTGGCGTCCAGGTGCGCCGGCAGCGTCACCCAGAAGAACATGCCACCCACCGGCGCCTGCCAGCGGCAGCCCGGGGGCAGATGCTCTCGCAGCGCCACGGCCATGGCGTCGCGCTGCGCCTTGTAGCGCTCACGGATGGTGGGCACGTGGTCTTTGAGAAACCCGTTCCTGATGACCTCGTACACCACGCGCTGGTTGAAGCTGGGCGAGTGCAGATCGCTGGCCTGCTTGGCCTGCAGCAGCTTGGGGAACATCGCGCGGGGCGCCACCACGTAGCCCAGCCGCAGGCCCGGCGCCAGCACCTTGGAGAAGCTGCCCAGGTACACGGCACCCTCACCGGCCGAAGCACAGACCGGCGGCGGCGGGGGCTCGTCGAACCACAGGTCACCGTAGGGGTTGTCCTCGACGATGGGCAGGCCGATCTCGGCCGCGCGCTGCACCAGCGCCAGGCGGCGGTCTGCCGGCAGGCAACGGCCGGTGGGGTTCTGGTAGTTCGGCAGCAGGTACAGAAAGCGCGCGCGCCGCGCGGCCTCCAGGGCCTGCGGCAGCGGCCCGTCGTCGTCGCCTTCCACGGCCACGAACTCGGGCTCGTAGGGGGCGAAGGCCTGCAGCGCGCCGAGATACGTGGGCGACTCCACGGCCACGGTGCTGCCGGGGTCGATGAGCACCTTGCCCACCAGGTCCAGCCCCTGCTGCGAGCCGGTGGTGATCAGCACCTGGTCAGCGCCGGCCATCAGGCCGTGCGTGGCCAGCTCCTGCGCCACCCACTCCCGCAGCGGGCCGAAGCCCTCGCTGGCGGCGTACTGCAGCGCCTCACGCGGGGTGTCGCGCAGCACGGCCGCTGAAGCGTCGCGCATGGCCTGCACCGGGAAGGTGTCGGCCGAGGGCAGGCCGCCAGCCAGGCTGATGATGCCCGGGCGCTCGGTGATCTTCAGGATCTCGCGGATGGTGGAGGGGTTCAGCCGTTCGGCACGGCGGGCCAGGGTCCAGGTCGTCATGAACGAATGCTACGCCCGCTCCCGCCGCGCCGCGCCAGGCGTGGGCCCAGCCAAAGCGCCAGACCAGCAGCGGCCACGAGAGGAAACACGCCCCACTGGATGACGGCCAGGAAGGTCTCGTTCGAGCGCAGCGCGCTCGAATAGACGAACGCGCCGATGAACGGCGACGCCGCCAGATGCAGGTTGCGGATGAGCTTGAAGGGGATTTGCATGGTGGGTCCTTGTCAGAACGGGATCAAGGGCTGGCCCCTCAGGGCCTGAAAGAAGACGATGGCCACAAAGCCCGTGTAGGCCAGCGCGGTCAACCTGACGGGGGTCTTGGCCTCGGGGCCGAAGAGTCTGGCGCAGGCCAGCGCCAGCAACGGAATGGCGTGCATCGCGTGGGTGGCGAAGAAGTGGGCGGCGCGAAGGTCCCCGCCGTCGCGTGACCAGCCCAGGAGCCACAGTCCACCGGCATCGCTGGTCGTGCCGCCTGTCCAATGGCTGCCCATGTCCGCCAAGGTCTGCGCCGTCACCAGAGTCAGCAGGAGTGTCAGCCCCAGCCCCCAGACCAGTCCGGTGCGCACGGCCGCTGAGAGGTGCCCGGCCGGGTGACGGTGGATCGCCCAGGCCAGCGTCGCGCTGGCCGAGGTCAGCACCAAGGCGGCCACCCCCATGAAGGAGTACAGGGCACCCGCCAGCGGCGTGGAGTCGTTGAAGTGTGAGCCTGTGCCCAGGGCGGCGGCCCCGCCGATCCAGATCAACTCCAGCACCACGGCCACGACGACGGCACGCTCGTGCCAGCGCCACCAGGGCCGCACCCTGAGTTCGGGCGATGCGAAGCGGGCATAGGCGGCTAGCGTGAGGAGGTAGATGACCAGGGCGACGTGGAACTTCAGCGGCTTGACCCAGACGTTGACCCCCTGGAAAAGCCGCCCGTCAAGGGCGAGGGCACCGAAGAGCGGCAGCATGGCCAGAGCGAGCAGGACGGCGAGCCCGGTGTAACGAGGCGAGTCAGCGGCCAGACGGCCCAGGCTGAGGGATCTGGGTTCCGGAGAGGCAGACTCGGTGGCTGGCGGGTAGGCGCCTCTGCGGTGCGCCGCACGCAGCCCTTGAAAAAGCAGGTAGCCTGCAGGCCCGAACAGGAAGGTTGCCAGCAGGCACGGCAGCAGGTGGAGGTGCGGAATGCCCTCTCGCCGGGCGGTACGCAGCTGCCACGCCCCCAACAGCAGGTCGAAGGCGAGGTAGTGCACCCAACCTGCCAGCAAGAGCCAACGGCTCTTGAACAGTTGCTCCACCGACGCCAGGCTGTCAAAGCCCCCCTGACCCGAGCTCCAGTGACTCAACACGATGGCGGCATACCCCCCCGAAAGAATCAGCGGAACGGCCACGCCGCCCACCAGACCCAGCGCACGAGGCGCCAGCGGGCCCAGAGCAAGGGCAATCCAGCCCACGAGCGCCAGCGAGTTGGCGGCTTGGAAGAGGACTTCGGGGCTCATGCTGGAGCCGTATCAGGGCCTGAGGGCATCGGCAGCCACTGCCTCGCGGTGGCGGCCCACCACCCTGTTGAGGAACTCGCCGATTCGGCGTTCCAGGTCGGGATAGTGCGGGTTGAACGTCGCGCGGGCGCCGGCCTCGCCAGGGGGCGGTGACTGCCCACCGACGCCGTACCAGACCTGCTGCGCCTCCTTGCAAGACCGGACCTCTTGTTCCTGGCGGAAGGGGGGGCTGCCACAGTTCCGGTAGGTGCCGTTCACGCCGTAGTGCGGGTTGTCCGGCGAGACGTGTACCGCAAGGTGGGAGAGCCCCACCACACGCAAAGTGTCATGGGCCGCAGGAAGCCAGATGACACGGTCGCCAGTTGCGTCCTTGGGCGGGTCGGAGAAGTAGTTGACGAAGACGCTGCGAGGGTCATCGGCGTTCGCATCGAAGAACCACCGGTTGCCGGCGACATCGACCACCTCGTCGTCTTCACTCTGCACGACCAGCCAGGGCGTTTTCACAGATCCCGTCCGCCTCACGCGATCGTCCAACTTTGCTAGCACCGCCATGGTGGAAGCGATGCCGCGCGTCGGCATGGCCCCATACCGCGCGAAATCCTCTCGTGGACCGAGGTCCAACCAAGGTCGGAAGGCCGCCACCCATCGGGCCTGCCGCGCCAGAAAGTTCGAGCGGAGTCGATAGGCGGGTGACAAGCCGATGACCGCATCGACCTTCTCAGGCGACTCGGCCGCGACGGCGAGCGCGAGCGCTGCACCGAGTGAGAAGCCCGCGAGCACGACCCTTTCGCTCTCGCGACGGGCCTGCGCGACAG
>JBILSM010000087.1:0-11946 GCA_044372085.1 Rubrivivax sp.
CCCACCCTGCCCCCCGCTGAAGCGCCCCGTGCTTCCGCGCCTGGGCCTGCGCCTGCCCCCAAGCGCAGAATCCGCGCAAAAGGCATCTGAGCTGTCTCAGGCTCGCGAAGACCCACCCTCCACCGCCCACACCCTCGCCATGACCCGTTATGACCATGTGATCGTTGGTGCCGGCTCTTCCGGTTGCGTGCTCGCCGCGCGCCTGAGCGAGGACCCGCAGCGCAAGGTGCTGCTGCTCGAGGCCGGCCCGCCAGACCGCTTTGTCTGGATCCACATTCCCATCGGCTACGGCAAGACGATGTGGGACAAGCGCGTGAACTGGTGCTTCGAGACAGACCCCGACCCAGGCATGGACGGCCGGCGCATCTACTGGCCGCGAGGCAAGACGCTGGGCGGGTCCAGCTCCATCAACGGGCTGATCTACATCCGGGGCCAGCGCGAGGACTTCGACCATTGGGCCGCGCTGGGCAACCAGGGATGGGGCTTTGATGACGTGCTGCCGCTGTTCATCCGCTCTGAGGCCAACCAGCGCGGTGTCAGCGCCTTCCACGGCGACCAGGGGCCGCTGCGCGTCAGCGACATCGGGGCGCGGCACGAACTCATCGAGGCCTTCATCGCCGGCGCGGGCGACATCGGTGTGCCACGCAATGAAGACTTCAACGGCGCCACGCAGGAGGGCGCCGGCTACTACCAGCTGACCACGCACAAGGGCTGGCGCTGCAGCACGGCCGCAGCTTTTCTGAAACCAGCCCGCAGCCGGCCCAATCTGCGTGTGGAGTGCCACGCCCAGGCCACCGGTCTGGTGCTGGAAGGCGAACGCGTGGTCGGGGTGCGCTACCGCCAGCACGGCCAGGACCACGTCGCCCACTGCGACGGCGAGGTGGTGCTCAGTGCGGGCGCATTGCAATCACCGCAGTTGCTGCAGCTCTCCGGCATCGGCTCGCCCGAACTGCTGGAGCGCGTGGGCATCCCGGTGCGGCATGCCTTGCCTGGCGTGGGCGAGAACCTGCAGGACCACCTGCAGTTCAGACTGATCCACGCCTGCACCCGGCCCATCACCACGAATGACGAACTGAACTCCTGGCTCGGTCGCACCCGCATCGGCCTGCAGTGGCTGCTGCAGCGCAGCGGGCCGCTGGCGGTGGGCATCAACCAGGGCGGCTGCTTCATGCGCGCCTTGCCCGCAGAGTCTGACCGGCCCGACATCCAGTTCCACGTGGCCACCTTGTCCGCTGACATGGCCGGTGGCCGGCCCCACCCCTTCCCCGGCTTCACCTTGTCGGTGTGCCAGCTTCGCCCCACTTCACGCGGCCGGGTGCAGATCCGTTCGACCAACCCCTTCGAGCCGCCGTCGATGCAGCCGAACTACCTGTCCACCGATCTGGACCGGCGCACCGCCGTGGCCGCCGTGCGCGCGGCCCGCGCCATCGCGGCGTCGCCTTCGATGAAGCCCTATGTCAAGGCGGAGCTCAAGCCGGGGCCGGACACCTCCAGCGACGCAGACCTTCTGGCCTTCTGCCGCGCCAGCGGCGCCACCATCTTCCACCCCAGCGGCACCTGCCGCATGGGGCACGACGAGCAGGCGGTGGTGGACGACCAACTGCGCGTGCGCGGGCTGCAGGGCTTGCGCGTGGCCGACTGCTCCATCATGCCCACCCTGGTGTCCGGGAACACCAATGCCGCTGCCATCATGGTGGCGGAGAAGGCGGCACAGATGATGCTGCAGGCGCGTGATGCGTGACCCGCGGGGACGGGAGACAGCACTGCCACCTTGAGGGGAAAGCACCGGATCACAGGTCCGAAAGCGGCGATCCGCGCCGGCCCGTGAACCCTATGATCCCTTCATGCAGCGCCCCGTCAACGTCGCCACCGACGACTCCAAGGATGCCGCCAGGGCCGCCGGGCGCGCAGGCCTGTCCGGCATCGCCCAGGAGGCGGCACCCGATCCGCGCTATCTGGTGCTGGTGGCCCGAGACGCGCGCTTCGATGGCCGGCTTTTCGTCGGCGTGACCTCCACGGGCATCTACTGCCGACCGGTGTGCCGCGTGCGCACCCCTGCGGAACACCGCTGCAGGTTCTTCGCCCAGGCCGCGGAGGCGGAGGCTGCGGGGTTCCGGCCTTGCCTGCGGTGCCGACCGGAACTCGCCCCGGGACTGTCGCTCGTCGATTCGCCCCAGGCGCTGGGGGCGGCGGCTGCAGCCCTCATCGACGAGGCCGTCCATGCCGGACGCGCGTTGCCCATGGCGGCCGTGGCCGCTCGCCTGGGCGTGACCGACCGGCATCTGAGGCGGCTGTTCTCCCAGGCCATGGGCGTCTCGCCCAAGGCCTACCTCGACACGCGGCGGCTGCTTCTGGCCAAGCAACTGTTGACGGACACACGCCTGCCCATGGCCGATGTCGCCCAGGCCGCGGGCTATGCCAGCTTGAGGCGCTTTCACGCCACGTTTCTCAGCCACTACCGCCTGAACCCCAGTGCCCTGCGGCGCCAACAACGCCCTTCAGGTGGTGGCCTGGAGGAGACGGCGGAGGACACGCTCGTCTGCCGCTTGGGCTACCGCCCGCCCTACGACGTCGCCGGAGTGATGCGCTTTCTTCAAGAGCGCGCGGTGACGGGCGTCGAGGTCGTGGACGGCCTGACCTGGCGACGCACGCTGAGCCTGGCCGCGCCGACCGGGCAGGGCCAGGCCGCCTGCGGGTGGATCGCGACCCGGTTTGATCCTGAACGGCACGAGGTCGAACTCACCCTGTCGTCCTCGCTCCAGCAGGCCCTGGGGCCTTTGCTGGCCCGGGTGCGGCAGGCACTGGATCTGGACGCAGACCCTTCCCGCATCGACCCGGTGCTGGCCAACATGCAGTTGAATGCCGTGCCCGCACCGCGCGGCTTGCCCGCCGTTCCGGGGCTGCGCGTGCCCGCTGGCGTTGACGGTTTCGAGACCGCAGTTCGTGTGATCCTTGGGCAGCAGGTCACGGTGGCTGCAGCGCGCACGCTGACCGGACGCCTGGTGAGTGCCCTGGGCTCACCTGTGGCCACACCCTGCCAGGGTTTGACGCATCTGTTCCCAACGGCGCAGCAACTGGCCCAGGCCAGCGCCGAGGAGATCGGGCGCCTGGGCATCGTGCGTCAACGCGTGGGCGCGCTGCAGGCCGTGGCGCAGGAGGTGGCCCATGGCAGGCTCGTGCTGGACCGCAGCGCAGCGCTGGAACCGACCCTGAACGCCCTTCGGGCCCTGCCCGGCGTGGGCGAGTGGACGGTGCAGGTGATCGCGATGCGGGCCCTGGCCTGGCCAGATGCCTTTCCTGCCACCGACATCGCCTTGCTCAAGGCGATGCACACCCGCGACGCACGCGCCGCCGAGCACCAGTCTGCGGCCTGGAAGCCTTGGCGCGCCTATGCCGTCATGCGGCTGTGGCAATCGCTGCTCAGCACGCCTGCGGACACCGCAGGTGCACCCTCATGAAACCGCAGATGCAACACCGGGGCACGCACCTCCAGACGCCTTAGGCCCCCAGGCTTCACACCATGCACACAGACAGCAAGCTCTTCACGCCAGCACGCCGCAGCCGAACTGCATCCTCCCCAGGGGCTGCCCAGGCACGCCTGTCCACACCCCTGGGCCCCATGACCGCACTCGCCACCGACCTGGGCCTGGCCGGGTTGTGGTTCGACGGCCAGAAGCATCATCCAGGCCCCCTGCGGGTTCCTGAGGATCCGCAGCACCCCATGCTCAAAGCCACGGCGCGCTGGCTGCATGCGTACTGGGCACGAGCACCAGACGGCGGACCCGCCCCGGCGCTTGACCTCTCCAGCGGCACCCCCTTCCAGCGCGCCGTGTGGGCCGCGCTGCTGAGCATTCCGCCAGGGGCCACATCCACCTACGCCGTCGTGGCTGCGGCTGCCGGCTCGCCTGCGGCCGTGCGGGCTGCCGGCGCAGCCATCGGGCGCAACCCGGTCAGCCTCGTCGTGCCCTGCCACCGCGTGCTGGGCAGCGGCGGTGCGCTCACCGGTTACGCGGGCGGGCTGGAACGCAAGCGCGCCCTGCTGGCGCATGAGGGCGCCATCCCCGCATGACGGCGCGTCAGTTTGCGGAACTGCTGGCGCTGGCGGCGCTGTGGGGCGCCTCGTTTCTGTTCATGCGGGTGGCCGTGCCGGAGTTCGGGCCGGTCATGGTCACGGAGATACGGGTGCTGCTGGCAAGCCTGGCGCTTGCGCCGCTGCTGTGGATGAGCGGGCACTGGCGTGCCCTGCGCGCCCATGCCGGGCCGCTGGTGGTGGTGGGCCTGGTGAATTCAGCCCTGCCGTTTGCGCTGTACAGCTACGCCTTGCTGTGGATCTCCACCGGCCTGGCCGCCATCTTCAACGCCACCGCGCCCCTGTGGGGCGCCCTCATCGCCTGGGCCTGGCTGGGCGAGCGCCTGAGCCGTACGCGCGTGCTGGGGCTGGTGCTGGGCTTTGCGGGCGTGGTGTGGCTGGCCTGGGACCAGGCGGGCCTGCGCAGCGGAGCGGGCTGGGGGCAGGCGGCCTGGGCCGTGGTGGCCTGCCTGGTCTCCACCCTGTGCTACGGCTTTTCCGTGAGCTTCACCAAGCGCCACCTGGGCCATGCGCCCCCCATGGCCGTGGCTGCGGGCAGCCAGATGGTGGCCGGGCTGGCCCTGGCGCTTCCGGCCGCCGCCACATGGCCGACGGCCGCGCCCAGCCCTGGCGCATGGGCGGCGGTGACGGTGCTCGGTCTGGCATGCACGGGCCTGGCGTACTGGCTGTACTTCCGCTTGATCGCCAGCGCGGGCCCGAGCAAGGCCTTGGCCGTGGCCTACCTCATTCCGCTGTTTGCCCTGGCATGGGGATGGCTGTTCCTGGGCGAGGGTGTCACCCCCGTGATGGTGGGCGCCGGCAGCGTCATCCTGCTGGGCACTGCCCTGGCCACCGGATTGATCGGGGCAAGGGCGACCGGACGCCCGTGAGCTCCCGTGAGGTCACCCGCGCCGGTGCCCGACCTCGAAATCATTGCGCCCGCTGCGGTCCACGCCACGCACCAGCCACAGCGGGCGGTTCGCGAAGTTCACGGCGATGCCGGTCTTGCCGTCGGCCGGCCGCAGGTTGCGCTCGAAGACCGAGGTAGAGGGCATGTAGCGCAGCGCCACGCCCGTGCGGCGCTTGCCCGAGGTGTTGGCCGCCGCGCCGTGGATCATGTAGACGTCGTGCAGCGACATCTGCCCGGGCTGCAGTTGCAGGTCCACCGCAAGGGATTCGTCGAAGGTACCGTCGGCCATGCGCTGGTTGAGCGTCAGGTCGGTACGGTCTTCGTGCAGGTGTTCGTGCAGCTGGTGGCCCACATGCGAGCGGGGAATGACGCGCAGGCAGCCGTTCTCCACCGTGGACTCTTCAAGCGCCACCCAGGCCGTGCACGTGGCCAGAGGACGGATGGGCCAGTAATGACCATCCTGATGCCAGGGCGTCTCATAGCCCTCACCCGCGGGCTTGCAGAAGACATGGCAACCCCAGAGGATGACGTCTTCACCGATCACATCGGACACCAGTTCCACGATCTCAGGGTCACGCGCCAGGTCCAGAAAGTCGCTCACACCGCGCACGCCCTCGCCGTTGTCGCCCGCGACATGGGCTGACACCAGCTTCTCGGGCCGCACGCCGGGGTTGTCGCGCAGCAGCGTCTCCAGCGCCTGCACCATGGTGGCCACCCTGGAGGGCGGCAGGCGGAACTCGGGGATCACCCAGCCCTCGCGTTGGTAGTGGGCGGTTTCGGCGGGTGACAGTCGGGCCATCGATGCTCCTGAAGGGTTACGCGCAGCAGGCATGCGGCAGATCAGGGCTTTATCGTACGCGCCCCGCCACCATAATGCGCCGCCCATGGGGATGCGCATCTGTTCCAGCACCGGGCACGCTCAAAGCGGGGCGGCGGCATGGCGGGCCTGGGCCCTTGCAGCATGGGCACTGGTGCCCAGCTTCCTGGCGCTCGCTTCCCCAGCGCACGCTCAAGCACCTGAACGCATCGAAGCCCAGGCACCGGGCGCACGCCTGACCGGGCAGATCGCCTACATCATCGACACCAGTGGCAAGCTCGGTATCGAGCAGATCAGCCACCCGAGCGCACAAGGTGCATTTCGCACATCTTCGTCGCCGCTGAGAACCCTGTACGACGACCGGCCGCACTGGATTCGCGTGGTGATGCTGCAAGAGGGCGACCGCGGGGACTGGGTGCTGTCCATGAGCACCACCGCGCTGCGTGAGGTGGAGTTCCACGGCCCTTTCGACGTGGCGGGCGCGCCGCTGGCTGAGACGGTGCGTACTGGACTGGACCAACCCTGGGCCAGCCGGCCGCTGCAAAGCGAGCGCTATTCCTTTCGTGTCCGGCTGAACGCCCCTGGGCAGTACACCGCCTACCTGCGGGTGGTCAGCAAGACATCGCAGCCGCTGACCGTGACCGCCTTTGACCTGCCCGACCACATGGCCGCGCGCCAGGACAAGCGCCTGTTCGATGGCATCACCTACGGCATCTTGCTGACCCTGCTGGTCTACAACCTGGCGCTGGCAGCTTCGTTCCGAGACCGCACCTACGTGCACTACGTGCTGGCCAGCGCCGCCGCGCTGATGAGCCTGGTCAGCTTCAACGGCCATGGCGCGCGCTACCTGTTTCCCGATTGGCCCGCGGCCATGGAGGCGTCCTACGTGGTGTTTCCCAGCCTGTGGATCCTGTTCGGTGCGCTGTTCGCACAAAGCTTCCTGCACCTCAGCAGCCGGGCGCCGCGGTTCGCCCGGCTGAACCAGCTGACGATGGCGCTGAGCCTGGTGGCCCTGCTGTTCGGCCTTCGGGGGGAGATCACCACGGCCCAACGCATGAACGAGGTGCTGTCCCTGGCAGGCATGCTCACGGTGTTCACTGCGGCCTTGCTGGTGCTGGCGCGGGGCTACAAGCCAGCGGCCTGGTACATGTCAGGGCAAATGCTGCTGTTCAGCGTCGTTCTGACCATGGTGCTGGTGAACTGGGGCAAGCTGGACTGGCCGTTCGTGATGGCAGCGGGGCTGCAGATCGGCGTGGCGGGAGAACTGGTGGTGTTCGCCATTGCGCTGAGCAGCCGCGTGCGACGGCTGCACCACCAAAGCTCGCGCCTGGAGACACGCGCCGCTTCGCTGGCGCAACAAGCCCGGACAGATCCGCTGACCGGCCTGCTGAACCGATCAGGCCTTGCGCTGCGGGCGCAGGAACTGCTGGAACGGCCTGAAGGCCACGCGCTGATGCTGCTGGACCTGGATCGCTTCAAGCCCGTGAACGACATCCATGGCCACGCCGCCGGCGACAGGGTTCTGGTACAGGTGGCAAGACGCCTGTCACAGGCCGTGCGCGGAGGCGACGCCGTGGCTCGCCTGGGCGGCGACGAGTTCGTCATCCTCTTTGCCGACGAGCCCGGCCGCGCAGCGCTGGAGGAGCGCGCACAGCGGATTCAGTCCGCCCTGCGCCGGCCCATCGACATTGGCGCCGGCCAGGTGGTGGGCATCGACAGCAGCGTGGGCGTGGCCATGGCGCCGAAGGACGGATACACCCTGGAAGAACTGCTGATGGCCGCAGATGCGGCCCTGTATCGCGCCAAGGAAACCGGCCGGGGGTGCTACCGCTTCAGCAGCACGGAGACGGCCCGCGCTGCGTAATGCGTAATGGGTTGGCCATGACCAGGCGCCCAGGGCAGCCTACTTGGTCTCGAAGGTGTAGACGCCGTCCCAGCCTTCGGCGGGAGGTTGCGCCAAATAGTTCTGAGCCCGCTCGACCCACAGTTCATGCAGTTTGCAAGGGCGCTGCGCATGCAGCGCCGTCCAGGTCTCCAGCGCCCGCTGGAAGCGGCGCTCGCGGTAGTCCGCCAGGGCCTGTTCGTGGCGTGCCACCTGCTCGCGAAGCGTGGCGTCGGCCTCTTCCAGGCGGCACAGCGGCTCGTGGATGGCCAGCGGCCTGTCCTTGCCCTTGACGCGCACCCAGTCCAGTTCGCACCACAGGAACACGTCGCCCGCCGCAGCACGAACGGCCTCACCCACCACGACGGCCGCACCGTAGGACTTGGTCAGGCCCTCCAGGCGCGAGGCCGTGTTCACCGTGTCACCCAGCACCGTGTAGGCCATGCGGTAGGCCGAGCCCATGTTGCCCACCACCGCCTTGCCCGTGTTCAGGCCGATGCCCACGGCAATGTGCGCACCCTCGGGCACCGTCAGCCGCGGTATCAGCGCGGTCAGCGCCTTCTGCATGTCCAGGGCCGCAGCGGTGGCAGCGGCGGCGTGGTCGGGTCGGTCGATGGGCGCGCCCCAGAAGGCCATCACACAGTCGCCGATGTACTTGTCGATGGTGCCCAGGTGGTCGGCGCGGATCACGCGTGACAGCTCTGTCAGCAGCGTGTTCATCAATTCGCCCAGCGCCGCCGGCTCCATCTTCTCCGACAACGTCGTGAAGCCGCGCACGTCGGCAAACATGACGGTGAGTTCGGTGGACTTGGCCGACATCGAGTACTGCGCCGGGTTCTCGTTCATCTCGCCCACGAGTTCCGGGGGCACGTATTGACCGAACAACTTGTTCATCGCGTTCTTGCTGCGCGTCTCGAACAGGTAGCCCAGCAGGTTCAGGCCCACGAACAGCGCGGCAATCTGCGTCAGCGGCAGGGCCACGGGCAGCACGGCGCGGTGCTGCACCCACAGCCAGCCCGCGCCCCCCACCACCGCCGCCAAGGCGCCCAGAGACACCAGCGAGAAAGGCCCCGGCCGTAAACGGCGCGCGCCTAGCAGCACGATCAACCCCACCAGCCACATCGTGCTCAGCACGGCAGCGTCGGTGTAGTACGGGCGGCTGGGCAAGCGCCCGGTGAGCGCCCCCTGCAGGTAAGAGGCATGCAGTTCCACGCCGGGCTGGTTGTTGTCCACCGGTGTGGAGCGAGAGTCCTTGAGCCCTGCGGCGATGGGGCCGAAGACCACCACACGGCCCTTGAGCAGTGCCGGGTCCACCTGGCCTTCGAGCAGATCGGCCACCGAGACACGCGGCAACGTGCCCCGGCCCCCAAAGAAGGGCACCAGCGCTTGTGCGCGGCCGTCGATGGGCAGCTTGAAAGACCCCACCGTCAGGGCCTCGGTCACCTCGCGCCCGCCGACCTGCACTGCCGGCCCGAAATCCACCGCCGCGTTGTCACCAGCCAACAGACTCAGCACCCCCAGGGTAAGGGACGTGTAGAGCATGCCGTCGTTTTCCTGCAACAGCGGGATGCTGCGCGTCACGCCGTCCAGGTCCACCCGCGGGTTGAAGTGCCCGGCGCGCTTGGCAGCCTGCACCAAGGCTTCCAGGTTGGCACCGTAGCCGGGCCCGGAAAGGGCGCGGATGCCCAGGGTCTGCGCCATGTCGGCTGGCAGCCAGGGCTCGGGCAGCGCCCCGCTGCGGCTGGACGGGTCGGCGTTGAAGTAGTAGCCCAGCACCACGTTGCGGCCCTTGAGCGTGTCTGCCAGCACGCGGTCCCGGTCCAACGATTCGATCAGCGCCTCGAGTTCCCGGCGCAAGGCCGGGTCAGCCCCCGGCGGCACCCGCTCCAACCGCTGGCGGATGGCCGCCGCGTCGCTGCGGTCGGGTTCGGCGAACACGATATCGAAGGCCATCGCGCGGGCGCCGTAGGTGTCGAAAACCTTCTTCACCACCTGGGCGATGCGGTCGCGCGGCCAGGGCCACTGTCCGAGCTTGACCAGGGAAGCCTCGTCCAGCTCCAGCACCGTCACATGAGGTTCACCCGCAGGCTGTGCGGTGTTGCGCACCCAGAAGTCATAAATCTGCAGGTCCAGCCGCTGCAGCATCTCGGGCGTGCGGCCCGCCACCAGTGACCATGACAGCAGCAGTGTCACGCCCAGGGTGGCCGCGGCCGAGACCAAAGAGGCCACGGCCTTGGGAGTGAGGGCGAACCCGGACGGCAGCTTCATGTGAACAACGTGTCAATTCCCCAAAAAGGGGGCTTGGAACAGCGGTCTATTCGACGACAAAATGTGAGGATGAGCAAGGTTCACCGGTCTCCGGTTGTATCGGCAGGCGTCTTCCTGGCCTTGTGCGCCGGTGCGCCGGCTCTGATGCTCGGGTCTGCCATGGCGCAAGCCGTCGGGGGCGGCGTCTCCTCACCGCGGCCCGAACCGCGCTTTGACATCAAGCGCTTTGAAGTGGCAGGCGCTGACAAGGTGCCCGCGCAACGCCTGGCCGCGGCGCTCGCCCCGTTCACTGGAGAAGGCAGGCGCTTCTCAGACATCGAGTCCGCCGTGCAGGCGGTGCGCGACGTCTACGCCGAGGCCAGCATCACCGCCGTGCAGGTGCTCATCCCCGAGCAGACGCTGGAAGGCGGCGTGGTCAAGCTGCAGGTCGAGGAGCTGCAGGTGGCCCGCATCGAGATCAGCGGCGCGCAGTCCCGCTCACGCGAGAACGTGCTGCACGCCGTACCCGGGCTCAGCCAGGGCATCACCCCCGTGGACACCGAACTCTCGGCCCAGTTGCGCCTGGCCAACGAGAACCCCGGGCGCCAGATGCAGGTGACCTTCCGCACCGAAGACGACGGCAGCCTCACTGCCGTGCTGCGCGTGGCCGACCGCTCTCCCTGGACCACGCAGTTGTCGCTCGACAACACCGGCAGCGCCACCACTGGCAAGTACCGCGTCGGTTTGGCCGTGCAGCATGCCAACCTGTTGGACCGCGACATCGTCGCTGCCGGCCAGGTGCAGACCTCACCGGGCCATGTGGACGACGTGAAGGTCGGTTTTCTGAACCTGCGCGCGCCGCTGTACCCGCTGGGGCTGATGCTGGACGCCACCTGGGTGCATTCCAGCGTGGATTCCGGCACGGTCAAGACTTCGGCTGGCGACTACCTGCTGTCCAGCATCGGCCGCAGCACCAGCCTGCGCGTCACCCGTTTGTTGCCACGCTGGGGCGCCGTGGATCAGCGCCTGTCGCTGGGGCAGGACTGGCGCCTGATCGACAGCCAGGTCACCTCCACCGCGGGCGGGCCCAGCCTCGTGCCCTCCCTCGAACTGCGGCCCGTCACGCTCAGCTACAGCCTGAACTGGCGGGAAGACGCAAGCAGCGCCTTCGGCCAGGCCAGTGTCAGCCACAACCTGCCCGCAGGCGGGCGCAGCGCCCCGTCGGCGGTGGAGGAATCCCGCGAAGGGGCCAAGCCCAACTACACCGTCGTACGCCTGTCTGCCGGTTTCGCCACGGCCGTGGGCGCCTGGACGCTGAGCACCCAGTGGAATGGTCAATGGACCGATGACGCCTTGGTGTCGGCCGAACAGTTCAGCATTGGCGGCGAGGGCTCCATCCGCGGCTTCAACGGCCGGGTGGCCTCGGCCGACAAGGGTCAGCGCCTGGGTATCGAGCTCCAGTCACCCGTCAAGACCATGACCCTGGGCGCCGCAGGGCCCGTGGCCACCGCCTGGGTGATGTTTGCCGAAGCGGGCGAAGTGCGGCGCAACCTGCCTCAAGCGGGTGAAAAAGTGCGCACCGCGCTGGCCGGCGCGGGCCTGGGCGTGCGCGTCACCTGGAGCGAGCGTCTGGCGCTGCGCGCCGACCTGGGTGTGGTGACACGCGGCGACGGGCTGGCGGCCCGTGGCGACCGCTTCCTGCACCTGAACCTGAGCTATGCTTTTTGACGCCCTCTGATGTCTGCTGACAGCCCCCTGCACCGCCACCTGGACGCGCTGTTTGCCGCGCTGAAGGGTTCGCTGCGCCTGTCGCGCCAGCAGCGCCGGGCGCAGGCGCGGCGGCTGGCGCGTGTCAGCACGGCGGTATCGGCACCGGGCCAGGCACCATCAAACTCAGGCCTTGGCCTGCACCTGCTGGCCGCCGCCCTGGCCGCCATCGGCACCCCCGCCGGCCTCATGGCCAACCCCCAGGGCGCGCAGGTGGTGCAGGGCTCGGCCACCTTCAAGGCCGACGGCAAGAC
>JBILSM010000217.1:0-3739 GCA_044372085.1 Rubrivivax sp.
GCATTGCCTGCAAGCAGAACCGGCCAAACAGCCCCTTCATCTGCCGTCTCCAGTTCGAATCCCCGTGGGGAGGGAGGCATCCATTACATCTCCTGGGGCATTCGAGCGCACGCAGCGCCTGCGCCGTAGTTATTCGACCGTACGGTCGGCGAATGATAAGCGCAAAGCCGGAAGGCTGGCAATGACCACCCCCTGAGCAGTGACCCGCAGTGCTTCAGCCCGGGCCGCCGGGCCCGGCCGAGGGGGCCGAGAGGCGGGTACGCCTCAGGAACCGACCGTACCGCCGTCGGCCATCAAGGCCGCACCGTTGACGAAGGAGGCTTCGTCGGAGGCCAGCCACAGGATGGGAAAGGCGACCTCCCGCGGGTCGGCCCAGCGCTTTTGCAGGTTGTTGCCGACGACCTCGCTGCGAAGGTCCTGCTCGGTCTTGCCCTGCGCAGCGGCACGTTCGACGTGAAACGGCGTCAGCGTCAACCCCGGACACACCGCGTTGGCGCGAACGCCCCGTGCGGACTCTTCGAAGGCCAGCGAGCGCGTCATCGAGACGATGCCCGCCTTGGCCACGTCGTACTGGGCCATGCCGGCGCGGGGATGGAAGGCGTGCGTCGAGGCGATGTTGACCACGGCCCCGCGCCCGCTGGCCCGCAGGGCCGGCAGCGCTTCGCGCGTGAGGTAGGCGTAGCTCAGGAGATTGACCGAGAGGATGCGTTGCCAGGTGTCGGCCTGGGCCTCGGCCAACGGCTCATAGGCGCGAACGCCTGCGTTGTTCACCAGCACGTCCAGGCGCCCGAACTGGGCCAGCGCCGCCTGGACCACGGCGGCGGCCGCGGACTCCTGGCCGAGGTCGGCGGCAAAGCCTGCCACTTGGGCGCCGGGCACCCGGTCGCGCACCTGGCGTACCACCTCGTCCAGCGGCGATGTGGCCAGGTCCACCAGCAGCACCGCGGCCCCTTCCTCACAGAACAACTGGCCGGTGGCGGCACCGATGCCGCCGGCACCGCCCGTGATGATGGCGCACTTGTTCTTCAGGCGGTCCATGCGCGATGCTCCTGGGTGTTCAAAGCAGCCCGACGGGCGCCGCGTCGTCCGGCACCTGATCCTTCCACAAGCGCCACAGCGCCGCCAGGTGGTAGGCCGTCATGATGAGCCCCGACACCGGCACGGCGGCGTACCACCAGATCTTGTCGAACTGCAGAAAAGGCGTGGTCTCGCCGGACTGGGCGGCGAACTCCCAGCCCTTGACGACAAACACCCACAACAGCACCAGCAGCATCAAATTGAGGCCGATGCCCACCACGCGCCGGCCGGCGCGCGGCAACAGCCTGTCGAGCACGCCCACCCGGTACAGCGCACCTTCTCGCCACAGCGCTGCCGCGCCCATGAAGGTGAGCCAGGCAAAAAGGAGCTCGATCAGTTCGTCATAGCCCGGCAGCTTCAGCGCGGGCACCGAGCGCTGGACGATGCCCAGCACGAGGAGGACGAACAGCCCGAGGAAACAGCCCATCACAAACCACCGCAGGACTGCCGCCACAACGGCGTCCAACCGATGCCAGAAACCAACGCCATCCCCAGGCTTTTCGCTCACCGCACCACCCCCAGACCGAACCAGGTCGGCAAGGCCAAAGAGACGGCCGGTACATAGGTCACCAGCGCCAGCACGACAAGCAAAGCCGCGAGATAGGGCGCGAGTTCCTTCACGACCTCGGAGATGGGCACCTTCGCAATGCCCGCCACCACGAACAGGCACAGCCCCACGGGCGGGGTGACCAGACCGATCATCATGTTCACGACCAGGATCACGCCGAACTGGATCGGGTCCACCCCGATACTGGCCATGACAGGCGCGAGGATCGGGTAGGCGATGATCATGATCGCCACCGTTTCAAGGAACATCCCGAGGAACAGCAGCACCAGGTTGACGATCAGCAGGATGACCACGGGCTCGGTGGACAGGGCCAGCAGGCCCTGCAGGATGCTGTTGGGTACCTGCTGCTGCACCAGCACCCAGCCGAAAGGCGCCGACATCGCGATGATGAACATGACCTGGACGGTCTGACGGCCGGATTCCCACAGCGTCTGCATCAGCTGCGAGATGCTGAGTTCCTTGTAGATGAAGGCGCCGATGACGTACGCCGCCCCCGCGGCCAGCACCGCCGCCTCGGTGGGGGTGACCACGCCGCTGAAGATCGCGCCCAGGATCAGCGGCGGCAAGGACAGGGCCGGCAAGGCGTGGGCCAGCGTGCCCCGGGCCTCGCGCCAGGAAGGACGCCCGGCAGAGCGCGGCAGATTGCGCCGACGCGCGGTCAGCGCGATGGAGATCATGAGGCCTGCCCCCACCAGCAAGCCCGGCACGACGCCAGCCAGGAACAAGCCGCCCACCGACACGTTGGCCAGGCTGGCAAAGATGACGAACGGAATGCTGGGCGGAATCAGCGGGCCGATGGTGGCCGATACCGCCGAGATGGTGGCGGCATACCGCGCCTGGTAGCCCTCTCTGACCATCGCGCGGATCTCGATCACCCCCAGCCCCGCGGCATCGGCCACCGCCGAGCCCGACATGCCGGCGAAGATCATGCTGCCCAGGACGTTGACGTGCGCCAGCCCGCCCTGCACGCGCCCGACCATCAGCTTGGCCACTTCAAAGATCCGCTCCGTCGTCCCCCCGACGTTCATCAGATTGCCGGCCAGGATGAAGAAGGGGATGGCCAGCAGCGGGAAAGAGGTGGTGGTGGCGTAGGCGCGCTGGATGAAGATCAGCAGCAGGTCCGGACCGGACGTGAACCACATCACGCCGATGGACACCAGGGCCAGGGCCCCCGCAATCGGGAACCCCAGCAGGATGGTGACGCAGATCGCCAGGAGGATGGTGGCAACCAGCATGGGCGACCTGCGCAGCCGTTCTCAGCCGCTCAGCCGCGCGCGGCGTTGACCATGCCGGTCCAGGCGGTCCAGGTCTCGTCGCCCAGGCTCTTGCGCAGCACGTCGTAGGCCGGCCCCATCTTGTCGCGAAACGGCGCCACGCTGGGCCGCGTGATGGCCACGCCGGCCCCCTGCATGGTCTTGAGGTTGTCCTCTTCCCGTTCACGCACGGTCTTGCGGGCGGCCTGGCCCGCCACCACCGCCTCTTCGCTGATGATCTTGCGCTGCGCATCGTTCAGCTTGCCTTGCCAGGTGCGCTGGTTGGCCGTCAGCATGATCGACGTGTAGATGTGGCGCGTCAGGGCGATGTGGCTCTGCACCTCGAAGAACTTGGCGGCAAAGGTGGTGCCGATGGGGTTGTCCTGACCATCGACCGTCTTGTTGGCCAGGGCCAGGTACACCTCCTGGAAAGCGATGGTCTGGGTGTTGGCACCCAGCGCCTCGAACGCAGCCTTGATGGCCAGCTCAGGCGGCACACGCAGCTTCAGCCCGCGCACATCGTCGGGCGTGTTGATCGCGCGCCGGCTGTTGGACAGCGCGCGGAAGCCCCATTCGAAATTGGCGATCCAGCTGAAGCCGACCGCAGCCAACTGGCGCTCGAGCCAGGCCCTGCCGGTCACGTCCAGGGTGCGATGGGCGTGCTCGTAGCTGTCGAACTGGTAGGGGATGTTTATGACACCCACCGCCTTCGAGATGGACTCGATGTTGGCCGGGTTCATCAGGATCATGTCGATGGCGCCCAGGCGGGTCTGCTGCGCGGTCTCAACCGGCGAGCCCAGCGCGTTGTTCGGGAACAAGGTGATCTTGACCGCGCCGTTGG
>JBILSM010000218.1:0-3720 GCA_044372085.1 Rubrivivax sp.
CGCCCCTACAGAGAAGGTCTGCATGATCGTCTGCGGGGCGAACGTGGACCCGGCGACGCTGGTGGGCTGAGCCTTCCCCGGGGCCGCACACGCCCCTGGGCGATGGGGCGCTTCAGGGTACGGTCTTGGAAATCTCCACCACCACGCCCTGACTGCCTACCGCCACCGGGGCTGACAGGCCTTCCAGGTCGCCCGGCTGCGGCATGGCCTGTCCGCTGCGGCTGATGCGCGCCCCGACGACGACCTTCTGGGCGGAGGACAGGCCCATGCCCGGGCCCATCGCCAGGCTGTCGTCCAGCGTGAAAGTGGCCGGCAGGTCCTTGACCTGCTTGCGCACGATGGCCAGCGGCATGCGGCTGGCGCCCGGGCCGTTCTCGGCATTGCGCGCAAAGATGAACACCGTGTCTTCCGGCTTGGCCTGGGCTCTCAGCGCGGCCGCCAAGGTGACGGTGCCGCGTACCGTGGGGCCGGCGACGGCAGCTTTCTGGGTGGTGGCCGGGGCCTGTGGCAGGGTCTGCGCTGGCGCCTGCGCCTGACCTTGAGCCGGTGCGGCCTTGCCTGCGCCGCGCTCTGCGGCCATCTTGCGCGCTTCGGCCGCACCCTCGCGGGCCTGCTGCACCACCGGGGTTCCCGGCGGGCCGAGCAGGGCCACGCGGTCCCACAAGCGCGCCGCTTCCGCACCGTCGCCCCGGTCGAAGGCGGCTGCGCCCGCCAGGGCCAGGGCCTTGAGGTTGTCAGGGTCCAGTTTCAGCGCCCGCTCGATCAGTTTCATCGGCTCGCCGTCCAGCACCCGCCCGGCCCGCATCGCCAGCACGTCGGCGTGGTCGGCCAAGGCCTGGGCGTCGTTGGGCTTGAGCTTGAGCACACGCTCGCTGGCCTGGGCTGCCTCTTCCAAGCGCCCCAGCACCAGGTACGAGCGCGACAGCATGGTCCAGCCCTCGGCGTCTTCGGGACGGTCCTTCAGACGATCGGCCAACCGCTGCACCATCTCGGCAATCTGCTCGGGCGAGGGCTGCGGCTGTCCTTCCTCGGCACTGTCGGGGGCGGCGGCCATGGAAGGTGAGCCGTCGATGGCGTCGGGCCGCCCGGTCAACAGGTAGCCGGACAAGGCCATCGCCAGCGTCGCCGCCATAGTGATCACCCACAGCTTGCGCCCCGCGCGCACGGGTGCCTCCATCGGCGGCAAGGCTGTGGAATTGGGAGGGGCCACTGGAGCAGCCGTGGGCTCTGACGCAGCGCTTGGTGCAGGGGCAGGTGGTGTCATCGGGGGCATGTCGGTTGTCGGGGCTGGCGTTCAAGGCCCGGCTGGCGGGGGTTTGGCCAGAAAAGCCACCACGGGCTGGACGGTGCGTTGCGGCTGCTCTTCGTGAGGGACGTGGCCGAGATCATCGAACATCACCAGTTCGCTGCCTGGAATGTCCCTCTTGAAAACCTGGGCGACCTCGGGCGGAATGAGGCGGTCCTGTCCCCCCCAGAGGATGAGCGTGGGCAGGCGCAGCGTGGCGATCTTGTCCTGGCCCTCACCCGGCATCCAGGTCGCCAGCCGCTGGCCCAGGGCACGCCGGTTGCCTTCGCGCAGGGTGAGCTCGAAGTATCGGTCCACCAGAGCCGAGGTCACGCGCGAAGGGTCGCCGTAGACAGCGGTCAGGCTGGAGCGGATGAGCGATCGGGGCAGGAGGTGTTCGCTGAGCCGGTTGACCACCGGCAGCCGCGCGATCACGAAGCCGATGGGCACCGATTGGGGTGTGAAGGCCGGCCCGGCGGCGTCCACCAGCACCAGGCGCTCCACCCGTTCAGGTGCGGCCACGGCCGTGCGCCAGGCGACTTCGCCGCCCAGGGAGTTGCCCCCGATCACGAAGCGCTGCACCTTCAGCGTGTCCATCAGGTCCAGCACGAAGCGGGCGTAGGTGTCCCCCCGGTAGTCGCCCGACGGGTACTGGCCGGCGAAGGGCCCGGTCAAGCCGAAGGCGGGCAGGTCGAAGGTGATGACGCGCCGCTGCGTTTTCAGCACCTGCACCCAGCCTTCCCAGGTGTGCAGGCTGGCGCCCGTGCCGTGCACCAGTACCACGGGCAGCGGGTCCTGGCGGGGGCCTTCGTCGCGCACATGCACCACCATGCCCTTGACCTCAATGAAGTCGCTGGGCGCGGGTGCCCAGCGGGCCACCAGGGTCTCCACGGGGCGGTCTGGGGCGCGCGACAAGGCCACCCCCAGCGCGGTGGCCATGAGCAACACGCCTGCCAGCTTGATCAGCCAGGCGCTCAAGGGGCCGCCTCGTGCGGCGCGGGCCAGGTCTGGCGCTCGCCAACCGGGCGGAGGTCCGGATGCAGCGCCCCGCGGTCGTCGAAGACCACGCAATCGCCCTTCCATCCCGGTGCGGTGCCGGTGTCTTCGAAATAGCGCAGGATGCCGCCTTCGAGCTGGTGCACGTGATCCAGGCCGGCATCGCGCATCACCAGCGCGGCCTTTTCGCAGCGGATGCCCCCAGTGCAGTAGCTCACCACCGTCTTGCCGTGCAATTCGCCCGCGCGGGCTTCGAGTTCCCGCGGGAAGTCGCTGAACTTGCCCAGCCGCCAGTCGATGGCGCCGTCGAAAGCGCCTGCGTCCACCTCGAAGGCATTGCGGGTGTCCAGCATCACCACGGCGCGGCCTTCGTCGCAGTGCCCCTGGGCCAGCCAGCGCGCCAGCGTGTGGGCAGACACGGCCGGGGCACGGCCGGCGGCGGGACGCACGGCCGGCCGGTTCATGCGGATGATCTCGCGCTTGACCTTGACCAGCAGCCTGCGAAAGGGCATCTCGGAGCTGAAGCTCTCCTTGAGAGGCAGGTCTGCGAATCGTTGGTCGGCTTGAAGCCAGCCCAGAAAGGTGCGCAGGTCTGGCGCCGGCCCGGCCAGTGCCAGGTTCAGGCCCTCCTGCGCGATCAGCACGGTGCCCTTCAGGCCTGCGGCTTGCGCGCGCGCCAGCACACTGGCCTGCAGCGCTGCGGTGTCGTGCACGGGCACGAAGCGGTAGGCGCTGACGTTCAGGATGGGGTCCATGGCGGGCGGAATTCTAGGCGTCGGCCTCGTTGCATTGCGGGCTCAGGCTGGGCCCGGACCGGTCCCTGTCCGGTTCCTACAATGAGCCGATGAGCTTCGTCCACCTGCGCACGCACACCGAGTTCTCCGTGGTCGATGGCACCCTGCGCATCGACGATGCCGTGGCAGCGGCGCGGCGCGACGGCCAGCCCGCGCTGGCCATCACGGACCTGGCCAACCTGTTCGGCGCCGTGAAGCTGTACAAGGCCTGCAGGGACAAGGGCATCAAGCCATTGGTCGGCGCAGACCTGTGGATGCAGCCCGAGGGCACCGAGCGTCAGGCCACTCGCTTGCTGGTGCTGGTGCAGGATTCCCAGGGCTATCTGAACCTCAGCGAGTTGCTGGCCCGGGCCTGGACGACTCACGTGCACAAGGCGCAGGCCTGGGTGAAGTGGGAGTGGCTGCAGACCCTGTCGGGCGGGCTGTTGTGCCTGTCCGGCGCCGAGAACGGCGCCCTGGGTCAGGCCTTGCTGGGACAGGATGTCGAGCGCGCCAAGGCAGTGGCGCAGCGCCTGGCTCAACTGTTTCCGGGGCGCTTCTACATCGAACTGCAGCGCGCGGGCCTTCCGGGGCAGGAGGCCCTGGTGCAGGCCAGCGTGCCGCTGGCGGCCGAGCTGGGCCTGCCGGTGGTGGCCACGCACCCGG
>JBILSM010000022.1:0-36171 GCA_044372085.1 Rubrivivax sp.
CGCCCATGGTGAACACGAACAGGAAGCCGACCGACCACAGCATGGGCGTTTCGAAGGTCATCGAACCCTTCCACATCGTGGCGATCCAGTTGAAGATCTTCACGCCCGTGGGCACGGCAATCAGCATGGTCGCGTACATGAAGAACAACTGACCCGTCACCGGCATGCCCGTGGTGTACATGTGGTGCGCCCACACGATGAAGGACAGGATGGCAATCGAGGCCGTGGCGTACACCATGGACGCGTAGCCGAACAGCGGCTTGCGCGCAAACGCCGGGATGATGGCGCTGACGATGCCGAAGGCCGGCAGGATCATGATGTAGACCTCGGGGTGGCCGAAGAACCAGAAGATGTGCTGGTACATCACGGGGTCACCGCCGCCCGCGGGGTTGAAGAAGCTGGTGCCGAAATGGCGATCGGTCAGCGTCATGGTGATGGCACCGGCCAGCACCGGCATCACGGCGATGAGCAGGTAGGCCGTGATCAGCCAAGTCCAGCAGAACAGCGGCATCTTCATCAGCGTCATGCCAGGCGCGCGCATGTTCAGGATGGTGACGATGATGTTGATGGAGCCCATGATGGAACTCGCGCCCATGATGTGCATCGCGAAGATGGCCGCGTCCATGGACGGGCCCATCTGCAAGGTCAGCGGGGCGTAGAGCGTCCACCCCGCGGCGGGTGCGCCGCCCGGCATGAAGAAGGAGCCCGCGAGCATGAGCGCGGCCGGGATCAACAGCCAGAAGCTCAGGTTATTCATGCGCGCGAAGGCCATGTCCGCCGCGCCGATCTGCAGCGGGATCATCCAGTTCGCAAAGCCCACGAAGGCCGGCATGATGGCGCCGAACACCATGATCAGACCGTGCATGGTGGTGAGCTGGTTGAACAGTTCGGGGTTGACGAACTGCAGCCCGGGCTGGAACAACTCGGCGCGGATGCCCAGCGCCAGCACGCCGCCCACCATCAGCATGGCAAACGAGAACAACAAGTACATCGTGCCGATGTCCTTGTGGTTCGTGGCGAAGACCCAGCGACGCCACCCGTGGGGGTGGCCGTGATCGTGCGCGTGGTCGTCAGCGTGGCCGTGGTGGTCAAGAACTGCGCTCATGGGAGGTTCCTCGATCTGAAATCTGTAGGGGCTGTGGCCGCTGTGGCTCGGGGGCTTGGCAACTCAGGCGCTCTTCACTTGCGCGCAGCGACGATGTCAGCAGGCTGAACCACCTGACCGGTCTTGTTGCCCCAGTTGTTCTTGGTGTAGGTGATCACCGCAGCGATCTCGGTGTCAGACAGTTGCTTCCAGGCCGGCATGGCACCGTTGGCCGCGCCGTTGAGCATGATCGCGATCTGCTTGGACTTGTCAGCGTCCAGCACCAGCGCCGAGCCATCCAGGGCCTTGATCGGGCCGGCACCCTTGCCGCTGGCCTGGTGGCAGGCCACACAGTTGGCGGCGTAGACCTTCTCGCCACGCGCGGCCAGCTCTTCCAGCTTCCAGACCTTGGTGGGGTCATCGGCCTTGGCCGCCATTTCCTTCTTCTTGCCCTCCACCCACTTGGCATAGTCTTGCGCCGACAGCACCTTCACATGGATGGGCATGTAGGCGTGCTCCTTGCCGCAGAGCTCGGCGCACTGGCCGTAGAAGTCGCCCGTCTTCTCGGCGCGGAACCAGGTGTCGCGCACGAAGCCGGGAATCGCGTCCTGCTTGACGCCGAAGGCCGGCACCATCCAGGCGTGAATGACATCGTTGGCGGTGGTGATGATGCGGATCTTGCGGTCCACCGGCACGACCAGCGGGTTGTCCACCTTCAGCAGGTAGTTGTCCATGGGTGCAGGCTTGCCGGAATCGGACATCAGGCGGTGCGAGTTGTCCAGGGTGGACAGAAAGCCGATGCCCTCACCCTCCCCTTTCAGGTAGTCATATCCCCACTTCCACTGGTAGCCAGTGGCCTTGATGGTGATGTCCGCGTTGCTCGTGTCCTTCATCGCGACCACCGTGCGGGTGGCCATCGCGCCCATGGCGATGACGATGATGAAAGGAATGACCGTCCAGGCGATCTCCACGCCCAGGCTCTCGTGGAAGTTGGCCGGCTTGTGGCCGACCGACTTGCGGTGCTTGAGGATGGAATAGAACATCACACCGAAGACCGCCACGAAGATCACGATGCAAATGCCCATGACCACGTAGTGCAACCACTGCTGCTGTTCAGCGATCTTGGTGACCGCCGGGTGCAGGTCAAGCTGGCGCACTGCCGGGCCGCCCGGCAGGTCATTGACTGCCAGCGCAACCGAAGCCTGGGCGCTTGCCCCCAAGGCCAGCGCTGCGCGCAGCATCGTGTGCCAGGGACGCGTGCAGGAAGGGAGTGAAGTCTTCATCTTCTGGGACTCAAGCGGAATGATCTGGAAAGGCGTCAGCGGCAACCGCAGCCGGCTGGAGGGAAGCGCGCAGGGCCGCGCGCAATTCACGGGCGAAGTCAGCTCGGGCTTCGGGGCGCAGGAAACGGCCAATGCGCACCGCCTGGCCCTGGCCAGCCAGCTCGATGAGTGAACCATCACCATTGAGCGGCTCGACCGACAGCCAGGGCGTCCTGAAGCGTGTGGAGGTGCAAACGGCACCGCACGATTGCTCCACCGTCAGCGACTGCCCCGTCAGCGTGACGGTGTCCGCATCGCCCGCATGGCGGGCGTAGAAGAGAAGCGCCACGGCCAACAGCACCAGCTCGATGCCGGCAAACCACAGCACCACCGGCGCGCCATTGAGCGCGAAGCCAGCGGCAATGATGAGCGAGACCAGACACATGGACAGGTAGAAACCGCCCAGCTGGCCCGGCGTGAGAGAGCAGTTGCGACGCAGCACCCACTGGACACCTTCGGCCTGGCCCGGCGCCTGCAGCACGCGGCCAAAGCGCCATGCGCCGGCCGACGCCGGGGGGTACCAGGAGGGTGAAGCGACAGAGGCGGACATCGGGGAGGAATCTGACGGCGTGCTGACTGCTAGCGTTTCGACCAGAGCAGGAGCCGTCCACGCCATGATGGCGGGCTGCGCCTCCTCCTCAGAAAGCAGGCTTTATTCTAACGTAGCGACGCCCCGACGCGGGCCTCTCCGCAGCGCGCGGCGCGAACCCAGTAGGGTCTCAGCGATGCCTGCCGCGCGCCATCGCCCGGAAGTCTGCCAAGTCCACGCGAGACTCTGCCGTCACCCGGGCGCGCGCCGGGGGTCGGAAGGCATGGCCATAGGCCACCTCGAAGGTCAGCGCAATGCGCCCGTCGCTTCTGTTTGCCGCGGTCTGTCGCAGGGCTTCGAGCAACTGATCGCGCCAGCGCGGCGTGCGCAGCCCCGCGAACCGCTGCGGGTCGACATTGGCCCCCAGGGTGCGCAGTTCGTCCAGGCAGGCGGTGGCGTCGGCCCAGGTCAGCACGATCTGCTCCTGGTCCATCACGGGGTCGGCGAAGCCTGCGGCCACCAGCATGTCCCCCAGATCGTGCATGTCCACCAGCGGGGCCATGGGCGGGCCCCAGGTCCTGGCCGCGTACAGCGATCGCAGTTCCGGCAGGCTGCCCGGGCCGAGGCAGGAAAACATCAGGAAACCATCCAGCGCCAGGGCCCGGTGCCACTGCGCGATGGTGGCGGAGGGGTCTTCCACAGCATGCAGCGCCATGTTGCTCCACACCAGCTGGGCCGAGCCCGAAGCCACCTGCGTCGGCGCCAGCGCGGGCGGCCCGGCCCTGCGCCAACGGCTCGGGGACCACCACGGTTTGCCAGACGGTTTGCCAGACGGCTTGTCAGAAGGGTGGGCTTCGCCTGCGGCTGATGCCGGGAAGCTTTCCACGGGCAGCACCTGCGGCGGGGGCCCCCGGCGCTCGTAGGCAGCCAGCAATGCCTGGCGCCCACCGCCCACCCGGGCCTCCCAGTCGAGGATGACCTGCGGACGGAGCTTGATGACGGACAGGCGCTCGGCCATGCGCCGCGCGACTTCGGCGTGCAGCCAGGGCGCACCATCGGCGCGCTGCCACCGACCGATCACCCGCGCCAGCGCGCTGGACTGGACGGGCCGCCGCGCGCCCGCAGCCGGCGGAATCGGTGAGCCTGGCAAGTCCATCCGGCCCAGTATATTGACCGGCCCGGCGTCCGCGCCACGTCTCGATCCTTGCTGAATACCTCGCCCATGCTCCTGCGGTGTCGCCCTGTCGGGCGTCCATGTTGAGTCGCCATGTTGAGTCGCCATCTGATCGACCGACTGCCCTCCAGCTGCCGCATCTGCAGAACCTGGGGTGCGAGCACCCTGTGCGGCGCCTGCCTGCAGCGCTTTTCTGTGCCGCAATACCGCTGCCAGGCCTGCGGACTGCCCCTGCCGGGGACGGAGGCTGTCCCTTCGACGTGCGGGGCCTGCAGGGCGCAGCCCCCCGTCTGGAGGCGCGCGGTGTGCGCGCAGGACTACGCGTTTCCCTGGAGCGATCTGGTGGGCGACTTCAAGTTCAAAGGAGATGTGGCCCTGGCCAGGCTGTTGGTCAGGCCGTTGGCCGAGGCTCTTCGGCAGACGCCGCAAGCGCTGGACGTGGATCTGGTGCTGCCCGTGCCCCTGTCGGCGGCACGGCTGCAGGAACGCGGCTTCAACCAGTCCTGGGAACTGGCGCGCCGGCTGGCCCAGACTTTCGGCCTGGCCTGCCAGGCGGATCTGCTGCAGCGGCCCGTGGACACCGCCCACCAGGTGGACCTGTCCCTGCAGGAACGAAACCGCAACCTGCGCGGCGCGTTCATGGTGACGCCGGGCCGGCACCCGGAGGTCGCGGGGCGACGCGTGGCCCTGGTGGATGACGTCATGACCACAGGGGCTACGCTGCGGGAGGCCACCGGCACCCTTCTGCTGGCAGGAGCCTCCAGCGTGGATGTCTGGACGGTGGCCCGCACACCCTGAATGGCTCCGCACCGCCGCACCGCCCGTCACAGCGCTCGCCACAACGCCCGACTCCACGCCCGATCCCACACCGATTGCACGAGCCCGCTGATGTTCCACATCGTCCTGGTCCAGCCCGAGATCCCGCCCAACACGGGCAACGTCATCCGCCTGGCCGCCAACACCGGCTGCACGCTGCATCTGGTGGAGCCCCTGGGCTTTGCAATGGAAGACAAGTTGCTTCGCCGCGCCGGACTCGACTACCACGAGTTCGCCGCCGTGCGCCGTCATGCCAGCTGGCTGGCGTTGCTGGCGCAGGCCCAGCCCGAGCCTGCACGCATGTTCGCCTTCACGACGCGAGGCTCCCGGCCGTTCGGCGAGGTGACCTGGCGCGCGGGGGATTGGCTGGTCTTCGGCAGCGAGACGGCCGGACTGCCCGCCCCACTGCGCGACAGCTTTGCACCGGACTGCAGGGTGCGGCTGCCCATGCGCGCGGGCCAGCGCAGCCTGAACCTGAGCAACGCGGTGGCGGTGGCGGTGTTCGAAGCCTGGCGGCAGTGCGGCTACGAGGGCGGGGCTTGAAGGGCAGTGCGCAGTCCTTCTCAGAAAGACGTCGCGCCGCTCGAAGCTTTCTTGCGCCTTCGCGGCGGAGCCCAGCCGGGCGCCACCCGGACCTTGGGGGTACTCAGGTCCCTTCGGACCGCGCATCCCGGGCCATGAGCCGGGCCACGGCCTGTGCGGGTGCGAGCCGTCCCTGCAGAACGTCGACGACGGCGGCGGTGATGGGCATGTCCAGACCGAGGGCTTGCGCGCGCGCCAAGACGGTGGCGGCCGAATAAACGCCCTCGGCCACGTGACCGAGGGCGGCCACGGCCTCATCAAGCGAGCGGCCTTCGGCCAGCATCAAGCCGACCTGCCGGTTGCGCGACAGGGCGCCCGTGGCCGTGAGCACCAGGTCCCCTAGGCCGGAAAGTCCCATGAAGGTCTCGGCCCGTGCGCCCAGGGCCATGCCCAGCCGGGTGATTTCCGCGAGCCCCCGGGTGATGAGGGCGGCGCGCGCATTCAAGCCGGGCGCGGTGGGGGTTGTGGCCTGTGCCGCCAGGCCGTCGAGGATGCCTGTGGCAATGGCCATGACGTTCTTGACCGCGCCGCCCACCTCCACCCCGGTGGGGTCTTGCGAGGTGTAGATGCGCAAGGCGCCGCCGTGAAACGCCTGCACGGCCTGCTGGCACAGGGTGGGGTCGCTGCTGGCCGCCACCAAGGCCGTCGGGCGACCTTGCGCCACTTCCAGAGCGAAGCTCGGGCCCGACAGCACGCCCGAAGCACCGCCCGGGCGCAGGCTCTGGGCGATCTCGTGCCCCAGGGCGCCAGAGCCGGCCTCGAAACCCTTGCACAGCCAGAGCACGGGGGATTGCGGTGACAGCCTCTGCAAGACCTCGCGCAGCCCGCTCATGGGGGTGCCGATGATGGTCAGGCCTTCTGACCCGTGCTGCGCGGCAGCGCTCCACACATCGGTGATGCGCAGACGCGGGTCGAGGTCCACGCCCGGCAGGTAGCGATCGTTACGCCGATGGCGCTGTAAGTGGTCCGCCTGGACCGGGTCCCGCGCCCAGAGCAGCACGTCGTGACGGGCGGCCGCGCAATGGGCCAGCGCCGTACCCCAGGCACCCGCCCCGAGCACCGACAACTTCATGCGGGTTCCCGAACCAGACGCAGCCTTGCCCGCCGTGCTTGACGCGGGGCAGGCTCAGTTCAGGCTGGTGATGATGCCCGACCCGGTCTCCGAGGAGGCCGCCTGCTGCTGCGACTCGAACATGGCCTGGAAATTCACCTCGGTCAGCAGGATGGGCGGGAAGCCGGCCCGGGTGCAGATATCCGAGATGATGGCGCGCAGGTAGGGATAGATCATCTGCGGGCAGACGATGCCGATCAGGCCCTGCATCTGGTCGTCCGGGATGTTGCGGATCTCGAAGATGCCGGCCTGCTTGGCCTCCACCAGGAACAAGGCACGGTCCCCCACTTTGGTCGTCACCGTGGCGGTGACCGTGACTTCGAATACCCCGTCGGCCACAGGCTCGGCGCCCACGCCCAGGTTGATGTCGACCTGCGGCTGGGCCTGTTCCACCAGAATCTGCGGGGAATTCGGCTGCTCCAGCGACAGATCCTTCAGGTATATGCGCTGGATCTGGAACACAGGGGTCAGGTCTTGATCGGCCATGGGGGTACTCGGGTGGTGGGGGGATCGTGAGGGAAAGGTATCGAGCTCGCTGAAGTTCCTGCCGGTGCCGGACAAGGGTCAGGTGCCAGACGAGACCGCCAAGCCCCGGACCCGGCCGTCCGACAGCCTGAACGCGCCCTGCAGGGCGGGCGATTATGTCCCCGTCAGGCGACGGGGCACCGGACGGAACGCAAGTCCGCGCCGCGCTCAGGCCGCCTGCAGCAGCGGCAACAGGCCGCCGCGCTGGTCCAGGGCGATGAGGTCATCACAGCCGCCCACATGGGTGGTGCCGATGAAGATCTGGGGAACCGTGCGGCGGCCCGTGATCTCCATCATGTGGTCGCGTTGGGCGGGGTCCAGGTCGATGCGAATCTCGTCAATCTGCTCCACCCCCCGCTGCTTGAGCAGCGCCTTGGCGCGCACGCAGTAAGGGCAGACCTGGGTGGTGTACATGCGAACGTCGTTCATGGCGGTGACGCGGGTCAGCAAGAAAGGACCGAGATTTTCACGTTTCAGGGCGAAGGCCGCAGGCCTGGGGGCTTGCAGTCGCCGCGAGACCCGTCCCGCTCCCGGCCGACGAGACCATTGACGACAGCACCTTGGGCCAAGCTCAGCGCGGGGCCGCCACGGGTTTCAGGCGGCTGCGGGGCCGGACTTCTCGATGGGCAGGCCCGCATCCCGCCAGGCATTGGTGCCGCCTGCCAGCGCTCGCGCGTTGGCGTACCCCATCTTGCGCAGCGTTGCCGCGGCACGGCCAGAGCGCGCGCCCGTGGGGCACAGAACCACCAGCGGCAGCGCCTTGTTGGAGGGCAGGTCCTTGGAGGTCTCCAACTGGCCGATGGGCACGTTGCGGGCCTGTGCCGCGTGGCTGGTGTCGAACTCGCGCGGCTCGCTGACGTCGATCAAGGCCGCCTTCTCGCGGTTCATCAATCGCACGGCCTCGGAGGCACCCACGGCGCCGGCGCCTCCACCACCTCGCGCCAGGGGCCATACCAGCATGCCGCCGGAGACAAAAGCCACAGCGATGAGGAGCCAGTTCTCGATGAAGAAGTTCACGGCAATTCCGTCAGGAGCGCAAAACCGCGGATTGTAAGATTCCACGTCCGTGCCCGAGGGCGCGGCCCCGCCCTTGACCCCACACCCGCCGCCGCCTGGCGCCCCACCCATGCACAAGCTCGTCCTCATCCGCCACGGAGAGTCCACCTGGAACCTGGAGAACCGATTCACGGGCTGGACCGACGTGCCGCTGACCGACACCGGCGTGACCCAGGCCCGCCAGGCGGGCCAGTTGCTCAAGGACGCCGGCCTCGAGTTCGACGTCGCCTACACCTCGGTGCTCAAGCGCGCCATCTGGACGCTGTGGCACTGCCTGGACAGCATGGAGCGCACCTGGCTGCCGGTGCAGCACGACTGGCGCCTGAACGAGCGGCATTACGGTGCCTTGCAGGGCCTGAACAAGGCCGACATGGCGCGCCAGTATGGTGACGAGCAGGTGCTGGTCTGGCGCCGCAGTTACGACACGCCGCCGCCCTCGCTGGATGCCGACGACCCCCGGGGTCAGCGCCATGATCCCCGCTACGCGCAGCTTGCGCCGGGGCAGGTGCCGCTGACGGAATGCCTGAAGGATACCGTGGCGCGCGTGATGCCCTGCTGGAACGAGCGGCTGGCACCGGCCATCCGCAGCGGCCAGCGCGTGCTGGTGGCCGCGCACGGCAACAGCATGCGGGCGCTGGTCAAGTACCTGGACGGCATTTCCGATGGCGACATCGTCGGCGTGAACATTCCCAACGGCATTCCCCTGGTCTACGAACTGGACGAGGCGCTGAAGCCGATCCGCCACTACTACCTGGGCGACCCCGAAGCCGCCGCGCGGGCGGCCGCAGCGGTGGCCAGCCAGGGCAAGGCCTGAAGCCGACGGCAACGCTTGCCGCGCAGCTGTCAGGCTGTCAGGCTGTCAGGCCGTCAAAGCGTCAAACCGTCAGAAGGTCTCGGGGGCGAACTCGCGCGGTACCTGGTCGGCGCGGCCCAGGCGGTAGCCGCTGTCCTGCTGCGCCATGCGGCAGGCGAAGCTGAAGTCGGCCTCGAACCGGGCGTGGAGCCTGTACAAGGGGTCACCGGACTTGACGGTATCGCCCAGCTTGACGCGCAGGTCCACCCCTGCCCCGGGCACCTGCGGCGCGCCGCATGCGCGCGCGATCCGGGCCAGGCGCAGGTTGTCGATGCCCACCACCACGCCGTCTGACGCTGCCCGCAGATCGAACACCTTGTCGCCCAGCAGCGGCGGCGCTGCCTGTCGGCCCTGCGCGTCGATGATGGCGTTCATGCTGGCCAGGGCGCGGCCGGAATCCAGAATGTCGCGGGCGATGCGGTAGCCCTCGCCTCCGCGCACGTCGGGGTCGAACTCGATCACGCGGCCAGCCAGGCGCAGCGATTTCTGCCGCAGGTCCTGCGGCGCATCAGGATGGTTCTGCAGCACCTGCATGACATCGCGGGCCTCCAGCACCGGGCCGATTCCGCGGCCGATGGGCTCGCGCCCGTCGGTGATCACCGCGTCCAGCTCCAGCCCCAGGCGCGAGGCCACCACCTCGAACAAGCGCTTGAGCCGCTGCGCCGCCGGCATGCTGCGTACCTTCGCAGTGGGGCCCACGGGGATGTCCAGCACCAGGTGGGTGGAACCCGCGGCGATCTTCTTGGACAGGATGGAGGCCACCATCTGGCCCGGTGAGTCGATGGCCAGGGGCCGCTCCACCGAGATGAGGATGTCGTCGGCGGGCGAGAGATCGGCGGTGCCGCCCCAGGCCAGGCAACCGTGGGTGGCGCGCACGATCTCCTGCAGGCGCTGCAGAGGCAGCTCCACCTGCGCCAGCACCTCCATGGTGTCGGCCGTGCCGGCCGGTGAGGTGATGGCGCGCGAGGACGTCTTGGGGCAGCGCATGCCGTGCGCGGCAACGATGGGCACCACCAGCATCGAAGTGCGGTTGCCGGGAATGCCGCCGATGCAGTGCTTGTCCACCACCGGCCCGCCGCCGATCTCGGTGCGCCAGTCCAGGCGGCGGCCCACGCTGATCATGGCCTCGGTCAGGTGCAGCACCTCGTCGCGGTCGAGTTCGAACTGGTTGGTGGCCACGACAAAGGCGGCCAGCTCGATCTTGGAATAGCGCGCCGCGGCGATGTCCTGCACCACGGCGCGCAGGTCCTCGCGCCCGAGCCGCTCACCGGCGATCTTGCGGTGCAGCGCGGCGATGGAGGACGGCGGCTCGGCCTGGTCAATGTGTGCTGCATGGCCCGGGGCCACGCCCAGCCGGGTGAAGGCATCCTCGCTCAGGCCCAGTTCGAGTGGCCCGACGATCGCCGCATCGTCCACCACGTTG
Organism: Rubrivivax sp.; assembly: GCA_044372085.1. Classification (GTDB taxonomy): domain Bacteria; phylum Pseudomonadota; class Gammaproteobacteria; order Burkholderiales; family Burkholderiaceae_C; genus Rubrivivax. The sequence continues at coordinate 10,476 of JBILSM010000022.1, forward strand.
AGCACGGCAAAGAGGGTTCGGCCATTGGCCTGCACCTTGACCTTGGACAGGGCCTGGAAACCCGCCGCGCGCACCACGGGGCAGTCCCGGTGCAGGAAGGCCACGCTCTCGCGCCAGGTGTCGATGCCCACGCGGCGGATCGAGAGGGTGTCGCCGTTCATGGGGTGAAGACCGTCGCGGCGGGTCTTTCGTCCATGCGCTCAAGCGCGTCCGCAATTTCCTCGCGCAAATGGGCGGCCAGCGCGCGCCGGTCAGCGTGGCGCACACCCTCGGCGGACAGGATCTCCACCCGAACCTTGAGGCCCTGCGCCCCCGCCAGCAGCCACAGGCTGCGTGCCAGGGAGATGGTGCCGGTGTAATCGGCCGCCGGGCTGACCGCGTGCAGCTCATCGGCGTAGCGCAGGGCTACCGGCTGCACCGGCACCTGGGTGGCGATGGCCGCCTGCAACAGATTGGCATGAAAGGGCAGCAGTTCGTGCCCATGGCCCGTGGTGCCTTCCGGAAAGACGGCCACGGTGTCGCCCGAGGACAAGGCATCGGCCATCTGGTGCACGACGCGCAGCGCGTCGCGGGCCTTCTCACGGACGATGTACAAGGTGCCGGCCGCCCCCACCAGGCGCCCGACCAGCGGCCAGGCCTGGACATCGGCCTTGGAGACGAAGCGGGCCTGCGGGCACACGGTATGCACGGCCATGATGTCCAGCCAGGAGATGTGGTTGGCCACGATCAGCTTGGCGCCGGGCCGAAAAACGCCCCGCACCTCCAGGCCCATGCCCAGCACGGCGAACATCTTGCGTGCCCACCAGGCGATGCGGGCCTGACGGCCAGCCGCATCCATGCGCGGGAAGCCCCACAGCACCCACGCCACGCCATGCAGCACATGCACCACCGCCCGCACCAGGCGCCAAGGGGCGCGAACGGCCAGGCGCCACAGGGAGTGCAAGGCGGCGCCCTCAGCCGGCGGCTTCGTAGGCCACGGTGCCCGCCACCAGCGTGGCGCGCACACGGCCGGGCATCTGCACCCCACCGTGCTCGAACGCGAACGGGGTGTGCTTGCCCTGGCTGCGCAGGCCGTCGGCCGTGACGGTCCAGGTGGCCTGCGGGTCGAAGACGCAGACATCGGCCACGCCGCCCTCGACCAGCCGCCCGGCGCTCTCGGCCAGCGAGCCCACGGCCGTACCCAGCACGCGAACGGGTCCTGCGGTCACGACCGACAAGGCTCGGCGCAGGCCCTCGTCGCCCGGGCCGGCCTCAGCGCCCCACTTCAGCGCCAGGCTCAGCAGCAGCTCCAGCCCGGTGGCACCCGGCATGGCCTCTGCAAACGGCAGGTGCTTCTCGTCGGTGCCCACGGGCATGTGGTCGCTGACCAGGGCGTCGATGGTGCCGTCGGCCAGCGCGGCGCGCAGCGCGTCCCGGTCGCGCTGCTGGCGCAGGGGCGGGTTCAGGCGCATGGCGGGATTGAAGTAGCCGATGTCCACATCCGTCAGGTGCAAGGAATTGATGCTGACATCCGCCGTCACCGGCAGGCCCTCGGCCTTGGCCGCGCGCAGCAGGGCCACGCCCGCGGCGCTGGACAGGCGGCACAGGTGCACCCGGGCACCCGTCACCCGCACCAGTTCGAAGAGGGTGTGCAGGGCGATGGTCTCGGCCGCCACCGGCACGCCCGACAGGCCCAGCCGCGTGGCGATGGCGCCGCTGGCGGCCACGCCCTGGCCCAGCCAGTGGTCCTGCGGGCGCAGCCACACGGCGTAGCCGAAGGTGGCGGCGTACTGCAGCGCGCGCTGCAGCACCAGGGTGTCGGTCAGCGCCACCTCTGCCTGCGAGAAGCCCACGCAGCCGGCCTCGGTGAGCTCCGCCATCTCGGTCAGCGCCTCGCCCTTCAGGCCGCGGGTCAGCGCGCCCAGCGGAAACAGCCGGCAGCGGCTGAGCTTGCGGGCACGGAACTTGAGCATCTCCACCAGGCCGGGCTCGTCGAGCGCGGGGTCGGTGTCGGGCGGGCACACCAGGCTGGTGACGCCGCCCGCTGCGGCAGCCGCCAGCTCGCTCTCCAGCATGCCCTCGTGTTCGAGGCCCGGCTCGCGCAGGCGCGCAGCGAGATCGACCAGGCCGGGAGCGACGATGCAGCCGGTGGCCTCCAGCACCCGATCGGCACCGAAGTCGGCCGGCACGGGGCCGATGCCCACGATGCGACCGCTGGCGATGCGCACATCGGTCACCTCGTCGCGCCCGCTGGCGGGGTCGATCACGCGGCCGTGGCGGATGACGATCTTCATGCCTCGTTCCCCGCAATGATGGACATGGCCGCCATGCGCACGGCAATGCCAAAGGTGACCTGCGGCAGGATGACGCTCTGGGCGCCATCGGCCACGCGCGAGTCAATCTCCACACCTCGGTTGATGGGGCCGGGGTGCATGACGATGGCGTCGGGCTTGGCCAGCGCCAGCTTCTCGGGCGTGAGGCCGAAGGTCTTGAAGAACTCACCGGCGCTGGGCAGCATGGCGCCGCTCATGCGCTCGTTCTGCAGCCGCAGCATGATGATGACGTCGGCGTCGCGAATGCCCTCGGCCATGTCATGGCACACCCGCACGCCCATGTCGCGCAGGTCGCCCGGCACCAGGGTGCGCGGGCCCACGGCGCGGATCTCCGGCACGCCCAGAGTGGTGAGCGCGTGGATGTCGGAGCGCGCCACGCGCGAGTGCACGATGTCGCCCACGATGGCCACCGTGAGCTTGGAAAAATCGCGCTTGTAGTGGCGGATCGTGTACATGTCCAGCAGCCCCTGCGTGGGGTGAGCATGGCGACCATCGCCCGCGTTCACCACATGCACGTGCGGCGCGCAGTGCTGGGCGATGAGGTAGGGCGCACCGCTCTCGCTGTGGCGCACGACGAACATGTCGGCATGCATGGCCGACAGGTTGGCGATGGTGTCGAGCAGGCTCTCGCCCTTGGCAGTGGACGATCGCGCGATGTCGAGATTCAACACGTCGGCCGACAGCCGCTTGGCCGCGATCTCGAAGGTGGTGCGCGTGCGCGTGCTGTTCTCGAAGAAGAGGTTGAACACACTCTTGCCGCGCAGCAGCGGCACCTTCTTGACCTCACGGTCGTTGACTGACAGGAAGGTGCCGGCGGTGTCCAGCAGCTGCAGGAGCACGGCCTTGGGCAGGCCCTCGATGGACAGCAGGTGGATCAGCTCGCCATGACGGTTGAGCTGTGGATTGCGGCGCGAGAGCATCAGCCTCTTTCTCCCTTGTCCCGGACCAGAAAGCTGAAGCGCCCGGAGGGCTCCCGGGTCAGCGACAGCCGCTGCGTGGCCGGCACGGCAATGCGCGCCGCAGCGTAGGCCGCGGCGATCGGCAGCTCACGGCCGCCCCGGTCCACCAGCACGGCCAGTTGCACGCTGGCCGGGCGCCCGAAGTCGTACAGCTCGTTGACCACGGCGCGGATGGTGCGGCCGGTGTAGAGCACGTCGTCCACCAGCACGATGTGACGGCCTTCGATGGCAAAGGGCAGATCGGTGGTGTCCGCCCCGGCCAGGCCGCGCGAACCGAAGTCGTCGCGGTGCAGGGTGCTGGAGATCACGCCATGGCGCCCCGCCAGCCCCAGGTCCGCCTGCAGCCGCTCGGCCAGCCAGGCCCCGCCCGACCAGATGCCCACCAGCGCGGCCTCCGCCTTCATCAGGCCGCGCACACCCTGGCGCAGATCGGCGTAAAGCGCTTCGGCGTCAAGCTGCAGCATGGGCGGGGTCCGGCAAGGGGGTCATGGCGGTGGAAAGCTCGGACCCGGGCGGCTCACCGGCGTCCAGGCTGCGCAGGAACTGCTCCAGGATGAGCGCCGCCGCCGCGGCATCGGCATCAGCCGCGCCTGCGGCCAGCGCCTCGGTGGTGGTGTAGCGCTCGTCGACCTCGTGCACGGGCAGGCGAAAGCGGCCGTGCAGCTGGCGCGCGAAGCGCTGCGCGCGGCGGGTGTTCTCGTGGGCCGCACCGTCAGGGTGGAATGGCACGCCCACCACCAGGGCGCAAGGCTGCCACTGACTGATCAGGCCGGCAATGGCGGCGAAGCGGGCATCACCCTCGGCCTGCAGGGTCTTCAGGGGCTGGGCCGAGCGCAGCAAGGTGTTACCGGTGGCCACCCCGACCCGGCGGGTGCCGAAGTCAAAACACAGAAAGGAAGCGGGCTGGAAGGGCGAAGCCGTGGGGCCGGAGCGTGACGCCGGGCGCTCAGGCATGCCCGGCCTCCTGGCTGAGCATCAGCGGATCGAAACCCAGGAGCGACAACGCGCGCTGGTATCGCTCTTCCACGGGCGTGTCGAAGATGACCTTCGGATCGGCGTCCACGGTCAGCCAGCCGTTGCGGCCGATCTCCTCTTCCAGTTGCCCGGCCGACCAGCCGCTGTAGCCCAAGGTGACCATCAGCCGCCTGGGACCGGCGCCGTTGGCCAGGGCCTCGAGCACGTCCTTGCTGGTGGTCATCTCGAGACCGCCACCGGCGATCGACAACGTGGAGGTGTAGGGACTTTGCTCGGTACCTGTCTTTTCATGCAGCACGAAGCCCCGCTCGGTCTGCACGGGACCACCGAAAAACACCGGCTGCTGCGCCAATTCGTCACGGTCCAGCGAGAGTTCGACCTTCTCGAACAGGCTCTTGAGCGTGATGTCGGTGGGGCGGTTGATCACCAGGCCCAGCGCGCCGTTCTTGGAGTGCTCGCACAGGTAGATGACGGTACGCGAGAAGTTCTCGTCGGCCATGCCGGGCATGGCAATGAGGAACTGGTTGGTGAGGTTGATCGCGTCCGTGGACATGCTGCCGATTCTATTCCCGGCGACACTTCCAGACATGGATGCATCCCCTTGCGCAGACCTGCTTTCCAGCGCCCTGGTGTGGCTGCGCCGGGACCTGCGCGTGGACGACCATGCGGCGCTGCACCAGGCCCTGAAGGCCGCGCGCCGCGTCTGGTGTGTCTTTGTCTTCGACACGGCCATCCTGGACGCCCTGCCGCGCACCGACCGGCGCGTCGAGTTCCTGCGCGACAGCCTGGCCGTGCTGGACGCGGAATTGCGCGCCCTGGCCGAGTCTCATGGCGTGGCGGGCGCAGCGGATGTGGGCCTGATCTGCCGCCACGGCCGTGCCGTTGATGAACTCCCGGCGCTCGCCGAACAACTCGGCGTGCAGGCGGTCTACGCCAGCCATGACGACGACCCCTACGCCCTGACCCGCGACGCGCAGGTCCGGGGCCGCCTGGCCCGCGTGGGCATTGCCTTGCACACCGTCAAGGACCACGTGGTCTTCGAGCGCAGCGAGATCCTGACGGCGGGTGGCACCCCTTACGGCGTGTTCACGCCCTACAAGAACAGCTGGCTGCGCGCCCTGACAGCGGCAACAGATCCGTCGCATGCCGGTGGCCCCCTGGCGCCACACCCCGTGGCCCCGCTGACCCACGCCCTGGCGCCACTGCCGGAGCGACTGCAGGCCCAGGGGCTGCGGATGGGTGTACCCGCGCTGGCCGAGCTGGGCTTTCAGCCCACCAACCTGCGCACGCTGCGCCTGCCCGCCGGCTGCACAGGGGCGCAAGAGCTGCTGACCGACTTTCTGGACGAGCGCATCGACCGCTACCACGACACGCGCGACTTCCCCGCCGTCAAGGGCCCCAGCTACCTCAGCACCCACCTGCGGTTCGGCACGGTGTCGGTGCGCCAGCTGGCGCGCGAGGCCTGGTCGCGTGTGCAGGCGGGCTCGGCGGGTGCACAGGTCTGGCTGTCGGAACTCGTCTGGCGAGACTTCTATCACCAGGTGCTGCACCACCACCCCCGGGTGGTGGGCCAGGCCTTCAAGCCCGAGTACGACCGCATCCGCTGGGAGACCGGCAAGGCCGCCGACGCACTGTTTGCCGCCTGGTGCGAGGGCCGGACGGGCTACCCCCTGGTGGACGCGGCCATGCACCAGCTCAACGAAACCGGCTACATGCACAACCGCCTGCGCATGGTGGTGGCCAGCTTCCTGACCAAGGACCTGGGGCTGGACTGGCGGCGCGGTGAGGCCTACTTCGCCGAGAAGCTCAACGACTTTGACCTCGCGGCCAACAACGGGGGCTGGCAGTGGGCGGCCTCCAGCGGCTGCGACGCGCAGCCCTACTTCCGCATCTTCAACCCGGTCAACCAGAGCGAGAAGTTCGACCCCCAGGGCCGCTTCATCCGCCGCTACCTGCCAGCCCTGGCCGGCCTGCCGGACGCCGCCCTGCACGCCCCCTGGCAGGCCCGCCCTGTGGACCTGGCGGCCGCGGGCGTGGCGCTCGGCCGGGACTACCCGACGCCCATCGTGCAGCACGACCAGGCCCGGCTGCGGACCCTGGAGCGCTACGCCGTGGTCAAGCAGCCGGGCTGACTGGCGCTTGCACCTGCCGCCGGCGGCGCAGACGGCCCAGCAGCCGGATCAGGTCATCCACCAGGGTGTAGAGCACCGGGATCACCAGCAGGCTCAGGAAGGTGGACGTGATCAGTCCGCCGATCACGACGATGGCCATGGGCGCGCGGAAGCTCGGGTCGGTGCCCATGCCGATGGCAATGGGCAGCATGCCCGCGCCCATGGCGATGGTGGTCATGACGATGGGCCGCGCCCGCTTGTGGCAGGCGTCGAGCACGGCCTCGAAGCGCGCCAGGCCGTGGTCGCGCCGCGCGATGATCACGTAATCGATCAGCAGGATCGAGTTCTTCGTGGCAATGCCCATGAGCATGATCAAGCCGATCATGCTGGGCATGGAGATCGCCGTCTGCGTGACGAACAGGGCCAGGAAGGCCCCCGGGATCGACAGCACCAGCGCACCCAGGATGGTGGCCGGCTGCACGAAGTCCTTGAACAGCAGCACCAGCACCACGTAGATGCACAGCACGCCGGTAAGCATGGCCAGACCGAAGCTGGCGAACAACTCGCCCATGGCCTCGGCGTCGCCGATCTCGGTCTGCGTCACGCCGGCAGGCAAGTTCCGCAGACTGGGCAGGGCCAGCACGGCAGATTTGACGGCGCCCAGCGGCTGCTGGTTGAGCTCGATCTCGAAGTTGATGTTGCGCTGGCGGTTGTAGCGGTCGATGCTGGCCGGGCCGCTGCCCAGCTCCAGCGTGGCCACGTTGCCCAGCATCACCGGGCCGTTCGTGCCGGGCACCGGCAGGCGCTCAAGCAGCGCGAGGTCGGTGCGCGCACGGGCCGGCAGGCGCACGACGATGGGCACCTGGCGCTGGCTCAGGTTGAGCTTGGGCAGGCTCTGGTCGTAGTCGCCCGCGGTGGCGATGCGCAGCGTTTCGGCGATGGCCGCGCTCGTCACGCCCAGGTCGGCCGCCTTGGCGCTGTCCGGCCGCACGATGAGCTCCGGCCGCACCAGGCTGGACGAACTGGTCACCGCCCCGATGCCAGGGATGGTGCGCAACTCCTTCTCCACCACGGCCGCGTGCTGCTGCAGCGTGTGGCCATCGGCGCCGGCCAGCACCAGCACGTACTTCTCGGAGCTGGCGCCGAAACCCACCTTCACGCGCGCACCCGGCAGGTCCGCCAGCAAGGAGCGAAGCTCAGCCTCGATGTCCTGCTTGCTGGTCTTGGCTCCGAAGAGGGAGCTGCGTTCGCTGCGGTGCGTGAGGTTCAGCGTCAGCGTGGCCTTGGTCACCTCGGCCAGGCCGCTGCCGGGCGTGAAGGTGTCCGCGCCTGTGCTGCCGCCACCCACCGCCGTGTAGACCAGCTTCACGTGCGGGTTCTTCTGCACCAGCACACGCGCCTGCTCGGCGGCGGCCAGCGTCTGCGCATAGGTGCTGCCAGGCGGCAGCGTCACCGTCACCTGCGTCTGGTTGATGTCGTCGGGCGGAATGAACCCGGTGCCCAGCAGCGGCACGAGGCCGAAGCTGCCAACGAAAAAGACAGTGGCCGCAAACAGCGTGGCGACTCGGTGCTTCAGGCACCAGGCGGCCCAGCCCATGGTGCGCGTCATCCACGCTGGGTCGGTGTGCTCGGCCTTGGGAGGCTTGAGGATGTAGGCTGCCATCATTGGCGTGAGCATGCGCGCCACCGCCAGGCTGAAGAACACCGCGATGGCCGCTGTCCAGCCGAACTGCACGAAGAACTTGCCCGGCACGCCAGCCATGAAGGCCGTGGGCAGGAACACCGCGATGAGCGTGAAGGTGGTGGCGATGACCGCCAGGCCGATCTCGTCGGCCGCCTCCATCGCCGCCTCGAACGGCGTCTTGCCCATGCGCAGGTGGCGCATGATGTTTTCGATCTCGACGATGGCGTCGTCCACCAGGATGCCCACCACCAGGCTCATGGACAGCAGCGTGACGACATTGAGCGTGAAGCCGAAGACGAAATGCATCACCGCGAAGGCCGGGATGATGGACAACGGCAGTGCCGTGGCCGCCACCAGCGTGGCACGCCAGTCGCGCAGGAAGAACCAGACCACCACCACCGCGAGGATGGCGCCCTCCAGCAGCAGGTACATGCTGCCGTGGAAATTCTCTACCGTGGGCTCGACGAAGTTGAAGGCCTCGGTGATGACGATGTCGGGGTGCTCGGCACGCAGGGTCTCGAGCTTGGCGCGCACGCCGGTGGCCACGTCCGTCTCGCCCGCGCCACGGCTCCTCAGGATCTCGAAGGCGACAGCGGGCTGCCCATTGATGAGCGCGCCGATGCGCACCTCGGCCACGGTGTCGGTGACGGTGGCCACCTGGTCCAGGCGAACGCGCCGTCCCGGCGGGCTGGGCAGCGCCAGCTCCAGCCGCGCCAGTTGCTCGGCACTCTGTACCGTGGCGATGGTGCGCACGCTCTGCTCGATACCGCCCACGTCGGCACGGCCTCCCGGCGCGTCGGTCTGCACCGCGCGCAACTGTCGGGTGATGTCGCCCGCGCTCAGGCCCAGGGCCAGCAGCTTGGCCGCGTCAAGCTCCACGCGCACTTCGCGCGTGACGCCACCCACCCGGTTGACGGCACCCACGCCGCGCACGGCCAGCAGGGCCTTCTTGACCTCGTTGTCAACGAACCAGGACAGCGCCTCGTCGTCCATGCGGCTGGAGGCCACGGTGTAGGTCAGGATGGGCGCGCCGGCGAGGTCGAGCTTGGTGATGACGGGGTCACGCAATTCGGCAGGCAGGTCGGCGCGCACGCCGCTGACGGCGCTGCGCACGTCGTCAAGCGCCTCCTGCGTGGGCTTCTCGAGGCGGAACTCCACCGTCACGACGGCCGTGCCGTCCTGCACCTTGGTGTAAATGTTCTTCACGCCCGTCAGCGAGGCGACGGCGTTCTCGAGCTTGCGCGCGACCTCGGTTTCCATCTGCGCCGGCGCAGTGCCGGGCAGGCTGGCGGTGATGTTGATCGTCGGCAGGTCGATGTCGGGGAACTGCTGGATCTTCATCTGCTGGAAGCCCAGCAGGCCGGCCAGCGTCAGCATCACGAACAGCATCACCGACGGGATCGGGTTCTTGATGCACCAAGCGGACACATTCATGGCAGGACTCCGGTGCAGGTCACTTCAGCACGGCCGGCTTCACGGCCGCAGCCGCCTCGACCACGCGCACGGTGTCGCCATCGGCGAGGAAGCCGCCGCCACTGGCCACCACACGGGCCTTCTCCTCCAGGCCCTGCAGGATCTCGACCCGGTCGCCGCTGCGGCGGCCAATGCTGACCTTGCCCTGCGTCACGCGGCCGTCGGCGGCCACGGTGAAGACGTAGCTGAAGCCGTCGCGCAGCAGCACCGCACTCTGAGGCAAGGTCAGCGCAGTGCTGCTGCCAGTGGCGAACTCGCCGCGCGCGAACATGCCCGCCTTCAGCCGCCCACCCGTGTCAGGCAGGTCGACGTAGACCAGCGCGTTGCGCGTGGCGGCGTCCACGGTCGGCGCCACCTGGCGCACCGTGCCGGTGACGGGTGCGCCGCTGGCGTCGACCTTCACTTTCTGGCCGCGTCGGATCTGCGTCAGCTCGGCGGCAGCGACCTCGCCACGCCATTCCAGCCGGCCCTGGCGGATCAGGCGGAAGAGCTCGCTGCCCGCCGGCACCACAGCGCCCAAGGTGGCGCTGCGCGCGCTGATGACGCCGCTGTCGGGCGCCAGTACCTCGGCGTGCAGCAGGCGCAGTTGCTGCACCTGCTGCGCGGCCTTGACAGCCTCCAGCCGCGCCTGCGCGGTGCGTTCGGCGGTGAGCAGTTGCGCCACCTGCTGCGCGCTGAGTGCACCGCTGGTCTGCAGGTCACGCGCCCGCTGCGCATTGGCGGCGGCCTCGGCGAGGTGGGCCTCGGCCTCGGCCACGGTGGCGCGGCTTTGCGCGAGATCGGCTTGGGCCATGGCGCTGTCAAAACGTGCCAGCACCTGACCCTTGCGCACCACATCGCCCACGTTCACCAGCACGTCGGCAAGGCGCATGCCGTTCGCCTCCGCACCGACGATGGCCTCCTGCCAGGCAGCAATGTTGCCGTTGGCCGCCACCGCCGTGGCCACGGTGGCACGCAGCGGTGTTGTCGCGGTCACGGTAAGCGCGGGGCGCGGCGCGGCGGCGGCCGGGGCCTTGTTGTCCTGCGCATGCACCAGCAGCGCGGTAGCGCCACCGGCGGCCAGCAACAGCGCGGCCGCAGCCAGCACCAGGGGCTTCATCTGCGAAGTTGAAACATTCATGGTCGGGTGCTCGGGGTCGGGTGTTGCGGAGTCAGGGCAGCGGGCACGGCCTCGGCCGGTGTCCAGCCACCGCCCAGACTGCGGTAGAGGGCGATCCAGGCCGAGGCGCGTTCGCGCTGCAACTCGATGACGGTGCTGCGGGCCGCCAGGGCGTTGCGGCGCGCGGCCTCCAGGTCCAGCAGGCTGGCCAGGCCGCCACGCTGGCGCGCCTCGGTGGCGGTGAGCGAGGCTTCAAAGTCGGTCGCGGCAGCCATCACGTCACGTTCTCGCGCCGCCGTGGCGGCCAGGGCCACGAGGGCGGTCTCCACCTCGCGCAGGGCGCGGCGCACGCCGCCCTGCAACTGGGCCACGGCCTCGTCGTAGGCGGCCTGCTGGGCGGCGGTGGCGGCACGGCGGCTGCCGCCGTCGAACAGCGGCAAGCTGAGCTGCAAGGGGCCGATGCTCCAGACACTGCCGTCGGTGCTGACGCCGCCGCTTCGCAGCGTGGACAGCTGTAAGGAGCCGGCGAAGCTCAGGCGTGGACGCTCGTCGGCACGCGCGGCTGCCACGTCGGCCGCGGCAGCTTCCACGGCAGCGCTCGCGGCGGCGAGGTCGGGGCGCTGCTGCAGCAACTGCGCCGGCAGCGCCAGCGTGGCCAGGCTCGCGGCCTGCGGCAGGCGCCCCGTGGCGGCGGACAACTGCTGGCGTAACGCGGGTTCGGGACGGTCGGTGAGTTCCACCAAGGCCTTGATCAGCGTGTCGCACTGGGCCTGCTGCGCCCTCATCTGGCTGCGCGCCTGGGCCGCACCGGCGCGGGCCAGCGCTGCATCGGCCGGTGCCGTGAAGCCGGCGGCGGCGGACTGGCTCGTGAGGCGGGCGGTGGCCTCGCGCGAGGCGGCGTCCGCCTGGGCCTGCTGCAACTGTGCTTCGCAGCCGCGCAGGTTGACGTAGACCGTGGCCACGTCAGCGGCCAGCGAGACACGCGCCTCGTGCCAGCCGGCCTCGGCGCCACGCAGGCGCTGGGCACTGGCGCGCTGGCCGGCGGCCACGCCGCCGAAGAGATCGATTTCCCAGGCGGCCTGCACTCCCAGGGCGGCGCTGCTGGCGGCAGGGGCCTCGGGCACGCTGCCCGCTCGCTGCGCCGCGGCCACGGCGTCCAGGCGCGGCCGCGCCAAGGCGTCGCTGGCGACGAGCGTGGCACGGGCGCGCTCAATGCGCGCCCGCGCCGAAGCCAGGCTGGGGCTTGCAGCCTGGGCGGCGTCGATCAACCCAGGCAGCAACGGATCGTCGAAGTTGCGCCACCAACCGGCCAGCTCGGCTGCGCGGCCGCCATGCGGCAAGGGCGCCTGCCAGGCACCGGTGTCGGAGGCCACGGCGACGGGTGCGGCCAGGGCCGGGGGATCGGAGACAGCGATGCTGGCGCAGCCGGCCAGGGTGGCCGCGGCCAGCAGCGTGGGCAGTAGCAGGCGGTTCAAAGGGGGCTCCCAGGCGGCGCGTCGGGCAGCGGACGGCCGCGGCGTCGGGCCTCGCCCTCCACCATGGCCAGCGCTGCACGCAGCAGCGTGCCGTGCCAGTGGTCGATGGCGCCGGGCCCGGTGTTCACGCCGGGCGCGATGGTCTCGTTGATGTCCAGACCCACGTGCAACTGCACGCCCAGGCCCTCGATGCAGATCGCCACGCGCTGCAACTCGTCGTCCACGGCGTCCAGGCCCAAGTGGCGCACCAGCAGCGCCAGCAGCGCGTCGTGCAGCGGCTGGATGGTGCGCGCAAGGCCGTTCTCGATCAGGCCGGTGCTCTCGAGCATCTCGCGCAAGTGCAACTTGGTGCACAGGCGGGCGTCCTCACCCTGGCGAAGGGGCTCCAGAAAACCGGCGTAGAAGCCGGCCAGGGCATGCGCCAGGGGCAGCGCGGGGTCGGTGAAACGCGCCAGATCCTCCGTGGGGTCCATGGGCTCCAGGAAGGCAGCGCGGTACAGACCCGCCTTGTCGCCGAAGTAGTAGCTGATGCCGGCCACGTTCACCTGGGCCGCCTCGGCCAACTCACGTGTGGAGGTCTTGGCGTATCCCTGATGGGCGAACAGGCGGATGGCAGCCTGCAGCAGACGCGCGCGGGCGTCGCCGGTGTCGGCGGCGGGACGGGAAGGATCGACAGGCGGGTTCACATCGTGGACTGTACATCAACAATCAAACGATTGATTTAATCAAACGTCTGATTTTATCTCTGACCCGGGGGATCGCTGGTGCAAGCGTCATCCAGGAACTGGGCAGCGCCCCGCTTCAGGAATGGAATGGACCGGGTCTGCAGCCGCAGCAGCCGTTCAACGCTCTGAGTCGCGCGGACGGTCCAGCAATGAGCGGATCAGACCTTCTGACGCGGCAAGACGGTCATTGGCCTCGGACCAGGCGCGGTCGAAGTGCTGGTCAGCGACCGCCAGATCGGACACCGCTGCGGCCTGCGACGGCCGAACCTGCGCCAGGCGGTCCAGCGCCGAGGCGAGTTCGGTTTGCAGACTGGCCAGATCGTGCAGCGATTGCAATTCCTCATCGTCCGAGCGGGACCGGGTGCCAGACCCGGCAGCGCGATGTCCCGAACCAAAGGATGGCAAGTGGTCGGCCAGGCATTCGGCCAGACGCTCTGCACAGGCCGCAGAGGGCTCGGTCAGGAAACCCGCGGCGAACTGGTGCAACACGCGGCGCATCTCCTCAGCGGCCGCGGTGAGGTTCAATGCCGCCCAGGCGGGGTCGGCAGCCACGGCGGCCGGGGCGGGTCCTGCGCCGCAGGCGCGCAACACCCGCACCAATTGATGGGCCAGGGCCGCCAGGCCCTCATGACCCACCCGGTCCGCCCCCTGGGCCAGGGCGAAGGCCTGGACGGCGGCCTCAGCGGGCACCGGCAGTTTGGGAGCGTCGGCCCATTCGGCCAGCGCCATGGACAGCCGGCGTGAAGCCTCATCGGCATCGTTCAGAAACGCATTGAAGACCGGGATTTCCAGGCGCAGCGCTCCGATGACCTTGATCTCATCGTCAGGCGTCACCACCCGGTCGGCGTTGGCCGCCAGCCCCCAACCGGCCAGGTCCAGGTCGGCTGCGGAGGGCAGGCCGGGCACCGCCTCGGCGAGGCTGCGTTGTACGGCGGTGCGCGCAGCCGGCTGCGATGATGCTTCGTCGGGGCTCGAAAGCGGGAGCACAAGATCGAGCGTGGACTCTTCGTCCTCGACCGGGTGCACCTTCGCGGACGCACCTGAGCGTGACACCGCGGTTTGAAGCTCCCCGGCGTCCTGCGGTGCCTCATGAGCCTCCACGCCTTTCTCATTGGCAGCAGAAACTCCGGCACTGCCCGGCGGCAACTCCGCTCGAACGGGCAGGGCTGGGGTGTCCGCGACGGCGTCAGCGAGCGGTCGATGCACGGCCACCCCGCAGGCCGCAGCCACTCGCTCCAGCCGGGGCCCTGCGCTCCGGCCCTGGGCCGGGCTTGCAGCCGCCAGGGCACAGTGACACCGGAACAACAGTTCGTGCCCGAGCTGGCGGGCGGATTCCTGCGCCCTGGCCTGCCTTTGCATGTGGGCTTGAGCGCCCTCGTCGGGCCGTCCTGGAGCCCACGCCAGCGCGGATATCTCGGCGGGACCCCGCGTCGCACGGGCCAGGGACAGCAGGCGCGGCCCCATGCGCTTGAGGTAGACGTCTGACGGCAACAGCTCGTCGGCCTGGGCCTCATAGACGGCACCGGCCAGCTTCCAAAGGTCCGCCTGGGTCCCGGCGGCGCCTTCGCCCAGTGCGGTGCACAGGTCGCTCATGGCGCGGAAGGCCTCGGGGCCGGGCTCCTTCAGGGTCAGGAGCAGCGCCTCCTCCAAGGCCAGGCGGGCCTCCTCGTCCAGGCCACGCGGCGCCGCGAAGGGGTCGGAAGGAAGATCCAGCAGCGGGTGGCGCCCGGGCCACAGGTCTGCAGGGTGCGCACGGTCAACCCCTGCCAACTGCTGGACCGCCTGATAGGGAGGAAACAGTTCGGCCGCGAGAGCCAGTTCGTTTCCCACCGGGCGTTCGGCATGCTGCAACACCGCGAGCAAGGCCTGCTCGATGACGCAGTGGGCCTCGGGTGTGTGGCGCGGATGGGCCGGTTGCAGGCTGGGAAGCGCCCGCTCACAGCCCTGCAACACCAGCGCCAGGGGCACGCGGCCGCAGGCCTCCAGAGCCTGCGCGGAACTCCGAAGAGCGGTCACCAGGGCATCGTGCCCCGAGGGCACCCCTTCTGGGGAGACTGAAGAACTGCCGGGCACATCGCCGGCGGCGGCGTCAGAGGCGTTCGATCGCGCGTCCGGCGCGTTGCCCTCCGCCAGGCAAGGACCGGCCGCCGACATCAACGCGACGTGATCGCTCAGCAGCCCCAGGAAGTCCCGGAGCCGAGCCAACACCTTGGAAAACGGTTCGGGAAAATCAGCGGATGCGGGCGCCATGCGGCAGGTCCCGAACGCTGTGCAGCGCCAGCAGGAATGC
This sequence comes from Rubrivivax sp., assembly GCA_044372085.1. GTDB lineage: Bacteria > Pseudomonadota > Gammaproteobacteria > Burkholderiales > Burkholderiaceae_C > Rubrivivax. The sequence goes on from JBILSM010000022.1 coordinate 25,579, forward strand.
CAGCGTCAGATCTGCACCATCTCGAAGTCTTCCTTGCGGGCTCCGCACTCGGGGCAGGTCCAGTTCATGGGCACGTCAGCCCACGCCGTACCAGGAGCGATGCCGTGCTCCGGGTCGCCGGCAGCCTCGTCGTAAATCCAGCCGCAAATCAGACACATCCAGGTACAGGGTTGGCTCACGATGGCTTCACAGGGTGGTCACTACAATGGATTGAGATTGTAGCCACCGGGGGTCGTGCCGGGGTCTGCGGGCCGGCTTTGCCCAGGGCGTTGGCACTGCGCAACCCGCGCCCGGCACCGCCTCCTTGAACCCATGCCCACGCCCCGGTCTGTCCCGACCGCGGTCTGCCCGCCCGATGAATCCAGACGCACAAGACCACGCCGACCCCGTTGAACCCGGGCAGGAAGCCCCACCGCCAGCGTGCGTCATGACGTTCAACGTCAGCGACGCCAGCGGTGCCGGCGGCGTAGCGGGGGATGTCGCGACCATCGCCGCCATGGGCGCCCATCCGTTGCCGGTGGTGACCACGATCCTGATGCGCGACACCGCCGAGATCTTCGACCACCACCCCATCGACGACGAGGCCGTGATCGAGCAGGCCCGCTCCATCCTGGAGGACGTGCCCGTCTCTGCCTGGAAGGTAGGTTTCCTCGGCTCGGCCGATACGGTGGCCGCCGTGGCCGAGATCCTGTCGGACTACGCCGAGGTGCCGCTGGTGGCCTACATGCCGGACCTGAGCTGGCTGGACGAAGACCAGCGCGAGCCCTATCTGGAAGCCTACCGCGAGCTCATCCTGCCCGCGGCCGAGGTGCTGACCGGCAACCACAAGACGCTGACAGACTTCCTGCTGCCCGAATGGGACAGCGAGCGTCCGCCTTCGGCGCGTGAACTGGCCGTGGCGGCGGGCGAGCGGGGTACGCGCTACGTGCTGGTCACCGGGGTGATGCTGCCCGCGCGCGGCGCGGAGCAGTTCATCGACAACGTGTTGGCGTCGCCGCAAGGCGCCCTGACGGGCGAGAAGTTCGAGCGTTTCGAGGCCGGCTTCGTCGGAGCCGGTGACACCTTGGCTGCAGCCCTGGCGTCGCTGCTGGCCGCGGGCAGCGAGTTGCAGGCCGCCGTGGGCGAGGCGCTGGCCTTCCTGGACCAAAGCCTGGACTCGGGGTTTCGCCCCGGCATGGGCAACGTGGTGCCCGACCGCTTCTTCTGGGCGTTGCCACCCGCCGAGGAAGGCGAAGTTGGCCAGGGGCCGGACAGCAGCGAGCCCGAAGACCAAGCGGAACCACCCAAGACACCGGGATCTGCCCGGCGGGTCCATTGACACGAACAAGACGCACGTACGACGCCCTTGTACGAGCAGCACGAAACAGGCACGCGCATATGACCAACGACAGTCTCTTCTCCCGGGCCCAGCAGGTCATTCCTGGCGGCGTCAATTCACCGGTGCGCGCCTTCCGCGCCGTGGGCGGCACGCCGCGCTTCATCGCGCGGGCTGAAGGCGCCTACATGTGGGACGCCGAAGGGCAGCGCTATATCGACTACATCGGCTCCTGGGGGCCGATGATCCTGGGCCACGGCCACCCGGCCGTGCTGGAAGCCGTGACCAAGGCCGCGGCCGACGGTTTCAGCTTCGGCGCCCCCACCGAGCGCGAGATCGAACTGGCCGAGGCCATCATCGCCCTCGTGCCTTCGGTCGAACAGATCCGCCTGGTGAGCTCCGGCACCGAGGCCGGCATGAGCGCGCTGCGCCTGGCACGCGGGGCCACAGGTCGTTCCAAGATCATCAAGTTCGAAGGCTGTTACCACGGCCACGCCGACGCGCTGCTGGTCAAGGCAGGCTCCGGCCTGGCCACCTTCGGCTTTCCCACCAGCGCGGGCGTGCCGGCGGAGGTGGTGCAGCACACGCTGGTGCTGGAGTACAACAACCTGGCGCAGATCGAGGAGGCCTTCACCACCCACGGGTCGGAGATCGCCTGCGTGATGCTGGAGCCCATCGCCGGCAACATGAATTTCGTGCGTGCCAGCGTGCCGTTCATGACGCGGCTGCGCGAACTGTGCACCCAGCACCGTGCTCTGCTGGTGTTCGACGAAGTGATGACGGGTTTTCGCGTCGCCCTGGGCAGTGCGCAGAGCGTGTACGCGAAGCTGATCCCGGGCTTCAAGCCCGACATGAGCGTCTTCGGCAAGGTGATTGGCGGCGGCATGCCGCTGGCGGCCTTCGGCGGCGCGCGCGAGGTCATGAGCCAGTTGGCGCCGCTGGGCCCGGTCTACCAGGCCGGCACCTTGAGCGGGAACCCCGTGGCCACCGCCTGCGGCCTGGCCACGCTGAAAGAGATCGCCAAGCCCGGCTTCTTTGACACGCTATCGGCACGCACCCGCTCGCTGGTCGACGGACTGACCCAGGCGGCTCAGGCAGCGGGCGTGCCCTTCAGCGGTGATTGCGAAGGCGGCATGTTCGGCTTCTTCTTCTTTGAGAGCCTGCCGCAGAACTACGCCACCGTGATGGCCACCGACAAGGAGCGCTTCAACCGCTTCTTCCACGCCATGCTGGACCAAGGGGTGTACCTGGCGCCGGCGCTGTACGAGGCCGGCTTCGTCAGCGCCGCACACACTGCGGCCGACATCGAGGCCACCGTCGCGGCCGCGGCGCAGGCCTTCAAGGCAGGCTGAACCCCTTCGACGCTGCGGCGCCGTCCTCGCGCAGCCACTTTCCATGCACCTGCACATCCTTGGCATCTGCGGCACCTTCATGGGCGGCATTGCGGCCATCGCGCGCGAGGCGGGCCACCGCGTCACCGGCTGCGACGCCAACGTCTACCCGCCCATGAGCGAGCAGTTGCGCGCGCTGGGCATCGAGTTGATCGAGGGCTTCTCAGCCGACCAGATGGCGCTCAAGCCGGACGTGTTCGTCATTGGCAACGTGGTGGCCCGTGGCAACCCGCTGATGGAGGCCATCCTCGATGCCGGAGCGGCCTACACCAGCGGCCCGCAGTGGCTGGCCGAAGCGGTGCTGCGCGAGCGCCACGTGCTGGCGGTGGCGGGCACGCATGGCAAGACGGGCACCACCTCCATGCTGGCCTGGATACTGGACCAAGCAGGCCTGCAGCCGGGCTTCCTGGTGGGCGGCGTACCGCTGAACTTCGGAGTCTCGGCACGGCTGGGCACTGGGCGCTGCTTCGTCATCGAGGCCGACGAGTACGACACGGCGCTGTTCGACAAGCGCAGCAAGTTCGTGCACTACCGCCCGCGCACGGCCATCCTGAACAACCTGGAGTTCGACCACGCGGACATCTTTGCCGACCTGGCCGCCATCGAGACGCAGTTCCACCATCTGGTGCGCACTGTGCCCGCCAGCGGACGCCTGGTGGTCAATGCCCGCGACGAGGCGCTGCAACGCGTGCTGCAACGCGGGTGCTGGAGCACGGTGCAGCGCTTCGGCACCAAGCGCGAGGAGCCCGGGGGCCTGTGCGCCCGGGGTGAGCCGCACGCCTTTGACGTGCTGCGCGGCAGCCTGAAGATCGGCCATGTGGCCTGGGGCCTGATCGGTGAGCACAACCAGATGAACGCGCTGGCGGCCATTGGCGCGGCGGAGCACGCAGGCGTGGCGCCCGAGCAGGCCGCGGCGGCCCTGGGCAGTTTCCGCAACGTGCGCCGGCGGCTGGAGTTGCGCGGCGAGGTGGCCGGCATCCGGATCTACGACGACTTCGCCCACCACCCCACCGCCATGCGCACCACGGTCAACGGGCTGCGCCGCAAGGTGGGGCTGCAGCGCATCCTGGCGGTGTTCGAGCCGCGCTCCAACACCATGAAGACGGGCACCATGAAGGCCCAACTGCCTTGGGCACTGGAAGAGGCCGACATGAGTTTCTGCCTGCAAGGCCCCTACGGCTGGAACGCACGCGACGCGCTGGCTCCGCTGGGCCCTCTGGCGGTGGTGGCCGACACGGTGGACGCCCTGGTGGCGCAGGTCAAGAAGGCCGCTCAACCCGGCGACCACATCCTGTGCATGAGCAACGGCGGTTTCGGCGGCATCCACGACAAGCTGCTGGAGGCCCTGGCAGCCTGAACAGGCGCCGAGCCCCGTCGCGGACGCCGGGCCCACCCTGACACTCACTTGCCCACAACCGTACACGCCGAATGAGACTGAAGGACAAGATCTGCATCGTCACGGGCGGCGCCCAGGGCATCGGCCTGGCCACGGCGCTGAAGTTCGCCCGTGAGGGCGCCGCGGTCGCCGCGTGCGACATGCGCCGCGAAGGCGTTGATGCGGCGGTGGCCGCCTGCCGGGCCGAAGGCGCGCGCGCCGAGGGCTTCCAGGTGGACGTGACCGACCGAGCCCAGGTGGATGCGATGGTCAGCGCCGTGAAAGCGCAGTTCGGCCGCATCGACGTGCTGGTCAACAACGCCGGCATCACCAAGGATGCGCGCCTGCAGAAGATGACGCTGGCCCAGTTCGACGCCGTGATCGACGTGAACCTGCGCGGGGTCTTCCACTGCACGCAGGCCGTGGCCGACACCATGGTGGCGCAGGGCTCGGGCGTCATCCTCAACGCCAGCAGCGTGGTGGGCATCTACGGCAACTTCGGCCAGACCAACTACGCGGCCTCCAAGTTCGGCGTCATCGGCTTCACCAAGACCTGGAGCCGGGAGCTCGGCCCCAAGGGCGTGCGCGTCAACGCGGTGGCGCCGGGCTTCATCGAAACGCCCATCCTGTTTACCATCCCTGACAAGGTGCTGCAGCAGATGCGCGACGATGTGCCGCTGCGCCGCCTGGGCCGGCCCGAGGAAATCGCCAACGTCTACGCCTTCCTGGCCAGCGACGAAGCCAGCTACGTCAACGGCGCGGTGATCGAGGTGGCAGGCGGCCTGACGGTCTGAACCTCTGAAGGCTGCCAAGGTCCGCCAGGTCTTCCACGCGGGCGCAAGGGCGCTGCGCCGCGGCGCGGCGGGCCGGCCCGCCCAGGGCTGACAATCCCGGCGATGTATGCCCTCTTTGAAGAAGCCGGAAAGTTTCTCGCCGGCCGAGTGATGTCCGAGGCCGAAGCCTCGGTGCAGGTGGAGCTCGACTCCGGCAAGCGCGTCAAGGTCAAGGCCGCCCACGTGCTGCTGCGCTTTGACAAGCCCGCGCCCGCCGCCCTGATCGACGCCGGCCAACGCCTGGCGGCCGAAATCGACCTGGACCTGGCCTGGGAATTCGCCCCCGAGGCGGACTTCGGCTTCGTGGACTTCGCCCGCGACTACTTTGACGCCTCGGCTGGCGTGGAGCGCCAAGCTGCGGCGCTGTTTCGCCTGTTCGAAGCTCCGCATTACTTCCGCCGCGTGGGCAAGGGCCAATTCCGCAAGGCGCCGGAAGAAACGGTGAAGGCAGCCCTGCTGGCCATCGAGCGCAAGCAGCAGCAGGCTGCGCAGATTGAGGCCTGGGCGGCGGAACTGGCCGCCGGCACCTGCCCGGCCCCCGTGCGCGAGCAGCTCTACCGCATCCTCTTCAAGCCCGACAAGAACGGCCCCGAGTACAAGGCCGTGGTCGAGGCGGCCAAGCGCTCGCAACGCGCCCCGCTGGACCTGCTGAAGGGGGCAGGCGCCATTGACAGCCCGTACCAGTTCCACTGGCGGCGCTTCCTGTTCGAGCAGTTCCCCAAGGGCACGGGGTTTCCGCCCCTGAGCGTGCCCGCACAGAAGGACGAACTGCCCCTGGCCCAGGTGCAGGCTTTCTCCATCGACGACTCGCACACCACCGAGATCGACGACGCCTTGTCGGTGCAGGGTCTGGGCAGCGGTACGGTGGTGTTTGGCGTGCACATCGCTGCCCCGGCGCTGGCCATCGCGCCCGATTCGCCCATCGACAAGGTGGCGCGCGAGCGCCTGTCCACGGTCTACATGCCGGGCTGGAAGCTGACCATGCTGCCCGACGAGATCGTGCAGGCCTTCACCTTGACCGAGGGGCGCGACTGCCCGGCGGTGAGCCTTTACGTCACATTCGACGAAGCCACGCTGGAGGTGCGCGCACGTGAGACGCGCATCGAGCGCGTGCCCATCGTGGCCAACCTGCGCCACGACCAGCTCGACAGCGTCATCACCGAGGCCACGCTCACGGGTGAGGCGCCAGCAGACCACCCGTTCCCGCAAGAGCTGTCCTTCGCCTTCCGCCTTGCGCGCCACTTGAAAGCCCAGCGCGAGCAGGCACGCGGCAAGCCCGAGACCTTCAACCGGCCGGACTACAACTTCAAGCTGGAGCGTGATCCGGACGCGGCACCTGCAGAGCCCCAGGGGCACGAGCGCGTGCTGATCACCACGCGCCAGCGGGGGGCGCCGCTGGACCTGATCGTGGCCGAGGCCATGATCCTGGCCAACAGCCACTGGGGCGGCTGGCTGGCGCAGTTCGGCGTGCCCGGCATCTACCGCAGCCAGGCCAGCCTGCTGCCCGGGGTGAAGGTGCGCATGGGCACCAAGCCCCTGCCGCACACCGGCATGGGCGTGGCGCAGTACACCTGGGCCACCTCGCCACTGCGCCGCTACGTGGACCTGGCCAATCAGTGGCAGATCATTGCCTGCGCCCGTCACGGTGCGACGGCCGCCCTGGTGGCCGCCTTCAAGCCGAAGGACGCCACGCTGTTTTCCATCATCTCGGGCTTCGACGGCGCTTACACCGCCTACAACGCCTTCCAGAACGGGATCGAGCGCTTCTGGACCCTGCGCTGGCTGGAGCAGAACGCGGTCACCGAACTGGAGGCCACGGTGATGAAGGACGGCCTGGTGCGGGCCGACACCCTGCCGCTGGTGCTGCGCGCCACCGGCACGGAGAGCCTGCCGCGCGGCACCCGGGTGCGCGTGCGCGTCACCGGAAGCGATTTGCTGACCCTGGACGTATGGGGCGCCTTGGTCACCCGCCTGGATGAAGCGGCCGGCGGCACTGCGGTGGGAGAGGCCGACGACGCAGAGGAGGACGAGGAGAACCCGGCGGCCGGGCCACTGGCCCTGGCCATTGACCTGGCCGAGCCGGGGTCGTCTCACGACGGCGCGGTACCGGGCCAGGGTGCAGGCGGTGCCACGGCCGCTGCCGCAGACGCGGCCTGAGAGGCCGGCCCGGACCGCCACCCGCCATGCGCTTGCGAACCGCCAGGATCACCACGCTGCAGGCAGCGCTGGGCTTGTCCCTGGCCGTGCACGCCGGCTTGCTGACGCTGCGTTTCGTGGACCCGGAAGCCTTCGAGCGCGTGTTGGCCGATACCCCGCTGGAAGTGATCCTGGTCAACGCCCGCTCCAACGAGGCGCCAGTCAAGGCCCAGGCCATCGCGCAGGCCAACCTGGCTGGCGGTGGCGAGGCGGCGCAAGGCCGTGCCACCTCGCCCCTGGCCGCATCGGCCGAGGTGCGTCTGGGGGACGCTGCCGAGGACATGCGTCAGCGCATCGACCAGATGCTGCAGGAACAGATGCAGTTGCTGGCGCAGATGCGGCGCGAAGCCGCCCTGCTGCCTCCGGACGGTGCTGCGGACCAGGGCACCCCCGAGCAGCGGGCCGAGCGCGAGCGCAGGCGCCAAATGATCAAGCAACTGGCCGAGATCGAGAAGCGCATCAACGAGGAGAACGCCCGGCCGCGCAAACGCTATGTCAGCCCCGCCACCAGCGAGGCCGTGTATGCGGTCTACTACGACGCCATGCGCCGCAAGATCGAGGAACGGGGTACGCGGGACTTTCCGGAAGTCCAGGGCCGCAAGCTCTACGGCGAGCTCACCATGAACGTCACCGTGGATGCCGCGGGCCGCGTGGTGGAAACCGAGGTGGTCCGGCCCTCCCAATCGCGTATGCTGGATCAGCGCGCTGTGGCCATCGTGCGCAGCGCGGCACCCTTTGGCGCCTTCACCAGCGCCATGCGCCGTGAGGCCGACCAGATCGTGGTCACCTCCCGCTTCCGGTTCACGCGGGAGGACGGCTTCGAAGCCCAGACACTCGGCTCCACGGCGCAGGGCCGTCCGCGCTGACCCGCCCAGACCGATCGACCAGGCCATGCACCCTGACCGCTATTTCGTCCTGGGCAACCCGGTGGCGCACAGCCACTCGCCCTTCATCCACGCCGAGTTCGCCGCCCAGACCGGGCAGCACCTGCACTACGACCGGCGCCTGTGCCCGTTGGATGGCTTCGAGCAGGCGGTGCGCGCACTGGCCGCTGACACCGAGGGCGGACCGGTGCGCGGCTGCAACGTCACCGTGCCTTTCAAGCTGGAAGCCGTCAGGATCGCCGCGCAAGCCACCGAACGGGCGCGGCAGGCTGGCGCGGCCAACGTGCTGTGCTTCGATCAGGCCGGCTGGCTGGCGGACAACACCGATGGCGCCGGCCTGGTGTGCGATCTGCAACAACACGCCGGCTGGCCGATTGCCGGCCAGCGCCTGCTGCTCATCGGGGCGGGCGGCGCCGCCGCGGGCGTGCTCGGACCGCTGATGGCATGTGGACCCGTGCAGGTCATCGTGTCCAACCGGAGTCTGGACAAGGCGCAGGCCCTGGTGGCTTCGCATCGCGCCCTGGCGGCCGGGCATGGCGTGGCGCTGGGCGCGGCCGGCCTGGCCGATGCCGGCACCGGGTTCGACCTGGTGATCAATGCCAGCGCATCCAGCCTGGCTGGCGCTGCGGTTCCCGTACCCGATGCAGCGCTGCGGCCCGGCGGCCGGGCCGTGGACCTGATGTACGGACCTTCGGCCGCCCCCTTTCTGGCCTGGGCGCACCGACAGGGCGCTGAAGCCCGGGACGGGCTGGGCATGCTGGTGGAGCAGGCGGCCGAGGCCTTCTTCGTGTGGCGCGGGGTACGACCGGACACCGCCCCAGTGCTGCAGGCCTTGCGCGCGCGGATGGGGCTGAGCCGGTGAAGACCGCCCTGCGCCACCTCATGCACCACCTCCTACGTGTGGCAGCACTGGCCGCCCTGGGGGTGTTGGTGCTGCAGTTGACCTTTGCGGTGCGAATCCTTGCGATGCGCTGGGTCGACCCCGTTTCCACCACCTTCCAGCGCAGTGAAGCCTGGCGCCTGCTCACCACGCGCGGGCAGATCGAGTGGAGCCAGCAGTGGGTGGACGCCGGGCGGATTTCGGTCCACCTGCAGCGCGCCGTCATCGCCAGCGAGGACGCGGCCTTTGCCAGCCATACGGGCGTCGATTGGGCTGCGCTGGAAAAGGCCTGGGACCGCAACCAGCGCGCCCAAGCCCGTGCCGAAGCACGGGCGCAGCAGCAACCCCCAGGGGGACGCAAGGCGGAACCCAAGGTCGTTGGCGGCTCCACCATCACGCAGCAGCTGGCCAAGAACCTGTTTCTGTCGGGTGAGCGCACCGTGTTGCGCAAGACGCAGGAGTTCGTCATTACCCTGATGCTGGAGGCCCTGCTACCCAAGCGCCGCATCCTGGAGATCTACCTCAACAGCGTGGAATGGGGTGAGGGCCTGTTCGGCGCACAGGCCGCGGCTCGCCACTACTTCCGCATCGACGCCCAACGCCTGGGCGTCGAGCAGGCCGCCCGCCTGGCCGTGATGCTGCCAGCCCCGAAACGCTTCGAGAAGCGACCCGCCTCCGAGTACGTGATCTCGCGCAGTGCCACCATTGCAGCGCGCATGGGTGCGGTGGAACTGCCTTGAGCCCACCGGCCCTGTGTCCCAGCCTGCCCGACCGATGACCGACAGCCTGACCGAAGAAATCGCCGCATCCGCTGCCCGCCTCGTGGTGGAGGCCGGACTGGAGTACGGGGCCGCCAAGCACAAGGCCGCCCGCGCGCTGAGCCGACGGGGCGGTGGCTCCCGCGCGGAACTGCCCTCCAACGAGCAGGTGGAAGATGAGGTCAGGGCCTATATCGAACTTTTCCTCGGGGGCACCCAGCCGGACGAACTCGCCGCGTTGCGGGAGGTCGCGGTGGACTGGATGCAGCGTCTAGCCGAGTTCCGGCCGCACTTGAGCGGCGCCGTCTGGCGCGGGACCGCCACGCGGGAGTCCGCAGTGCACATCGACCTGTACTGCGACGACAGCAAGGCCGCGGAGATCGCGCTGCTGAACGCCGGCGTGGATCACGACGTCCATGTGCTGGACGCCGGCCATGCCGCTGCCCGGGACGTGCTGAGTGTCAGCTCTCCCAGCCGGATCCTGGGACAGCCGGTGACCGTCCACCTCATCGTCAACGACCACGACGACCTGCGTGGCGCGCTCAGGCCTGACGCGCGGGGACGCACCTGGCGGGGGGATCTGGCCGCGCTGCAGCGGCTGATGGCCTCAGAAACCGGCGGTCAGCCGGTGTACCGGGATCGGACATGAGCGTGGCCAATGGCGGGCGCCGGCAGGGGCTTCTCGTGGCGGGGGTGGCCGGGATGGCGGTGGCCGCCGGTGTGGCTTGGCAAAGCCTGCGCGCGCCGGCCCTGCCCGCCGGCCCACCGTGGGACCAGCGCTTTCCCACGCCAGACGGCGCCGAACTGGACATGGCTTCGTTGCACGGTCGTCCCCTGGTGCTGAACTTCTGGGCCACCTGGTGCCCCCCCTGCATCAAGGAACTGCCCGAGCTCGACCGCTTTCACCGCGAATGGTCGTCCAAGGGGTGGCGAGTGGTGGGGCTGGCGGTGGACGGCGTCA
>JBILSM010000089.1:0-11776 GCA_044372085.1 Rubrivivax sp.
GGCATAAGTTCGCCACCAGGCGCCAGGCCATGGACGAGGTGATCGACTGGATAGCCTTCTACAACCACCGGCGACTACATTCCACGCCGAGCTATGTCAGCCCCAGGCAGTACGAAGAACGCTGGGTCGCGGCACAGCTCAACAAGGCCGCGTGACAAGGACGCTAAGAGCTACGGGATTCAGGGGCAAGGTCACTGCAGGCTGTATGACCGAAATCGACCGCATCACGATGGACGAACCCGCGTTCGCGGGTAGTTCTTCAACGGCATGCTAGTCCAGCTGAGTCCGTTTCGCAAGAGTGACGCTTCAGCCAACAGAGGTGGTGGGGCGGTTGCGGGCGAGGGCGCTCAGCCACTCCTCTGGGCCATCGCAGCGCTCCACCACCTGAGCGGCCACCTGCGTCAGCAGCGTGCCCAAGGGGCCCGCGTGGGGTATTGCCAGGGCTGGAGCTACCTCCGCCAGTGGCTCCAGCACGAAGCGGCGCTGGTGCATGCGAGGGTGGGGCAGGGTCAGGGTGGCGCTGTTCAGCACACGCTGCCCGTACAGCAGCAGGTCCAGGTCCAGCGTTCGCGGGGCGTTGCGGTAGGGGCGCTCGCGGCCGGCTTGCAGCTCCAGGTCTTGCAGCAGCTGGAGCAACGCTTCGGGCTCCAGCGAGGTGTGGAGCAGGGCCACGGCGTTCAGGTAGTCGGGGCCTTCGGCTTCCACCGGGCGGGTGCGGTACAGGCTGGAGACTTGACGCAAGGTCACCCGGGGGTGTGCTTGGAGTTGCTGCAGCGCCCAAGCCAGGGTGGCACGGGCATCGCCCAGGTTGGCGCCCAAGCCGATGGCGATGGTTTCGTGGCTGGCTTGTTCCACAGCCTGCCAGACCTTCAGCACGTCCAGCGTCTGGGCCACGTCATGCACGCGCAGGATCCGCGCTCCGCGTTGTGCAGCCAGCAAGGCGGCGGCCAGGCTGCCGGCCAGGCGTTGCTCCACGGGCCGTCCCGTGAGCCGGCCCACGGTGCCCTTGCGTGACAGCCCGGCCAGCAACGGGCGGTGCACTCCGGCGTCTGCCAGGCGGCTCAGCAGCTCGGATTGACGGGCCAGTAACTCCACGCTGTGCTCCATGGTCTTGGCAAAGCCGTAGCCCGGGTCCAGGGCGATGCACTCGGTGGCGATGCCGGCAGCGCAGGCTGCCTGGTAGCGCTCCGCAAGGAACGTGGCCACGTCTTCCACCACATCGCCGTAATGGGCCAGGGTCTGCATGGTGCTGGGGTCCCCGCGCGAGTGCATCAGACACACACCGGCCGTGGGGTGGGCGGCCAGGGCCTGCAGGGCGCCAGGGGTGGCCAGCGCACGCACGTCGTTGATGAGGTCTGCCCCGGCCTCCAGCGCGGCGCGCATCACCTCCGGCTTGTGGGTATCCACCGAGACCGGCACGCCCAGCTCGAGCGCTTCGCGCAGCACCGGCTGCAGGCGGCGCCACTCCTCCTCGGCGGCTACGGGCGTGGCGTTCAGGCGGGTGGACTCCGCTCCCAGGTCCAGCAGGTCGGCGCCCTCGGCCACCAGGCGCTCGCACTGCGCGAGGGCCGCGCGGGGGCTCAGGAACTGCCCGCCGTCGGAGAACGAGTCCGGCGTGACGTTGACGATGCCCATGAGGTGCACACGGTCCAGCCGCAGGCGGTAGCGGCCCGTCTGCCAGACGAGGGAGGGGGCAGGCCCAGCCATGCCATCATCCGGGCTGTCGCTTGAATTGTTGTGAATGACCATGCACTCACTCTGCCACTTCACTCGCCTGACGTCGACCAAAGGCCTCAGCTTGCTGGCCAGCATGTTCTTGTTGGCAGCCCAGATGACCACGCCCGCCCAGGCGCAGGACTGGCCGGCCACCGGCCGCAACATCCGCCTCATCGTGCCGTCTCCGGGCGGCAGCGGCACGGGCGACACCATCGCCCGCATTGCGGCCGAGGAGATGGGCAAGCGGCTGAAGGCCAATTTCGTCATCGACAACAAGCCGGGCGCCAACGGCAACATCGGCGCCACGGCGGCGGCGCAGGCCCCGGGCGACGGCTACAACTTCCTGTTCTCCTGGGCCGGCACATTGGCCGTGAACCAGGCCATGTACAAGCAGATGGGCTATGACTCGCAGCGCGACTTCATGCCCATCGGTCTGGTGGCCGATGTGCCCAACATCCTGGTGGTGAACAACGACCTGCCGGTCAAGACCGTGGAGGACTTCGTGCGCCACGTGCGCGCCAACCCCGGCAAGCTGAGCTACGGCTCCACCGGCATCGGCAGCTCCATGCACCTGGCGGGCGAGCTCTACTCGCGCGAGTACGGGGCGCAGATGGTGCACGTGCCGTTCTCCAACCCCGGCAACGCCACCACCAACCTGATCTCGGGCGAGATCCAGCTGATGTTCCAGCTGATCCCGGGCATCGCCTCGCAGGTCAAGGCCGGTCGCGTGCGCGCCATCGGAGTGATGGCGTCGCAGCGCTCGCCCGCCTTGCCGGATGTGCCCACCATGGTCGAGCTGGGCGCGCCCAAGCTGATGTCGTCCACCTGGTTTGCGCTGCTGGCGCCCAAGGGCACGCCGGTCGTGGCCATCGAGCGCATGAACGCCGCGCTGAACGAAGTGCTGGCGGACCCCGCGGTGAAGAAGCGCCTGAGCGACATCGGCGCTTCGACGCTCGGCGGCACACCCAAGCAGCTGGCCGATCACCTGGCAGCGGAAATCGACAAGTGGGGCCGCGTGGTGCGCGACGCCAAGATCTCGGTGCAATGACCGCGCTGACATGACGTTTCCCACCGGGCCTCACGCCCAGGGCCTGGCGGCGCTGGAGCAGCGCCTGGCCTACGAGATGGCGTGTCTGCAGCAGCCGGCCGCGCGCTGGACGCCGGCGCGCGTGCATGAAGGCCAGCCCGTGGCCGACGTGGCCGTCATCGGGGCCGGCATGGCCGGGCTGGCGCTGGCCGCCGCCCTGCAGCACCGTGGCATGGCCGTGACCTTGTACGACGAGGCACCGGCCGGCCTGGAAGGCCCCTGGGCCACCACGGCGCGCATGGAGACGCTGCGCTCGCCCAAGCAGCTGGCCGGGCCGGCGCTGGGACTGCCCTCGCTGACCTTCCGGGCCTGGTTCGAGGCGCAGTTCGGCGCCGCCGCCTGGGAGGCGCTGGACAAGATCCCCCGCCTGCAGTGGATGGACTACCTGCGCTGGTACCGCCAAGTGTTGAACCTACATGTCCATAACGAGCACCGGGTGACGGACGTGCACCCGCGTGCTGATGGCTTGGTGGAGCTGAACATCGAGCACCGAGGCCAGCCGCTGCGCGCCTTTGCCCGGCGCCTGGTGCTGGCCACGGGCCGGGCCGGGCTGGGAAGCGGCTGGGTGCCGCCTTGGGCGCACGAGTTGCCGCGCAGCCGATGGGCCCACTCTGCCGACGAACTGGACCACGAGATCTTGCGCGGCCTGCGCGTGGGCGTGGTGGGCGCCGGCGCCTCGGCCATGGACAGCGCGGCCGAGGCCCTGGAGCACGGCGCGGCCCGCGTCCACCTGCTGGTGCGCCGGCCCGACCTGCCGCGCGTCAACAAGGGCAAGGGGGCCGGCAGCCCGGGCTTCGTGCACGGCTACGCCCGCCTGGCGGACCCGCACAAGTGGCGCATCCGCCACTACATCCACACGCAGCAGGTACCGCCGCCGCACCTCAGCACGCTGCGTGTCTCGCGCCACCCCAACGCCTTCTTCCACCTGGGCTGTGCGGTGCAGGGCGCGCGGGAGCAGGGCGGCGCCTTGCAGGTGCGCACCAGCGCAGGGCCCATCGAGCTGGACTTCCTGATCTTCGGCACCGGCTTTGCCATCGACTGGGCCGCTCGGCCCATGTTGCGCCACATCGCACCTCATGTCCGGCCCTGGGCCGAGCGCTGGACGCCCCCAGAGGGTGAAGAGGATGCCGAGCTGGCGGCCTCGCCCGACCTGGGCCCGGACTTCGAGTTCCAAGTGCGCGAAGGCCATGTCTGCCCTGGGCTGGAGCGCATCCACTGCTTCTGCTACCCGGCGGCGCTGTCCATGGGCGTGATCACGGGCGACATCCCGGCCATCAGCGAAGGCGCCTTGCAACTGGCCACGGGCCTGGCCGGCTTGCTCTACGCCGAGGATCACGAGCACCACTTCGCCCGCATGCAGGACTACGCCGAGCCCGAATTGCTGGGCAACGAGTGGGTGGCCTCGCCCTTGCCCCCACATCCCTCTGAAGAAAGTTCTCGATGACTGCGACCCTTCAGAGTGCCGGCCCCTCTGGTCAGCCGGACGTGATCGACGCCGCCGCCGGCCTGGCGTCGGGCAGTACCTTGCACGCCGCGCGGCGCTTTCGCGCCACCGTGGTGGAGGCCACGCAGGCCAGCCACGACGCCCTGCTGTACGAGCCCGTGGATGGCCTGTCGACAGCTGACCGTCTGCGCGTGGCCGTGCACTGCTGTGAAGCAGCTCAGGCCCCGCAACTGGCGGCGCACTACCGCGCGTTGCTGGCGCAGCAGCCCGCCCAAGAGGCAGCCTCTGCCGCCCTGCCGGCGATGCAGGACTGGGCCAGCCTGCTGACCACCGACCCGCGTCGCGGCGACCGGGCTGCGCTTCACGCGCTGCGCACCGCTGGCCTGGCCGATGCCGCCATCGTCGCCCTGGCCCAGCTGGTGGCCTTTCTGTCGTACCAAACGCGCGTGGTGGCGGGCCTGGTCGCGGTGGACGCGGCGCTGTCCAGCCCGGTGCCGCCCGTTGACGGCCCCGACACAGGGGAAGTGTCCGCTGCTACCGTCCCAGCCAAGGCTGCCGGGTCCCCCCCCACGCCCTTGATCCGGTTGAACGGCTTCACCAACGAGACGCTGCAGTGGCGCTCCTGGCTGTCGCCGCTGGATGTGACCCAGGCGACCGACCTGCAGCAGGCCGTGCTGGACGAGAGCCATCCCCAGGCCCGCACCTCGGCTTACTACCTGACGCTGATCCACCAGCCCTTGATGCTGCGCCATCGCTCGGCCGCCTACAACGCCATCATGTATGCATCGGGCGGGGCGCCGCGGGCCGAGCGCGAGTTGGGTGCCATGGTGGTCTCGGTCACCAATGGCTGCGTCTACTGCACCTCGGTGCATGCGCAGCGCTTTGCCCAGCTGGCCCGCAGGCACGACACCGTGGAACAGGTTTTTCGCAACCCCGCCACCGCCGGCACCGGCGAGCGCGAGCGCGCCATCGCCCGCTTCGCGCAGGCGCTGACGCTGCGCCCCCAGGCGCTGTCTGCGCTGGACATCCTGCCGCTGCGCGGCTTGGGGCTGAGCGCCGAGCAGATCCTGGATGTGTTGCACGCCTGCGCCATCTTCGGCTGGGCCAACCGGCTGATGCACAACCTGGGCGAACCTGAGACCGAGCCCGTGGTGGCCGGGGCCTGACGCACAGGCACTCGCCAGCCACTCGCACCCCCACCTCCCAGCCGCCCTGAACCGAAAGCCCTGCCATGGCCGACATCGCCGCCCGCGTCTGGGCCCACCGCTGGAAGATCGACCCCATCGTGCGGTCGCTCATCGACACCGATTTCTACAAGCTGCTGATGTGCCAGTCGGTACGGCGCAAGTTCGCCGATGCGCGCGTGACCTTTTCGCTCATCAACCGAGCCCCGGAGGTGCGTCTGGCCGAGTTGATCGACGAGGGCGAGCTGCGCGAGCAGCTGGACCACCTCCGCACCCTGTCGCTGTCGCGTGGCGAATCCACTTGGCTGCGCGGCAACACCTTCTACGGCAAGCGCCAGATGTTCCGCCCCGATTTCATGGAGTGGTTCGAGGGCCTGCGCCTGCCGCCCTACCACCTGGAAAAGCGCGACGGGCAGTACGAACTCACCTTCGAAGGCGCGTGGCCTGAGGTCATGCTGTGGGAGGTGCCGGCCCTGGCCGTGTTGATGGAGCTGCGCTCGCGCGCCGTGCTCAACCGCATGGGCAAGTTTGAGCTGGAGATCCTGTACGCCCGTGCCATGACCAAGCTGTGGCAGAAGGTGGAGCGCCTGAAGACGGTTCCCGACCTGCGCCTGGCCGACTTCGGCACGCGCCGGCGACACGGCTTCCTGTGGCAGGACTGGTGCGTGCAGGCCATGATGGAAGGGCTCGGCCCGAAATTCGTCGGCACCTCGAATTGCCTGATCGCCATGCGCCGCGACATCGAGGCCATCGGCACCAACGCGCACGAGTTGCCCATGATCACCTGCGCCCTGGCCGACAGCGACGAGGAACTGCGCCAGGCGCCGTACCGCGTGTTGGCCGACTGGCAGGAAGAGCACGAAGGCAACCTGCGGATCATCCTGCCCGACACCTATGGCACCCAGGGCTTTCTGGAGCATGCGCCAGACTGGCTGGCGCGCTGGACCGGCATCCGCATTGACAGCGGAGACCCCGCCGAGGGCGCTGAAGCCGCCATTGCCTGGTGGCAGCGCCACGGCGAGGAGCCGCGCGACAAGCTTGTGATCTTCTCTGACGGTCTGGACGTGGAAGCCATCGAGACGCTCAGCCAGCGCTTCCGTAGCCGTGTGAAGGCCTCCTTCGGCTGGGGCACCATGCTCACCAACGACTTCGTGGGCCTGGTGGCCGACGACGCCCTGGCCCCCTTCAGCCTGGTGTGCAAGGCCATCTCCGCCAATGGCCGCCCCACCGTCAAGCTCAGCGACAACCCCCTGAAGGCCATGGGCCCGCCCGAGCAGATCGAGCGCTACAAGCGTGTCTTCGGCCTGGGCGTGCAGACGCCGCGGACGCTGCGGGTGTAAGGAGCTTCGGGCGGGCCGCCGGTCAGGCGGCGGGTCCGTTGTCCAGCATGGCCTCCACCAACTCCTGCACCGCCAGCGCCTCTTCGGCCGTGGCCAGCAGGTGGGGGCGGCCCTGCAGCCAGAGGTCGGCCTGGGTGAGCTGGCGCTGAAGGGCACTGCGCCGCGGGTCTTCGCCGGTGCTCCAGTCCACGGCCTCGACCCAAGGCCCGCCGTCCGAGCGCCACAGCTGGTAGAACTCGCGGAACTGGTGGTTCAGGCGGCTGCCGCGCACGGTGACCTCCTGCCGGTCAGGCTGGCACCCGCCCGTGGTGGCGAGGATGGTGACCGGCCGGCCGTCGGCCGTTTCCAGCCGCGCCAGCAGGTCGAGTTCGCACAAGGCGGGGTCGGCTGGGTAGCGCGGCGCCGCCTGGCGCAGTTGCAGCGGCCCGAGAAAGCGGCCCGCCAGGAAGAGGAAGTGCGAGATCACCTCGCGCGTGTAGCCGCCCTCGGCCCGAAAGCGCAGCCAGTCGGCCTCGGCCTGCCAGGCGCGCGGCCAGGCGGGGTACTGCACCACGATGTCGATGCCCAGCAACTCGCCTGTTTCCCCAGCCTCGATGGCGCGGCGCAGTTCCTCGAACCCGCGCGACGACGACTGGGTGAAATTCACCACACCCGGCAGGCGGGCGCTGCGCAGTTGTGCCACCAGGTCGCGGCTGGCAGTGTTGTCGGTGCCCAGCGGCTTTTCCATGAACACGCCCTGGCCGGCTGCGGCCGCGGCCAGCGCGTAGGCCTTGCGCGGGCCCGGCGGGCAGGCCAGGTACACCACGTCGGCGCCCTGCATCGCGGCTTCGGCGCTCGGCGCCACAGGCGCATCCGGCATCAGCTCGCGAGTCTTGGCGACGGCCTGCGGCGAAGGGTCCCACACGCCGCTGACCTCGAACGCCGGGTGCAGGCGCATGTTGTCCAGCATGCGCCGGCCCATGATGCCCAGGCCGATGAGGGCCATCTTGTGTGTCATGCAGAGTGCTCCGAGCTGTTTGACCGCAGCTTATCAACAAGCCTGGGGTCGCTGAGAACAGGGCGTGACAAGCCCCGCAACCTGCAGCACCGGGCGCACTACTTGGTTTACCGCGGCTCCATAGAATGACCGGTTACCCACCTGCGGCACACCTTCTGGAGTCACCGATGTCCACCGGGCTGATCCGCATCCGCGGCGCGCGCCAGCACAACCTGAAGAACCTGGACCTCGACATCCGCACGGGCGAGATGACGGTGGTCACCGGCCCCAGCGGGTCGGGCAAGTCCAGCCTGGTGTTCGACACGCTGTATGCCGAAGGCCAGCGGCGCTACGTCGAGACCTTCAGCGCCTACGCCCGGCAGTTCCTGGACCGCATGGACCGCCCGGCTGTGGACCGCGTGGACGGCGTGCCGCCGGCGATCGCCATCGACCAGACCAACCCGGTGCGCACCAGCCGCAGCACGGTCGGCACGATGACCGAGCTGAACGACCACCTGAAACTGCTGTTCGCCCGCGCCGGCCAGTTGTTCGACCGCCAGACCGCCTTGCCGGTCCGGCACGACACGCCCGAGACCATCCACGCGGACCTGCTGGACCGCGCCGCCGCGGCCGGCGATCCACGCCTGGTCTTCACCTTCCCGGTGGAGTTGCCGGCGGACACCACGCCCGAGCAGCAGGAACAGTGGCTGGCCGCCAGCGGCTTCACCCGCGTGCAGGCGGAGCGGGTGCAGGGCGCGCGCAAGGTGCTGGACGTGGTGGCCGACCGCTTCCGCATGGCCAGCGTGGAGAAGGTGCGCGCCATGGAGGCCATCGAACTCGCGCTCAAGCGCGGCGGTGGGCGTCTGGATGTGCATGTGGCGGAGGAGCCTGCCGCCACCTGGCGCTATTCCACTGGCCTGCACTGCCCCGAGAGCGACCTGCGCTATGCTGACCCGCAGCCGGCGCTGTTCAGCTTCAACTCCGCCTTTGGCGCCTGCGAGACCTGCCGCGGGTTTGGCCGGGTCATCGGGGTGGACTTTGGCCTCGTCATTCCCGACCACCGCAAGACCCTGCGCAACGGCGCCATCAAGCCCTTGCAGACGCCCGCCTGGAAGGAGTGCCAGGACGACCTGGTGAAGTACGCAGGAGATGCCGGCATCCCGCGCGACACGGCCTGGAGCCAGCTCACCCCCGCCCAGCGAGACTGGGTGATCGAGGGCGACCCGGGCTGGAAGGGGAACTGGAACAAGCAGTGGTACGGCGTGCGCCGCTTCTTCGGCTATCTGGAGAGCAAGGCCTACAAGATGCACATCCGCGTGCTCTTGTCGAAGTACCGCAGCTACACGCCCTGCGGCGCCTGCGGCGGCGCGCGCCTGAAGCTCGAGGCGCTGCTGTGGCGGCTGGGCGCGAAGTCCGACGCGGATGCGGTGCTGGCCTCCCCCGAAGACCGCTACCGCCGCTTCCTGCCCGTGGGCGTGGCCTGGTCGCGCGCGCAACTCGACGCCTTGCCGGGCCTGGCCTTGCACGACCTGATGCAGCTGCCCATCGAGCGCTTGCAGCGTTTCTTCGATGGCTTGAGCCTGCCGTCCACGATGCTGGACGAGGCCTTGAAGCTGCTGCTGGATGAGATCCGCACCCGGCTGAAGTACCTGTGCGACGTGGGTCTCGGGTACCTGACGCTGGACCGCCAGAGCCGCACCCTCTCGGGTGGCGAGGTGCAGCGCATCAACCTGACCACGGCGCTGGGCACCTCGCTCGTGAACACCATGTTCGTGCTGGACGAGCCCAGCATCGGCCTGCACCCGCGCGACATGAACCGCATCGTGCAGGCCATGCACCGCCTGCGCGACGCCGGCAACACCCTGGTGGTGGTGGAGCACGATCCGGCCGTGATGCTGGCGGCCGACCGGCTGATCGACATGGGCCCCGGCCCAGGCGAGCGCGGCGGGCAGATCGTCTTCGACGGCACGCCACAGGCGGCGCGCAGCGCCGATACGCTGACAGGCCAGTACCTCGGCGCGCGCAAGCAGGTGGGTCTGGGCTTCCAGCGCCTGGTGGAGGCCTCGACACCGCGCCTGATCCTGGAAGAGGCCACCGAGCACAACCTGCAGCACGTGACGGTGGCCTTCCCCCTGCAGCGCCTGGTGTGCGTGACGGGGGTGTCGGGTTCGGGCAAGAGCACGCTGGTGCAGGACGTGCTGTACCCCGCGCTGGCGCGGCACTTCGGCAAACCCACCGAGACGCCTGGGGCGCATGGCCAACTGCTGGGCGCCGACTGGCTGGCCGATGCGGTGTTCGTGGACCAGTCGCCCATTGGCAAGACCGCGCGCAGCAACCCCGCCAGCTACGTGGGCGCCTTCGACGAGGTGCGCAAACTGTTCGCCGGCGCGCCGCTGGCGGCCGAGCGCAGCTACACCGCCGGCATGTTCAGCTTCAACGCCGGCGACGGGCGCTGCCCCACCTGCGGCGGCTCGGGCTTCGAGCACGTGGAGATGCAGTTCCTGTCGGACGTGTACCTGCGGTGCCCGGACTGCGATGGCCGGCGCTTCCGCGCCGAGATCCTGGATGTGAAGATCGTGCGCGGGCCGCGCCAGCTCTCCGTGGCCGATGTGCTGGAGCTCACGGTGAGCGAGGCGGCACACCTGTTCCGCGACGACCGCGAGGTGGTGGCGCGGCTGCAGCCCCTGGTGGACGTGGGCCTGGACTACGTGCGCCTGGGCCAGCCGGTGCCCACGCTGTCCGGCGGCGAGGCGCAGCGCCTGAAGCTCGCAGGTTTCCTGGCCGAGGCCGCCGCCTCGCCCGCCCAGCGTGTGGCCAAGAAGGGCACCTTGTTCCTCTTCGACGAGCCCACCACCGGCTTGCATTTCGACGACATCGCCAAGCTGATGCGCGCCTTCCGCAAGCTGCTGGAAGCCGGCCATTCGCTGATCGTCATCGAGCACAACCTGGACGTCATCCGGGCCGCCGACTGGATCCTCGACCTCGGGCCCGAGGGCGGCGATGCGGGTGGCCTTCTCGTGGCCGAAGGCACGCCCGATGACGTGCGTGCGCACGCGCACTCGCACACAGGCCAGGCGCTGCGCGAGTACGACGTCGCGATGGGCGCCGGCGCCGTCCAGGCCGCCGAAGCGCCGGCCGCGTGGCGTGGCGACCGGGCCCAGGCAGGCGGCGCCTATCTGGGCGACGCCATCCGCATCGTCAACGCCCGCGAGCACAACCTCAAGTCCCTCAACGTGGACATACCTCGCGGCAAGTTCAGTGTCGTCACGGGCGTTTCCGGGTCGGGCAAGAGCACGCTGGCCTTCGACATCCTTTTCAACGAAGGTCAGCGCCGCTACCTGGAAAGCCTGAACGCCTACGCCCGCAGCATCGTGCAGCCGGCGGGCCGACCCGAAGTGGATGCGGTGTGGGGCATCCCGCCCACGGTGGCCATCGAGCAGCGGCTGTCGCGCGGCGGACGCAAGAGCACCGTGGCCACCACCACCGAGGTCTGGCACTTTCTGCGCCTGCTGTGGGTCAAGCTCGGCACCCAGCACTGCACCAAGGACGGCGCTCCGGTGCGGCCGCAGAGTGCCGAGAGCATTGCCGCGCAGTTGCTGCGCGACCACGCTGGCGGCCACGTGGGCCTGCTGGCACCGCTGGTGGTGAACCGCAAGGGCGTCTACACCGATCTGGCGAAGTGGGCCAAGGCGCGCGGCCACACCCACCTGCGCGTTGACGGTGAGTTCCTGCCGCTGGACCCCTTCCCCCGCATCGACCGCTTCAAGGAGCACACGATCGAGCTGCCGGTGGCCGATCTGGTGGTGGACCCAGCGAACGAGGCCGCGCTGCGCGAGGCCCTGTCCCGCACGCTACAACTGGGCCGTGGCGTGCTGCACCTGCTGCACCCGCTGGAGGGCCTGGCCGAGGCGCTGGCCGAAGGCGCGGCGACGGCGGACATCGGTCGGGTGCAGGTCTTCTCCACCAAGCGCGCCTGCCCCACCTGCGGCACCAGCCACCCGGAGCTGGACCCGCGCATGTTCAGCTACA
>JBILSM010000090.1:0-11772 GCA_044372085.1 Rubrivivax sp.
CAACTGGCGCCGCCCTCGGCCCGAAGGTGGCACTGTTCGATGTGCGGGACCCGACCAAGCCTGCCCTCATCAGCTCGAAGACTCTGGGCGCCAAAGGAAGCGCCAGCGCCATAGACCACAGCAGCCAGGGGATCAACATCCTGCAGGTGGGCCCCGTGGCCCGGGTAGCGCTGCCTGCGTCGCTGCGCACCACGGACTGGGGCCCCGCGGCGCGACATGTGCTGCAGCGCCTTGAGGTCGATACAGCGACCAGAACGCTCGGGTGGCGGCCTGAATTGCCTGCGCCGCAGGGCACCGACTCGTTCGATGTCAGCGCCGCCCGCAGCGTGCAGATCGGTAACGCCGTCTTCTTCCTCACCCAGGGCCGCTGGGCAGGCAGCCGCTGGTGATTCCAGTACCTGGCAAGGCCGGACCTTGAGCATCTGCGCGCCGCCTGACCTTCAGGCGCAAGCAAGGGGCCGGGCACTCGTAGGTGCCCGTCAGCCTGCGAGCAGCTGCAGGGCCTGCATAGGAGCCGCTTCGCGCTGGGCCCCGGCTGAAGACCCTGCCAGCGCCAAGGCAGTGGTGCGATGATGGGACATGAACCGCCATCTGCTGCAGCTCGCCTTCTGCCAAAGCATGTTCATGACGAACAACATAACGTTCATCGCCGTGAACGGCCTGGCAGGGCTGGCGCTGGCGCCGGTGGGCTGGATGGCCACGCTGCCGATCACGAGCTATGTGATCGGCAGCGCGTTGAGCGCGCCACTGGTGGCGCGGCTGCAGTCGCAGTGGGGCCGCAAGCGCAGCTTCCAGCTGGGGTTGGTGATGGCGGCGGTGTCTGCGGCGGTCTGCGCCTTTGCGATCAGCCAGAAGAGCTTCGGCTTGCTGATGGCGGGCACCCTGCTGGCGGGCTTCTACCAGGCCAACGCCGCGCTGTACCGTTTTGCGGGCATGGAGGTGGTGGAGCCCTCGTACAAGGAGAAGGCCATCTCCTGGGTGCTGGCAGGAGGCATCGTGGGCGCCGTCATCGGCCCCAACATCGCCGATGCCTCGGTGGACCTGCTGCCGGCGCGTTACGCGGGTGCTTACCTGGTGCTGATCGGCGTGGCCGCGGTGGCCTTCGTGGCGCTGTCGTTCATCCAGTTCCCGCCGCACAAGGCACCTGCGCCGGGGGCGTCTTCCGGCCGGCCGCTGGCCGAGATTGCGCGCCAGCCCACCTTCATCGTCGCCGTGGCCGCTGGCGCGCTGGGCTATGGCGTGATGAACCTGCTGATGGCCGCCACGCCGCTGGCCATGCAGCAGTGCAAGCACCCGTTCGAAAGCGCCACGCTGGTGCTGGAGTGGCACGTGCTGGGCATGTTCGCGCCCAGCTTCTTCACCGGCCACCTCATCAAGCGCTTCGGCGCCCTGCCCATCATGGGCGTGGGCGTGGTGCTCAACCTGGTGTGCGTGGCGGTGGCCCTGAGTGGTGTGGACCTGATGCAGTTCCTGGTGGCGCTGTTCGTGCTGGGCGTGGGCTGGAACTTTCTCTACACCGGCGGCAGCACCCTGCTGACCACCACCTACCGCCCCGAGGAAAAGAACAAGGCCCAGGGCGCGATGGACACCTGCGTGTTCGCCACCATGGCGGTGAGCTCGTTCTCCTCCGGCGCACTGGTCACCACCCAGGGCTGGACCCTCCTGAACCTCGGTTCGCTGGTGCCGATCGCGCTGGTGGGCGCGGCGCTGCTGTGGCTGGCGGGCAAGCAGCGGGCGGCGAAGGCCTGAATCAAGCCGCCTGTCGCCGGTACACCACCCAATACACCCCCGCCACCAGCACACTGCCGCCCACCAGGTTGCCGGCGATTACGGGCAGCAGGTTCTCCAGGATCGCACCCATGCCTGGCGCGGGCAGGCCGGCCGCCGCCCCGGGCTCCAGCAGCAGGGCCAGCGGGAAGAAGAAGAAATTGGCGACCGAGTGCTCGAGGCCCAGCGCGACGAAGGCGGTGACGGGCGGCACCACGGCCACGGCCTTGTCGACCACGCTGCGGCCGGCCGCAGCCATCCACACCGCAAGGCACACCAGCACGTTGCACAGCACGCCGCGCAGCAGTGCCACGTCCCATGGCAAGGCGGCCTTGGCGGCGGCCACCTTCAGGGCCTGCTGCGCGAGACGGCCGCCGTTCATCGCCCCCAGGTCGGCGCCGGCCACCGCCAACGCCAGCAGCCCCGCGCCCAGGGCATTGCCCGCGCACACCACCGCCCAGTTGCGCAGCACCTCGCCCGTGCGCAGCCGGCCGTCAGCCCAGGCCATGGCCAGCAGGTGGTTGCCGGTGAACAGCTCCGCCCCGGCCACCACCACCGTCAGCAGCCCGAGCGAAAAGACCAGCCCCCCGAGCACCCGTGCGGCAGCAAAGGACAACGACGGATCAGACGTCACCAGCAAGAAAAACAGAGAACCGAAGCCGATGTAAGCGCCCGCCAACACGGCAAGTAGCAGCATCGGCGCCAGCGGCAAGCGCGCCTTGGCCACGCCCAGCCCCTCGATGCGCTCGGCCACCTCCCGGGGGGAGAAGGCGTCGAAACCAAAGGCGGCGGGGGCCGTCGGGGGTGGGAGCGGGTCGGCGGGGGGCCTGGTCACGGACAGCACCTTGCCAGAAGCGGCCCCAGGGCCACCCTGATCCCGATCAACAAGGCGTCAGTCGTCCCGAAGAAGACGCCTGGCCGATACCGGGCTGGGCCTCACGGGCCAGTCGCGGCCCCCAGACGACCGGGCTGTGGGGTCGCTCACTCGTCGCGCGTGCCCAGCTTCTCCAGCAGCCCGTTCAACTCCTCCAGCGAGCCGAAAGCGATGGCGATCTCGCCTTGTTCGCCACGCTTGGTCTTGCGGTGCACGCGAATCTCCACGGCAGCAGCCAGCGCGTCGGCAAGCTGTTCCTCCAGCCGCACCAGATCGCGCGGCTTGTCCTGCTTGACGCGCAACAACGGCGCCTGGCGGCCGTTGTTCAGCGACTTGGCCACCAGTTTCTCGGCGTCACGCACCGTCAACTTGCGCGCCACCACTTCGTTGGCGGAAAGAATCTGCTGCGCCGCGTCCAGCGACAGCAGCGCGCGCGCGTGGCCCATCTCCAGGTCACCGGCCATCAGCATCTTCTGCACCGGCTCGGCCAGGTTGAGCAGGCGCAGCAGGTTGCTGGCCGCGCTGCGTGAGCGGCCCACGGCCTGCGCCGCCTGCTCGTGCGTGAGCTTGAACTCGCTGACCAGGCGCTGCAGGCCCTGCGCCTCCTCCAGCGGGTTGAGGTCCTCGCGCTGCATGTTCTCGATCAGCGCCATCACCGCTGCAGCTTCGTCGGGCACGGCGCGCACCAGCACAGGCACCTCGTCCAGCCCGGCCAACCGGGCCGCGCGGAAGCGCCGTTCACCCGCGATGATCTCGTAGCGTGCCGCCCCGCCCTCGCCCGCCACCGGCCGCACCAGCACCGGCTGCATCACGCCCTGGCTCTTGATGCTCTCGGCCAACTCGTACAGCGAGCCCTCGTCCATGCGTGTGCGCGGCTGGTACTTGCCGGGCTGCAGCTGGCTGAGCTTGAGCGTGGAGGGCGCGCCGGCCGGCGCATCCGACGCCAGCGGCTCCTTGGCCTGGGGGCCGAGCAGGGCTTCCAGGCCGAGGCCCAGACCCTTGGGTTTCTTGGTAACCATGGGGGCAGATTGTCGCGCCTGCAGCCGCTGCGCCACCACGGCCAAGGCGGGCCACCAGCGTGTCCGCGGGTAAGCGTTATCCCTGAACTTTTCCCTTATCCTGCGGGTCTTGTTCACCAGACGCCCACAGCGTACGCCCGCGCGGAGCAGACATGTCCACCAAGGTATTTGTCGACGGTCAGGAAGGCACCACAGGCCTGCGCATCCATGAGGTGCTGGCGCAGCGCGCCGACATCGAGATGCTGCAAATCGACCCCGAGCGCCGCAAGGACGCGGCCGAGCGCGCACGCCTGCTGAACACGGCGGATGTGGCCTTTCTGTGTCTACCGGACGCAGCAGCCAAGGAATCGGCCGCGCTGGTGACCAACCCCAACACCTGCGTCATCGACGCCAGCACCGCGCACCGTACGGACCCGGCCTGGGTGTACGGCCTGCCCGAGCTGCACGAGGGCCAGCGCGCCGCTCTTCGTGCGGCCAAGCGCATCGCCAACCCCGGCTGCCATGCCTCGTCCTTCATCGCCTTGATGCGCCCGCTGGTGGACGCCGGGCTGGTGCCGCGGAGCCTGCCGGTGTCGGCGACTTCCCTCACTGGCTACTCAGGCGGCGGCAAGAAGATGATTGCCGAGTACGAGGCGGCCGCCCAGCCCGGCGGCGATGCGAAGTACAAGTCCCCGCGGCCCTACGGGCTGGGCCTGGCCCACAAGCACATCCCCGAGATGATGGCCCACACCGGTCTGGCCGCGCGCCCGGCCTTCCTGCCCGTGGTGGGCCCGTTCTACAAGGGCCTGGCCGTGACCGTGCCGCTGCACTTCTCGCAACTGGCGCCCGGCACCGACGGCGCCGCGCTGCACGCCGCACTGGCGCGGCACTACGCCGGCGAGCGTTTCGTGCGGGTGATGCCGCTGAGCGACCCGGCCGCCCTTGCCGACGGCTTCTTCGACGTGCAGGCCTGCAACGACACCAACCGTCTGGACCTCTTCGTCTTCGCCGCCGCCGACCAGGCCGTGCTCATCGCCCGCCTGGACAACCTGGGCAAGGGCGCCAGCGGCGCGGCCATCCAGGCGATGAATGTCCACCTGGGGGTGGACGAGGGACTGGGGTTGTAAGGGCCCGCCAGCGACGCGAAGCGGTGCGGATATATTGCCTGTTCGTTTGGCGTGGAGATTGCGCTTGGATGCTCGATCATTCCGCAGAGCGTGCAAGGCGCGGGCCCGCCACCGCTTCATCTCAACCGCATGACCCGCCTTGCGTGGGCATCAAGGCCCGCAGGGAGTGAGTGTCATGGACTGGAAACACGGCTACTACGCCGACGCTGGCTACACCTACGGCTTCTATCCGGAAGCTTCGCCCACCCGCCTGCAATGGGCTGCCCTGATCCAAGGCCATGCGTTGCCGAGACAGCGCTTCCGGTACCTGGATGCCGGCTGCGGGCAGGGGTTGAGTGTCATCTTCGCTGCGGCAGCGCATCCGGACAGCGAATTCGTCGGTATCGACTTTCTGCCCGAGCACATCGCACACGCCCGCCGTCTTGCAGAAGCGGCCGAGCTTCACAACGTGACGTTTGTCGAGGGCGACTTCGTCACGCTCGCACGAAATCCTGCTGCGCTGGGCTCCTTCGACTACGCGATCTGCCACGGCATCACGACGTGGATCGCGCCCGAAGTGAAGTCCGCACTCTTCGATCTGATTGGTCAGACGCTGCGGCCCGGTGGCGTGTTCTACAACAGCTACAACACCTACCCGGGCTGGCTGGCCTCCGTGCCGTTTCAGCACTACGTGCTGCTGGAGCAACGCACCAAGACCGGGACCCTGGCTTTGAAGGCGGCGCGCGAACTCATGGAGCGCCTGCAGAAGATCTCCGGGCCTTCGATCTTCGCTTCGCTGCCCGGCTTGCAAGGGCGCCTGAAGAGCCTGGAATCCCAAGACCCTGCCTATCTCGTGCAGGAGTACAACAACCAGTTCTGGCAGCCGGTCTTCGTCACCGAGATGATCGACGCCATGGCCGCCGTGAAGCTGAGTTACCTGGGAACCGCCACGCTCCCGGAGGCCTTCGACAACCTGACCACGCCAGAGCTCAAGGAGATTCTCGACACGAAGACCGAGCCCGCCCTTCGGGAGCAGATCAGGGATTACGCCCTGAACCAATCGTTCCGCCGTGACCTGTACGCAAAGGGTGTGCGCCGGCCGTGGCCGCTGGAATCGCGTGAGCGCATCCTGGCCAGCCGGTTCGTCCGTAACTGGGCCACCGCTCGGCCAGACCCCGGCGCCCCCTTTGTGATCAAAGGGGGAAGCCTGGAGCTCAAGGGAGATGCGGCCTTCTACGGATCGATCCTCGAGAGGGTGGAGCAGGCGTCCGGCGGGTGCTCTGTGGGGGACCTGATGGCCCAGGAAGCAAACCCGCAGCGTCGTGACTCGATTCCGCAAGTCATCAGCCTCCTGCTGCATGCCGGATATGTCCTGGAGCGCATCGACGCAGACCAGGACAACCAGGCCAGCATCACGAGACTGAACCGGGTGTTGTGCCAGCAGGCCCGCAAGGGCGCGCCGTATCGATTCGTGGCCGTCCCGCGCACGGGCGGCTGCCTGGTCATGTCCGAGGCAGAGATGCTGCTGATGCATTACCACTTCGAGGGTGTCGCCCACGATGATTGGATCGCCCGGCTGCTTGGCGATCTGGAAGCGCTCGGAAGGGTGCTGGTCAAGGATGGACAACCCGTCACGCAGAAGCAGGAGCAGATCGCCATTGCCGAAGAGTTGACGCGGAAGTTCATTGAGATCAAGCTCAAGGCGTTGAACCCTTGACCTAGCCCAGACCCGCTTGGAGACAACCCCCGTGCCTGCTGCCCCCAAGAAGCCCGACCCGAAGCTCTTCGACGCCCTGAAGTGGCGCTGCATCGGCCCGCCGCGCGGCGGGCGCGTGGTGGCCGTGGCGGGGGACCCCAAGGACGCCATGACCTTCTACTTCGGCGCCTGCGCCGGCGGCGTGTGGAAGACGACCGATGGCGGCGTGTACTGGCGTAACGTGTCCGACGGCTTTCTCACCAGCGCCACCATCGGCGCGCTGGCCGTGGCCCCTTCCGACCCGAACGTGGTCTACGCCGGCACCGGCGAGACCACCATCCGCATCGACGTGTCCTACGGCGACGGCGTCTACCGCTCCACCGATGCCGGGCGCACCTGGCAGCACCTGGGGCTGAAGGAGACGCGCCACATCGGCCGCATCTGCGTGCACCCGCAGGACCCGGACCTGGTCTACGTGGCCGCCCTGGGTGACGCCTTCGGCTCCAACCCCGAACGCGGTGTGTACCGCTCGCGCAACGGCGGCAAGACCTGGGAGAAGGTGCTGGACCGCGGCCCCGACGCCGGCGCGGTGGACCTGAGCATGGACCCGTTCAACCCGCGCATCCTCTACGCCGGGTGCTGGGCGGCGCGGCGCAGCTTCTGGCATCTGAGCAGCGGCGGGCCGGGCAGCGGGCTGTGGCGCTCCACCGACGGCGGCGACACCTGGCAGGAGCTCTCCGGCCGCGGTGGCCTGCCGGGTGGTCCCAAGAGCCTGCTGGGCAAGCATGGCGTCAGCGCCTCGGCGGCGCGCTCCGGGCGCGTGTGGGCCCTGGTGGAAGCCGAGGGCGAGGCCACCGGCCTGTACCGCAGTGACGACCACGGCGAGCATTGGACGCAA
This sequence comes from Rubrivivax sp., assembly GCA_044372085.1. Classification (GTDB taxonomy): domain Bacteria; phylum Pseudomonadota; class Gammaproteobacteria; order Burkholderiales; family Burkholderiaceae_C; genus Rubrivivax. The sequence goes on from JBILSM010000090.1 coordinate 7,340, forward strand.
GTGAGCACTCACCGTGATTTGATGCACCGCCCCTGGTACTACACCCATGTGTTCGCCGACACCGGGCACGCCGACACGGTTTACATCACCAATCTGCAGATGTGGAAGTCCAGCGACGGTGGGGTGAGCTTCAGCGAAGTGACCACGCCGCACGGCGACAACCACGACCTGTGGATCGACCCGAAGAACCCGCAGCGCATGGTGCAAGGCAACGACGGCGGGGCCTGCGTGTCGTTCAACGGCGGGAACACCTGGTCATCCATCTACAACCAGCTGACCGCGCAGTTCTACCGGCTGGACGTGGACAACCAGTACCCCTACCGGGTTTACGGCACGCAACAGGACAACACCTCCATCAGCGTGCCCAGTGCGTCGGAGTGGGGCGCCATCACGCTGGGCGACTGCACCTACCCCGGCACGGGCGAGAGCGGCTTCATCGCCGTGCACCCCACCGACCCGGACATCGTCTATTGCGGCGCGGTGGGTTCCAGCCCCGGCGGCGCCGGAGCGCTGCAGCGCTACGACCACCGCACGCGGCAGATCCGGCTGGTGAACGTCTGGCCCGAGACCACCCGCGGCATCGCCCCGCGCGAACTGAAGTACCGCTTCGCCTGGACCTACCCGCTGGTGTTCGCGCCGGGCGACCCCAAGACGCTGTACGCCGGCGGCAACCGGGTGTTCCGCACGCGCAACGAAGGGGCGAGCTGGGAGTGCATCTCGCCTGACCTGAGCTTGAACGACCCGTCGCGCCAGGGGCACTCGGGCGGGCCGCTCACGCACGACACCGCCGGCGCCGAGGTGCACGCCACCTGCGCCTGCCTGGCGCTGTCAGCCCACCGCCCGGGCGAGATCTGGGCCTCCACCGACGACGGCCTGGTGCACGTCACCCGCGACGACGGCGCCACCTGGACCAACGTGACGCCACGGGCTCGCAGCGCGCGCATGCCCGAGCTGGCCTACGTGGGCTGCGTGGAGATCTCGGCGCACGACGCCGACACCATCTACGTCAGCGCCACGGGCTACAAGCAGGCCGACTACCGGCCCTACCTGTTCCGTACCCGGGACAGCGGCAAGACCTGGCAGTCGATCAACGGCAACCTGCCCGAGGGCGAGATCACGCGGGTGATCCGCGCAGACCCTGTGCGCCCCGGCCTGCTGTTCGTGGGCACCGAGACCGGCATCTTCTACACGCTGGACGATGGCCAGCACTGGCAGCGCATGCCCGGCGGCCTGCCCGTGGCGCCGGTCTACGACCTCAAGCTCAAGGGCTCGGACCTGGTGGCGGCTACGCACGGGCGCTCGTTCTGGGTGCTGGACGACATCGAGCCGATGCGACAGCTGAAAGCAGCGCCCGGGAAGGTGCAACTGGTCACGCCGCGCGACACCGTGCGGGCCCGCCTGTCCTGGAGTGCGGGCTCCGGATTCGCCAAGAAGGGGGTGAGCTACGGCCCGGCGTTTGGCATTGGCGGCGGCACCGAGACCATGGTGGGCGCAGACGGCAAGCCCGGCCGCCGCTTCCTGGAGGTGGGCGAGAACCCGCCCAACGGCGCGCTCATTTACTACCAGCTGCCCCAAGGCTTCAAGGGGCCGGTGAAGCTGAGCTTTCTGGACGAGGCCGGCCACGCCGTCAACGTGCTGGCCAGCGACGACGCCAGCCTGTCCAGTGGCAAGAAGCCCGGCACCCAACCGGGCCTGAACCGCGTGGTGTGGGACCTGCGCCACCGCGGGCCGGTCAAGCTGGACCCGGCGCTGATGACGCGGCGCAACAAGCCGCTGGCCGAAGACGCCGAGGACATCCCCGGCCCTGCAGTGGTGCCCGGTCGCTACCGCGTGGTGCTGGAGGCAGCAGGCCAACGTCTGGAGGCGGGCTTTGCCGTGGTCAAGGATCCGCGCGTGAAGACATCGCAGCGCGCCTTCGAGCAGCAGGGCGCGCTGCTGCGCCAGCTCTACGACCGCTGGTCGCGCCTGAACGAAGGCGTCAACCGCATCCGCCTGCTCAAGCGGCAGTTGCGCGAGCTGGACCGCCGGCTCGGCTCAGGCACGCAGGACCAGGCCCTGGCCGAGCGTGGCAAATCCATGATCGTGGCCCTGGAAGCGATCGAGGGCGTGCTGGTGGACATCCATCGCGAGTCTTCGCGCGATGTGCTGCGCCACCGTGCCGGCCTGAACGACACCCTGTCCGACCTGATCAGCGTGGTGGCCATCGCCGACGAGCCGCCCACGCAGCAGGCGCGCGAGGTGTCGCAGGAAGCCATGGCCAAGGTGGATGCGGAACTCGCGCGGCTGGACGCCCTGGTGGCCGGCGAAATCGCCGCGCTCGACGCAGCGCTGCGCAAGGCGGGTATTGAGGTGGTAGGGCCGGCGCGGGGGTAATCCCCCGGCCGGCGTCACACACCCATCCGCACACAAACACCCCGCCAGAAACACCGAAGGGTGGCCCGCAAGCCACCCTTCGGACTTTCTCAGAGCACCCTCAAGGCGCGCAGCTGCCGCCCACAGAGCCGGCGGATTGCTCGGCCGAGCATGGCGCCTGACGCACCTTGAAGTTGTCGTAAGGCACCGGCGCCACCAACTCCTCGAACGACACGCTGCCGCGTTGCACCCGCTCCTTCAGGGCGCCAATGCCGGCCGCGCGTTCTTGCGAACGGCGCTCCGCATCGTTCACCGCCGGCAAAATCAGGGTCGGCGCGAAAGCGTTGTTCAGGTTGCTGAGGGACTGGCTGAACAACCCGTTCAAGGAAGTGGTGGGGGTCGGCGTGTAGATCTTGCTCAGGAAGCTGCGCGCACTGTCACCACCTGCCAGGTTCGTCAGGCTGGACACCGCCGACACCTGCTGCCCCGCCACGCGGAACTGCACCGATGCCGTGGCGGGGTCAAGCACGAAGGTCTGACCTGGGCCGTCCGTCAGCACGGTACCCACGTTGTCCAGCACCAGGTTGCGGCCCTTGAAGCCCGAACCAGATCCAGACAGGTACAGGTTTCCGCCCTGGGTGTCGATGGTGGCGTCTCCAACGCCTGCCTTGCCTTCACCCGCCCGGTTGCGCAGGTACAGGTAAGTCGCGCCTATAGAACTCAGGTTGAAGTCCACGGACTTCACCGTGCCGGTGATGCCGCCGCTGTCACGCAGGTTCACCGTGGTGCCGGTGAACACGTTGCCGAACAGGGCTTGTTTATCGGCAGAAGCGGCCTTGAACTCCGCTTCAGACGCAGTGGACGAAGCGAAGTTGTTGGACGCCTGGGTCAAGGTGACGTTGGCAGTGCCCGCGTTCACGGTGGAGAAGCCTGTCACCGTCAGACCGCCGGACTGGGTGATGTCAGCATTGCCCGACGTGGCGCTCAGCGCACCACCCACCGTGCCCTGGCCCAGGTTCAACGCGCCGGTGGAAGCCACCGTCAGGTTGCCCGTGGTGGCCAGCGTGCCCAGCGTCAGGGCATTCTTGTCGGTGATCTGCGTCGCAGCACCCGTCAAGCTCACGGCACCCGTGAAGTCGTTGCCTGCGTTGGCAAGCGTCACGCTCTGGCCGGCCGCGCTGAAGGTCGACGTTCCGGTCACCGTCAGTGCGCCCGTCTGGCTTACCGCACCACCGGCCTTCACCGACAGGTTGCCTGTCACGGTGGACGTGCCCAGCGCAACGGCGTTGGCGTCCTCCAGCGTCACGTCCTTGCCGGTCACGCTTACCGCGCCGCCAAAGTTGTTCGCCGCCTGGCTCAACGTCACGCCCTGGCCGGCCGCGCTCACGGTCGTTGTGCCCGTCACCGCCAGCGCACCGCTATTGGTCACCGCACCACCGGCCGTTACCGACAGGTTGCCCGTCACGGTGGACGCACCCAGCGCGATCGCGTTGCTGTCCACCAGCGTCACGTCCTTGCCGGTGACGCTCACCGCACCGCCGAAGTTGTTGGCGGCCATGGTCAGTGTCACCGCCTGACCGCTTGCCGCCACCGTGGTAGTGCCAGCCACACTCAACGCAGCACTCTGCGTCACCGCACCACCTGACATGACGGCCAGGTTGCCGCTCAGCGAATCCACCTGCAGCGCCAGCGTCGAGGCGTCAGCAACGGTCACGTTCTGCAGCGAAGCACCGACGAAAGCCACCGTGCCGGTGAAGTTGTTGCCTGCGTTGCCGACATCGATGTTGGCCTTGGTGCCGTTGGCCGTGAAGGTGGAGTTACCGCCGACCACCATGGCCCCAGTGCCGGTGATGTTGCCGGCGCTGGCAGTGATCTTGAGATCGCCGGTGGTTGCAACGCTACTTGAAGATGCAAAAGAGCCCGTGTTGGTCGTCAGGCTCGTCAGCGCCGTCGTGCCGCCCACCGCTGCGCTGAAGGTCGTCGCGCCGCTGCTGTTCACCGCCAGCGTCTGGCCGCCGTTGACCGCGCCCGTGAACGTCGCCGCCCCCGCGCCCGTGCTCACCGTCGTCGCACCCGCCAGC
>JBILSM010000091.1:0-11753 GCA_044372085.1 Rubrivivax sp.
CATCTGGGAAGGGGTGGATGCACAGGAAGTCGAGGATGGCCAGAGGCACCAGCACCAGGGGGTCTGCCAGGTGCTGGTCCAACGCCGAGCGGTAATGCGCGATCCCTCATGAGGGTATTTCAGTTCTGAATTACCCCAATTAGGCAACAGCTACCCCGTTCCAGCCGGCTGCGTCGAATCGCTCAGGCAGCACGGTCTTGGGCAGCAGGCCGTCACATGGCTGGATCCTGGCAGGCTGGCACGCTGAGGGCCGAGGTGCGGCCACTAGGCGCCCGGCCATAACCGAGCGAAGTCAAACGACAGCTGGCGGTGGTGTCGGATGGAAAGCAGGTAGACGGTTGCGCTTGCCTCCATGGCCGCGTACAGCATCAGGTAGTCGCCATGCAGATATTCACGCAAGGAACTGGCTGCGCCAGCGGGTAGTGCGCCGAGCTGGGCCAGCGCCTCAGCCGAGCTGGGGCCGATGGGCGGCGGGTTGTCCAGGTAGCGCCGGCCGATGCGAGGGAAGCGCGCCAGGTTGGGGATGACCGTGGCCCGCAGTTCGGCCAGCAGATCGTCGAAGGCGAAGGCCGCGTCGGCTTCGGTCAGGAACGCCTCGATGGCGTCCAGCCGCTCCAGGAAGCTCGCGGTCAGTTCGACCCGGTACAGATCCTCAGCCACGCTTCTTGGCGGTCTTGCGGGCGGTGGCTGACTTTGAAACCTCGGCGCGGCGCTGCTGAAGCTGGGCGATGGCGGCATCGGCCCCAACGGTGCGGCCGGCCTCGATGTCGGCCAGGCCGCGCTTGGCATCGTCTATCAGCAGCAGGTGGATGCGCTCGCGCTCCAGCCGGTGGTAGTAGTCCAGCCGGTCGGCGTCGATCAGCGCCACGTAGCTCTCACCGTTCTTGGTGATGATCTTCTCAACGCCGGCCTTGGCCTGGTCGGCCAACTCGGACAGGTTGGCTCGTGCCTGGGTGAAAGGCACCACATCCCGGGCTGAATACCCCATGGCCGGCTCCTTTGCTGGGTAGATGACAGAATTCTGTGCATCATACGGTCGGCAGATGCTCTGCTGAAAGTGACAAGACACCGATGACTTGGGCCGACCGCGCAGCTTGGTTTGCAGTCAGGCAGGCGGTGCGCAGGGTGTACCACGCAGGGCCGTGACATCAGCAGGGCCGGCATCCACCTCGTGCGCGGCATGGCGGAGGACTTCGCCGCCACCTCTGGCGGACGCAACGCGCACGTTGCACCGCCCATGGCAGCGGATGAAGCACCAGGGCCAGTGGACATCGAGGCAAACTTACGAGACTCTTTCACCTCAGAAGAGCAAGCAAGTGCGGCCTCCCTCCGTATTCGTTCATGTTGACCCGCCAAAACCGGCATTGGTGTTCGAGCGCCCAGCGGCGGGCCACTCATCTCCAACGGCAGGCATCCCACAAAACCCTCTCGCCATGCAGATCGAACCACTTCGTCACCACCTGGGCCTGGTGGACGAGATTGCGAATACCTTGAACCAGTCGTGGGGTGATCTACCTCCCTGGAGTACCACTGACAAGATTCGAGACAGGCTGTTGGCCGGCACAGGTGACGCGGACTTTCCACGTGTTCTGGTGGCCCTTGGCGAGAACGGAACCTTTGCGGCCACGGGCTCTGTAAAGCTCCATGAGCTGCCCTCGCGCCCGGCCATGGTTCACTGGGTGGGCGAGATCTTCGTCCGGCCCGAACATCGTGGAAAAGGCCTGGGCTCAAGAGTGACCCAGGCTTTGTCGGAGTACGCTTTCGCAAGAGGTGTGCAGGAGCTGTATCTGTACACACCCGATCAGCAGTCGCTGTATGCGCGTCTTGGCTGGGCAGAAGTGTCCACAGAGACGGTGAACCATGAAGTCGTCTCGATCATGGTGCTGTCGAGCGGCCCCTCGGCGTTTCGTGCGGAACCCCACAGTCAGGATTGATGGTTGCCCGGCCCGTGTTCTTTGCCTGCGGGCGCAGTCTGCACCCCGGTTTGCATCCACTTCGCCGCGCGGCCCTTGCCGGTGGGGGCGATCACACCCTCGGCCTTCATGGCGCGCAGCACCACGCGCACCATGTCACGGCTGATGCCGGGGCAGGCTGCTTCGATCTCTGAGATGGAGAAGGGCAGTCGGCGCTTGAGGATTTCTGAGCGAACGCGGTCACCCTTGGCGCCCCGCCCGCGCTCGATGGTGCCCACGCGCTCTTCGAATTCCTTGTAGGCGCGCAGCAGGGCACCCCAGAAGTAGTCGAGCCACGGGCCGATGTGGTGTGCGGCCTCGTGCCAGCCCTGGGAACTGGCTTCCAGCGTTTCGTAGTAGCTCTGCTTCGACTCCTCAAAGATCCGCTCCAGGCTGATGAAGCGGCCCACCGCATAGTCGAAGTGATAGAGCAACTGCAGGGTCAGCAGCCGTGCCATGCGGCCGTTGCCATCTGGGAAGGGGTGGATGCACAGGAAGTCGAGGATGGCCAGAGGCACCAGCACCAGGGGGTCTGCCAGGTGCTGGTCCAGCGCTGAGCGGTACCGCGCGACCAGGTCCGCCATGGCAATGGGAGTGAGGTGCGCAGCCACCGGACGAAAGCGGATGCGCGAGCTGCCATCGGGGTGGCGCTCGACGATGTCGTTGTTCGTGGCCTTCCAGTGCCCGCCTGGTTGGGGCATGTAGCGGTACAGCATGCCGTGGAGCTGCAGGACGATGCCTTCCGAAAACGGCATCTGCCCGCCGCTTTCGTGGATGAGACCCAGGGCATCGCGGTAGCCCGCCACTTCCTGCTCAGACCGGCTTTGCGGCTTGGCGTTCTTGAGCACCAGTGACTTGAGCCGGTGCGCCGCGACGACCACGCCTTCCAGGCGGTTCGACGACTCCGTGGATTCCACTACGGCCACTTGCCGCAGGTCGCTCAAGACCTCGGGCGACTGCGCCACGAAGAGCTGCTGCTTGCCCCGGTATTCACCCAGAGCGCGCAGTGTCGCCAACTGCTGCGCGTCAAAGCGCAACTTGGCGAGATAGTCTGGCGAGAGTGATTGCATGCTGCAGCTTCTGGGCGAGCAAGAATGGGGTAATGCTACAGCGTATAGGGGCATTGGGGCCCCTAATTACCCCAATAAGCTAGCAGTTACCCCATTCCCCACCCTGAAGCGACACCCTCAAGTGACGGATCAGCGCCTACCGCAACTGCGCGGATTTGGCGGCGCGCAGGGGCAGGTCCACCCCCGCGAAGCAGGCTTCCAGGCGCTCGACGAAGCCCTGTCGTTCCTGCGGCGACACGAAGCTCGCCTCCAGGCTGTTGCGCGCCAGCGTGTAGGCCTCGGCCGGGCCGAGGTGAAGGGCATCGAACACCTGGACGAAGTTCTCGTGCAGGTAGCCGCCGAAGTAGGCCGGGTCGTCGGAGTTGACCGTCACGCACAGCCCGGCGTCCAGCAGGGCGCCCAGGTTGTGCTGCGCCATGGTGGGGAACACGCACAGGCGCACGTTGGACAGCGGGCACACGGTCAGCGGCACGCGGTCGCGGGCCAGGCGCTGCATCAGCGCCGTGTCGTGCACGGCCTGCACGCCGTGGTCGATGCGCTCGGCCTGCAGCACGTCCAGTGCCGTACGGATGTAGGCCGGCGGACCCTCCTCCCCCGCGTGCGCCACCACCCGCAGGCCCAGTTCGCGGCAACGCGCAAACACGCGGGCGAACTTCTCCGGAGGGTGGCCCTTCTCGCTGGAGTCCAGCCCCACGCCGATGAAATGCTCGCGCCAGGGCAAGGCCTGCTCCAGGGTGGCGAAGGCCTCGTCCTCGCTGAGGTGGCGCAGAAAGCACAGGATCAGCCGCGTGCTGAGGCCCCAGCGCTGCCAGGCCTGGTCGCAGGCGCTGCGCAGGCCCTGGATGACGGTGCCCATGGGCACGTCGCGCACGGTGTGGGTCTGGGGGTCGAAGAAGATCTCGGCGTGCACCACGCCGTCGGCATGGGCCCGCGCCAGGTAGGCCAGGCCCATCTCCATGAAGTCGGCCTCGGTGCGCAGCACGCTGGCGCCGGCGTAGTAGATGTCCAGGAAGCTCTGCAGGTCGGTGAAGGCATAAGCCGCCCGCAGGGCCTGCACGCTGGCGTAGGGCAGGCTCAGGCCGTTGCGTTGCGCCAGCCGGAAGATCAGCTCCGGCTCCAGCGAACCCTCGATGTGCAGGTGCAGCTCTGCCTTGGGCATGCGCCGCAGCAGTTCATGCAGTCTGGTGGGGGGCTGCACCCTGTGCCGATCATCGTGGCCTGTGTGTTCCAGCGACATCTTCACCCTCCTGTTCGCCCGCGGCGCCATTCTGCAAAGTCCACGCCTGCGCGCACCAGGCCCGCGCTGGCAGCAGGCCCTGGTTTGCGCTCAGAACTCGATGCGCAGGCGGTCTTGCACCACCCGCAGGTCCTTCACGGCCCAGCCTACCAGGGCCGGGGCGGTGTAGACCACGGTGCCGTCCACCAGCCGGGGCAGGCCCAGGTTCAGGGCCAGCAGCAAGGGCTGGGGCAGTTGGCGGCCATCGGCCAGCGCCAGGCTGCGCAACTGCACCGCCGCAAGCGACACGGTGGCCGGCTCCTTGTTCCACTGCAGGCGCGACTGGGCACAGAACGTGCCGCCGGCTTGGGTGGCGGCATGCAGCCACCGCCCGCACAGCACCACCACCTCCCGCGTGCCGTCGAGCTGAAGGTCGGGCTCGGAAAGCTCCACACCGCTGCGCGTCTTGGGAAACGCCTTCTCCACTTGCGCCTGCGCGGTCTCTCGGCTCAGGTGAATGGCCTGGGCCTCGCTGCGCAGCGGCGCCGCTGCCAGCAGGGCGGCCAGCGGGAAAGCCCGCCAGACGCTGCGCCAGATCGCCATGACAAGCCCCGCGGGACATCCCGGGCTGTGGTGCGCCTTGCCCAACACCTCGATCTCTCAAGCCGCCATCGGCACCAGGAAGTCCCGGCTGATGCCCACGCCCAGGTCGTTCACGCGGTCCAGGAACTGGGTGAGGTAGGCGTGCAGGCCCGTGGCCAGGATCTCGTCGATGCGGCCGTATTGCAGGTCGCTCTTCAGACGGCCGGCGCGGCGCAGGGTTTCGGCGCTTTGCTGGTTGGCCACGTTCTGCAGGTTGGACACCACCTCGTTCATGCAGGCGGCCAGCGAGCGCGGCATGTCCGGGCGCAGGATGAGCAGCTCGGCCACGCGCTCGGGGCGGATGACGTTGCGGTAGACCTTGCGGTAGACCTCGAAGCCGGAGACGGAACGCAGGATGGCGCTCCAGTGATAGAAGTCCACTTCCTGGGCGGAGCCCGGGCTGGGCAGCGCTGAGCCGCCTGCCGTCTGTATCTGGGCTTGTACCTGCGCCTGAACTTGAGCCTGGGTCTGGGCTTGGGTCTGGGTCTGGCCCGGGCCGAAGAACTCGCCGCCGGCCAGGCCCGTCAGGGCGTGGTACTTCACATCCAGCAGGCGAGCGGTGTTGTCGGCGCGCTCCAGGAAAGTGCCGATGCGGATGAAGTGCAGCGCCTCGTCCATCAGCATGGTGCCCACGGTGACGCCGCGGCTCAGGTGCGAGCGGAACTTCACCCACTCGAAGAAGGCGCCGGGGTCGCGCTCGAAGGCGCCCTCTTTCAGCAGCCGGTTGAACTCCAGCCAGGTCTGGTTCTGCGTTTCCCACACCTCGGTGGTGAGGGTGCCGCGCACGGCGCGGGCGTTCTCTCGCGCGGCGCGCAGGCAGTTCCAGATGCTGGAGAGGTTGCCCTCGTCGCGCACCATGAAGTCCATGACGTTGCGGGCGTTCACCTCGCGGTAGCGTTCACCAAAGGTGCCGGTCAGCTCGGAGATGCTCAGCAGCCCGCGCCAGCCCTGCTCGGCCATGTCGGCCGACTGCGGCAGCAGCGAGGTCTGGTAGTTCACGTCCAGCATGCGCGCGGTGTTTTCGGCCCGCTCCATGTAGCGGGACATCCAAAAGAGGTGGTCAGCGGTTCTAGAGAGCATGTCAATCCTCCAAGACCCAGGTGTCCTTCGTTCCCCCGCCCTGCGAGGAGTTGACGACGAGCGAGCCTTCCTTCAGCGCCACGCGGGTCAGGCCGCCGGGCACGGTCTGCACGCCGCGGCCGGAGGACAGCACGTAGGGCCGCAGGTCAATGTGACGCGGGGCCACGCCGCTTTCCACGAAGGTGGGGCAGGTGGACAGGCTCAGCGTGGGCTGGGCGATGTAGTTCTCGGGGTGGGCCTGCAGCACCGTGCGGAAGGCCTCCACCTCGGCCCGCGTGGCCGCCGGGCCCACCAGCATGCCGTAGCCACCGGCACCGTGCACTTCCTTGACCACCAGTTCCTCCAGGTGGTCGAGCACGTACTTGAAGTCGTCTTTCTCGCGGCACAGGTAGGTGGGCACGTTGTGCAGGATGGGCTTTTCACCGAGGTAGAACTCGATCATCTTGGGCACGTAGGGGTAGATGCTCTTGTCGTCGGCAATGCCGGTGCCGATGGCGTTGCACAGGGTGATGTTGCCCCGCCGGTAGACGTCCAGCAGGCCGGCGCAGCCCAGGGTGGAATCGGCGCGGAAGGCCTTGGGGTCCAGGAAATCGTCGTCCACGCGGCGGTACACCACGTCCACGCGCTTGGGGCCCTGGGTGGTGCGCATGTAGACGAAGTCGTCCTTGACGAAGAGGTCTTGCCCCTCCACCAGTTCCACCCCCATCTGCTGCGCCAGGAAGGCGTGCTCGAAGTAGGCGCTGTTGTACATGCCGGGGGTGAGCACCACCACGGTGGGCTCGTTCACACCGGCCGGGGCCACGGCGCGCAGGGTTTCCAGCAGCAGGTCGGGGTAGTGCGCCACGGGCGCCACGCGGTGCATGCTGAAGAGCTCGGGGAACAGCCGCATCATCATCTTGCGGTTTTCCAGCATGTAGCTCACGCCGCTGGGCACGCGCAGGTTGTCCTCCAGCACGTAGTAGTCGCCCGTGCCATCGGGGTTGCCGGCGCGCACGATGTCGATGCCGCTGATGTGCGAATAGATGCCGCCAGGCACATGCACGCCCACCATCTCGGGCCGGTACTGGGCGTTGCGCAGGATGACTTCTGAAGGCACGACGCCGGCCTTGAGGATCTCCTGCCCGTGATAGACGTCCTGGATGAAGCGGTTCAGCGCAGTGACGCGCTGGCGCAGGCCGGCCTCCATCTCGCGCCACTCCTGGCGCGGAATCACGCGGGGAATCAGGTCAAAGGGGATCAGGCGCTCAGTGCCGGCGCCGTCTTCGTCCTTGGCACCGTAGACCGCAAAGGTGATGCCCACGCGGCGGAAGATCATCTCGGCTTCTTCTCGCCGGTTGCGCATCAGCTCGGCCGGCTGGGCCTGCAGCCAGCGCTCGTAGGTGCGGTAGTGCTCGCGGATGCCGGCCGACGGTGAGGGCCCCGCGCCGGCGAGGGCGCGCATCTCGTCGAAGGGGTGCTGCATGGTGGGAGAGTCCTCTGTCTGAAGGGGTCAGAAGCAACTATCAGGCCGACCGCGTGGTGACGCCCACGGTCAGCGTGTGGGTTCCGCCTCCGCGGATGACGCCGCGCAGGGGGGTGACGTCGCCGAAATCCCGCCCCACGGCCACGCGGATGTGGTGGGCAGCGGGCACGAGGCGGTTGGTGGGGTCCAGATCCAGCCAGCCGTCAGCCGGCACGCCCGGGGTGCCGGGACACCAGACCTGCACCCAGGCATGCGAGGCGTCCGCGCCCAGCAGCGCCGGTTGTCCCGCCGGGGGCTCGGTGAGCAGGTAGCCGCTGACGTAGCGTGCCGCCAGCCCGTGCAGGCGGCAGGCACCGATCAGCAGGTGGGCGAAATCCTGGCACACCCCCGCGCGCTGGGCGAAGGCCGTGGCCAGCGGGGTGTCGACGTTCGTGCTGCACGGGCGGTAGGCCCACTCGTCGTGCAGGCGGCGCATCAGGTCCAGCGCCGCATCGGCCACGGGCCGGCCTGGCGTCAGGCTGGTGGCGGCCCAGGCCCGCAGGCCGGCCAGGCCGGGCTCCTGCCAAGGCACGTAGGGCGAGGGCTGGACGAACTCCACCGCCGGCTCGAAGCGGGCGCGCGCCACGTAGCGCAGGCGCTCGCGCACGGTCTCCCAGGCGGGCGATGCCTCGGGCCGCAGCCCGCCAAAGCGCGGGATCACGGTGACGCAGCTGGTGGAGCGCACGTGCAGCACCTGGTGCGGGGTGACCAGCTCGAAGCGGTGCCGCCCGTTGCCGAAAGCGTCCAGCTCGCCCTGGCACTGCGCAGGCGCGGGCTCGATCAGCAGCTCGAAGGCCTGCACCTGCTGCGCATCGTCCTCCTGGGGCCGCAGATGGGCGGCATGGTGGGCATGGGCCACTGGGGCGCCATAGTCGCAACGGGTGTCGTGCACGACCACCAGGCTGAGGGCGGCGGCCTGCGTGCTCACCGGACCCCCCTTCGCGCTGCGCGCTGGGGGATTCGCGCGGCAAAGCCGCCCGGCGCGCTCATGTGCCCGACACCGAGGCCGTGAGCCCGGCGGGTGAAAAGCAGGACTGGCCGACGTCGTCCGCCACGGCCAGCGCAGTGGCGTGCAGGGCCCGCGCACGTTCCAGCAGACGGCCGGCGACGTCGCCCTCCAGCTCTTCCAGTTGCAGCCCCACCCCGCGGGCGGGCAGGCGCCCTGCGCCCGTGGTCGCCGGCAGTTTGCCCAGTTCGGTGCGCAGTCGGCGCAGCACGCCGGCCAGGCTGCGCGGGTTGGTGTCGTCCAGCACCAGCACGTCGGCCAGGGCCAGCAGGTCGTCGTGGCGCTGATGGCGGGCGCGGAAGGTGATGGTGCTGTCGAACAGGTCCAGCAGGGCGTCCACCCCGTCGGGGCTGGCCAGCACACCCTGGGCCAGAAAGGCCTCCAGCGTGGCGCTCAAGCCCAGCAGGCGCTCCAGCAGGCGCCCGATGGTCAGCAGGCGCCAGCCGGCATCGCGCGTCATGCGGTCGGCCTGCGCGCCCGTGAGCGCCGAGAGCTCCAGGGCCAGGCGGTCCAGCGCGGGCACGGCGCCCTCCGCGCGCGGGGGCCTCAGCGCCTCGGCCAGCGCTTCCTTCATCGTGCGCACCAGCGTCCACTGCTCGGCCGGCAAGCGTTCTCGCACCGCCAGCGCGGCCCGCTCAATGGCTTGCAGATCGAAGGCGATGCTGAAGCCGGCCGAGGCATCGGCCAGCCCGGCCAGCACGGCGCGCTCGAAACGCGGCGCCGACTGCGCCAGCGTGGGCACGCCCCAGGGCGCCAGGCTCAGGCGCACCGACAGCGCGGAGACCGCCTCCAGCAAGGGGCGCGGCAGGTTCGCAGCCTGCCGCGCGAGCGCCAGCACCTGGCGCGACAGGCGCACGAGATGTTCCGCCCGCTCGGTGTAGCGGCCCAGCCAGAACAGGTTCTCGGCCGTACGGCTGCTCACCGGGCGGCTGCGCCCGGCGATGTCCTGCACGCGCAGGGGACGCGGCAGCATGGAGAAGGTGTCCACCTCGCCGTCCGTCATCACCCAGGTGTCCAGGCTGGTGCCGCCGCGCTGCATGGACACGCTGGCATCCTCGCCCTGGGCCACGCGAGTCATGCCGCCGGGCAGCACCTGCCAATGCCCACCCGGCCCGGCGATGGCATACACCCGCACCATGGCAGGGCGCACGACCAGGCCTTCCGCGCCCCAGATCGGGGCACGCGAGAAGCGCAGACGCCCCTGCACCGTCCAGGCATCGGGGTCGAAGCCGACATCCACGGCCTTGGGCTCATGCACCTGAGAAGTGCGGCCTGCGCGGGGGAAGGTGGAACGCAACAGCTTGTCATCCAGCTGCTCGCGGACATCGGCCCAGGCGGCAGCCTCGCCGCACCACCAAGTGGGCAGGGAGGGCAGTTCCAGCGCCCGGCCGGTCAGCATCTGCGCCAGCCCCGGCAGGAAACCCTGGAGGGCGGGCGACTCCAGAAACGCGCTGCCGATCGCATTGGCCATCACCACGCGTCCGGCCTGGGCCACCTGCAGCAGGCCCGGCACGCCCAGCGTGGAGTCGGGCCGCAGGGACAGCGGGTCGCACCAGTCATCGTCCAGGCGGCGCAGCAGGCCGTGCACGGGCTCCAGGCCTTCCACGGTCTTCATGAACAGGCGGTCGCCGCGCACGGTGAGGTCTCCGCCTTCCACCAGCGGCAGGCCCAGGTAGCGCGCCAGGTAGGCCTGCTCGAACCAGGTTTCGCTGTAGGGGCCGGGGGTGAGCAGGGCGATGCGCGGGGTGCCGCCATGGGCCAGCGGGCGGGCCGCGTCCTCCAGACCGTCCAGCAGGCGGCGGTAGCTGGAGGCGATGTGCTGCACGCGCAGCGCGCGGTAGGCCTCGGGGAACTGGCGCGACACCAGCAGCCGGTTGTGCAGCACGTAGCCCAGGCCCGAAGGCCCCTGCGTGCGTTGTGCCACCACCCACCAGCGACCTTCAGGGCTACGTGCGATGTCGAAGGCCACCACGCGCAGGCGCAATCCCCCGGCGGGAGGCACCCCGCGCAAGGCGCGCACATAGCCCGGATGACGCATCACCAGCGCTGGCGGCAGCAAACCCTCGTGCAGCAAGCGCTGCGGGCCGTACACGTCCTCCAGCACGGCCTCGAGCAACTGCGCACGCTGGCGGATGCCACGCTCGATGCCCGCCCAGTCGGCGGGCTCGATGAGCAAGGGCAGCAGTTCCAGCGACCAGGGCCGCGCCACGGCGCCCTCCGGCCCGAAGACGTTGTGCGTCACGCCATCGCGCCGGATCTGCGCGGCGATGGCCTGAAGGCGGTGGTCGAAGTCGATCACAGCGCCGTGAAGACGGCCAGAAAGGCCAGAAAGGGAAGGCAGCTGTTCGTACTCACCCTGCCTGCGAGCCGGCAAGGACAACTCCGTCATGAAGCGCTGCCAGGCGCCCCGCAGCGCTCCGTCGGCCATGCGCAGTTCGTCCCAGGCGGAGGCGCCTGGCGGCGCAAGCCCCTGGAGGATCGCCATCAGCCCCTTTGCCTGGGGTTGCGCCGCCCCCGTCATCTGGACCGTGGAGGGGCTCATGCCCGGCCGTGACAAGCGTCGGTCATGGCGTGTGCCCTGCAACGCCTGAAGTCAGCGGCAGGATTCGAACGCGGCTGGAGTCAGCTCTCACGGCCAAGAGCGCGCCCGCCTGCAAGGCAGCCGCCTGCTGAGACACTGCACGAATGACATGGGCGCCCAGGACCCGAGGGTTGAGGTTGTCCGCCCTGATCTGGACCACGCTGGGCCCCAGCGCCTGTGTGGCTGCCAGGATGGCCGAGAAGTCCAGGTCGTGGGTCACCACGATGAATCCATGTTCACGAGCAAAGGACATGATGTCCCGGTCGCAAGCTGTGAGCGGCCCCTCGTCCTTCCAGTGTCGACAAGTCCACCCTGCTGCGTGGAACTCCTCCACCCAACGGGGCGACAGGTTCATGTCGACCAGGAACTTCATCAAGCAGCGAGTTCGATGTCCCGCGCTTCAGCGAGCCAGGCTGCGTGCTGCAAGGCCTGCAGGATGTCCGCGCGAACCAGGTAGGGGTAATCCGACAGCAACTCCTCGATCGATCGACCAGCGCCCAACTGGCCGACGATCATCCCCACCGTCACGCGCATGCCGCGTATGCAAGGTGCCCCACCCATGACCGCGGGGTCCTGTGTGATCCGGTCGAGATGTCTCATGTTGTCCTTGTATGGATGCCTCCCGGCGATAGGTGCAAACCCGTATCGTGTTGTGAAGAAGTCGGCTGCTGCCTTGTATCCGGCCTTTGCTGTGGTTTGCGCTGG
>JBILSM010000219.1:0-3666 GCA_044372085.1 Rubrivivax sp.
CCGGCGTTCAGCAGCACCTTCATCACCTGCGGGATGCCGCCCGCGCGGTGCAGGTCGATGGCCATGTACTTGCCGCTGGGCTTGAGGTCGCAGATCACCGGCACCTTGCGGCGCACGCGCTCGAAGTCGTCGATGGTCCACTCCACGCCCGCAGCGTGCGCGATGGCCAGGAAGTGCAGCACGGCGTTGGTGGAGCCGCCGGTGGCCATGATCACGGACACCGCGTTCTCGATGGACTTCTTCGTCACGATGTCACGCGGCTTGAGATCGGCCTTGACCGCCTCCACCAGCACCCGCGCGGCCTCTGAGGTGTAGGCGACGATCGGGTCCTCGACGTTGGCCATGGTGGAGGAGAAGGGCAGGCTCATGCCCAGCGCCTCGAAGGAGGACGACATGGTGTTGGCGGTGTACATGCCGCCGCAGGAGCCGCTGCCGGGGATGGCGCGCTTTTCGATCTGGCAGAAGTCTTCCTCGCTCATCTTGCCGGCGCTGAACTGGCCCACGGCCTCGAAGACGCTGACGATGTTGAGGTCTTGGCCCTTGTACTTGCCGGGCAGGATGGTGCCGCCGTAGACGTAGATGGCCGGCACGTTGGCGCGCAGCATGCCGATCATGCCGCCGGGCATGTTCTTGTCGCAGCCGCCGATGACCAACACGCCGTCCATCCACTGACCGCCCACGCAGGTCTCCACGCAGTCGGCAATCACCTCGCGCGAGACCAGGCTGTACTTCATGCCTTCGGTGCCCATGGACATGCCGTCGCTGATGGTGGGCACGCCGAACACCTGAGGGTTGGCGCCGGCGGCCTTCAGGCCGTCCACGGCAGCGTCGGCCAGCTTCTGCAGGCCGGAGTTGCAGGGCGTGATGGTCGAGTGCCCGTTGGCCACGCCGATCATCGGCTTGCCGAAATCGGTTTCCTGGTAGCCCATGCCGTAGTACATGGAGCGATTGGGCGCGCGGGCCACGCCTTCGGTGATGTTCTTTGAGCGGCGGTTGATTGCCATGGGGAGGTCTCCTGAAAATCGACCCGGGACTGTAGCGCGCTCGGGCATCGGCAACTGCGCGGTGGACAATGCACCTCAAGGAGAAGACCCTGATGCTCGTGCACCCCCAGTTCGACCCCGTGGCCCTGGCGCTTGGCCCGCTGCAGGTGCACTGGTACGGGCTCACCTACCTGGTGGCGTTCGGCCTGTTTCTGTTCCTGGCCGGGCGCCGCGTGCGCCAGCCGGCCTTCGCGGGTGCCGGGTGGACCCGTCGTGACGTGGAAGACCTGCTGTTCTTCGGCGTGGTGGGCGTGGTGCTGGGCGGCCGGGTGGGCTACGCCCTGTTCTACAAGCCGGGCTACTACCTTGAGAACCCCCTGGAGATGCTGATGGTGTGGAAGGGCGGTATGTCCTTCCACGGGGGGCTGCTGGGCGTGGTGCTGGCCATGGCGCTGTTTGCGCGCCTTCGGCGCCGTCCTTTCCTGCAGGTGACCGACCTGATCGCCCCATGCGTGCCCACTGGCCTGGCCAGCGGACGCATTGGCAACTTCATCAATGGCGAGCTCTGGGGCCGCCAGGCCGATGCCGCACTGCCTTGGGCCATGGCGTTCCCGCAATCGGGCAGCATGGTGGCCCGCCACCCCTCACAGCTCTACCAGTTCCTGCTGGAAGGGCTGCTGCTGTTCGCGCTGCTGTGGTGGTATGGCGGCCGCACGCGCCCCACCGGTCAGGTGTCCGGGGCGTTCCTGGTGGGCTACGGGGTGTTGCGGTTCGTGGCCGAATACTTCCGGGAACCCGACAGCTTCCTGGGCCTGCTGGCCCTGAACATGAGCATGGGGCAGTGGTTGTGCGTGCCCATGGTGCTGGCCGGTGTCTGGTTGATGCGCTGGTCGGCCCGTGCAACTTCTCTGCGCTGACGCTCTTGTGCCCTCGTTTACTGCAAGCCCATGCGACAAATCTTTCTGGACACCGAGACCACCGGCCTGGATGCCAGCTCGGGCGACCGCATCGTCGAGATCGGCTGCATCGAGATGGTGGGCCGGCGCCTGACGGGCCGCCACCTGCACCTGTACTTCAACCCCGAGCGCCCGGTGCACCCGGAGGCCGTGCGCGTGCACGGGTTGACCGACGAGTTCCTGGCGGACAAGCCCCGCTTCGCCGCTCACGCCCCTGAGGTGCTCGAGTTCCTGCGCGGGGCCGAGATCATCATCCACAACGCATCGTTTGACACCGGGTTCCTCAACGAGGAACTCAAACGGCTGGGACAGCCGGCCGTGCACACCCTGGTGGCCCGGGTGACGGACTCGCTGGCGATGGCGCGCGAGATGTTTCCGGGCAAGGCCAACTCTCTGGACGCCCTGTGCCGCCGCCTGGAGGTGGACAACAGCAACCGCGCGTTCCACGGCGCCTTGCTGGACGCCGGGTTGCTGGCGGAGGTCTATGTCCGCATGACGCGCGGACAGGACAGTCTGGTCATCGACGCCAGCGCCACCTCCACCGACGCCCAGGGCGAACTCACGCGGCGCGACCTCAGCCACATCATGCTGCCCGTGGTGCCTGCCAGCGAAGCCGAATTGCAGGCGCACGAGGCGTGGCTGAAGGACCTGGACAAGGCCAGTGGCGGCAAGACGGTCTGGCGTCAGCTGGAGCCTGTGTAGCCGGGCCTCTGAAAAGCTCTGCGGCGGTCAGTCCGCGAGGGCCGATGGGGCGGCTGGGCTGTCCGCAGGGGGTGGCGGTTTTGGCGGCAGCGGCGCAGGGGTCTGGATCCACAGCTTCAGGGCCTCGGCGTGCGCAGGCCCCATCCCCAGGTGCGGGCTGCAGCGAATGAGTTCGCCGCAGCCCTCGGGGTAGTCGTAGGGGTCGCTGTCCAGCACGCGCCAATCGGGCACTGGTACCTGCCGCAACCAGCTCTGGATCTCCTTGAAGCGCTTGTGCAGCGATCCCAATTCCTCGGTGGTGCGGCCCACCACCCGCGAGCGCAGCGACGGAGGGAACACGGCTTTGAGGCGGCTGAAATCGCTGGCGAAGTCCCAGCAGGACAGCACGACGATGTCGACATCGGCCGTGCCCAAGGCCTCCTCCAGCACGGGCATGCAAGACAGGAACCCGGCCACCTTCGACTTGCTGTGGTGCATGACGCCGTCCAGGCCCAGAAAGAGCGTCTTGCGGGCCGGGGCGGGCGGTGGGGGTGCTTCCATGGTCGAAGGTCAAGAGCCGCTGCACGCAGCCGCGCCATTGTCACCGCCATTGATCCCCGCTGGCCTTGTGCCGGCACACCTGCGTGCCGTGCCCACCTGCCCACGGGTCTGCCACGGGCTGCCGGGCTCTGCTGCGGGCATAACATTGTGGTGCCGTGTGACCGCATAAGCACACACACCCGTACACGCACACCAAACCAAGAGCCGCCATGCCCACCACGGTCTACCGCGCACGTCGCATCCTCACCCTGAACCCCTCCCGGCCGGACGCCACGCACGTGGCGGTGCGCGAGGGCCGCATCCTGGGCGTGGGCGCGCTGGAAGACCTGGCGGGTTGGGGGCCCCTGGAACTGGATGATCGCTTTGCCGACAAGGTGCTGATGCCAGGCCTGGTGGAAGGCCACAGCCACTTGATGGCCGGCACCTTCTGGCGCTTCACCTACTGCGGCTACTTCGATGTGCGCGACCCGCAGGGCCGCACCGTC
>JBILSM010000220.1:0-3650 GCA_044372085.1 Rubrivivax sp.
CCTCCTCCACGGGGATCAGCTTGCCCTGGGGCACCACCTCGATCACGGCCACGTCCGGGCCTTCATAGAAGAACTCGGCTGCAGGGAAGTTCAGCACCCGGTTGTGCTCGACCACGATCAGGAAGCCATCCTTGGTCCAGCACACGCCGTTGGGGTTGGTGAACTTCAGCGAGGGCGCGAAGCTCTTGACCTCGTCGGCCACGCCGTCGCTGTCGCGGTCGGTCACGGCCCACACGGTGGTCTTGCGGGTGCTGACGAACAGCATGTTGGTGCTGGGTGCCACGGCCATGTGGCGGGCGTCGGGCACGATGGCGAAGAGGTCGATCTTGAAGCCCGGGGGCATCTTGATGTTCTTCAGGTTGGCGCGGATCGAGTCCGCCTTGCGGCCGGTCTGGGGCACCGTCGGGATGTTCAGGTCGGTGGTGGCGACCTTGAACTGCTTGAGCTTCTCAAGGTTTTGCTGGGCGAGCGCCGGCAGCGTCATGGCGCAGGTCAACGCTGCGGCGGCGGCCAACCGCAACGGACGAAGGTTCAGGGACATGAAAGGTCTCCTCGGATCTGGGTGTAGAAGATGGCAGGAGCCCGGCAAGATGCATTGCTCTTTGCGCCTGCGGGCCGACGGAGCGCAAGGCCTGTGCCAATTCGGGAAAACGTGGAGGCTCCTGCGACCGTCAGCCCGCAGCCCGGCGCCGCCCCTGGGCAGGCTTTGCACCGGTACTGGACAAGTGCCCCACGCCAGTTGTTCAGAAACTGATCAATCTTCTGCCCGAATTCTCTGGAGTAACCCAAGGGGTCTTTAGGAACTGCTTACCCTCAACTCCAATTCCGCAGCAGCTGTCGGGTTGCAAACGATCGGGCCGCCAGTGTCCGACGCAAAGGAGATGACGGTGGAACGCAATCAAGCCATGCGGCCCGAGCACGCCCGGGCTCTCGCTGCCCGTGCCGGCACCAAGCCCGGCGAAGCCCTGCCCGGCGGCCTCATCCTGGACAGCTGGGCGCGCTGCCTGGGGGCAGGGCTGGACCCCTGGAAGACGCCTCGCATCGAGGTGGTCAGCAGTTCAGAGCTGGCGATGCGGCAGGAACGCGCGGAAGTGGTGCGCCGGCTGGCCCAGGCCGAACTCGAGACCTTGTCGCAGCAGATCGCCGGCTCCAACTTCCTGCTGGCCTTCGCTGACCACGAAGGGATGATCCTGGATCTGTACGCGGACAACCGCTTTTCCATGAGCGGTTCGGGCGCCGGCATCGTCGCGGGCAGCCTGTGGGACGAACGCCGCGCAGGCACCAACGGCCTGGGCACCGCCCTGACCGTGGGCCAGTCGGTGGCGGTGACCGGCACGGAACACTACTTCCACGATCTCGGCGGCATTTCGTGCACCGCCGCCCCGATACGCGACACCCACGGGGAACTGGTGGGGGTGCTGGACGCCTCCTCGTACTTCGAGTCGCGCCAGCGCCACACCCTGGCACTGGTGCAGATGGCCGCCACCCACATCGAGAACGGCCTGTTGTTGCACGAAATGGCCGGTCACACCATCCTGGCCATCCACCCGCGCGCCGAGTTCCTGGGCACGCTCTCGGCCGGAATGCTCGCCTTCGACGGGGAAGGGCGACTCAGCGCACTCAACGCCCGCGCAAGGAGTCTGCTGTCCGGGCTGGCGGTGAGGCGTGGCGCCGCATTCGAGCAGCTGTTCGAGCAACCCTTCGAGCGACTGCTGGTGCAACTGAGCCAGGATACCGAAGTGCGTCTGCGCGACGCCATGGGCAGCACGCTGGTGACCCGGCCGGTCCACCGTCCTTCATCGACGCTTCGTCGGCCGCTGGTGGCCGGCGTCGCAGGCCTGGGCAGGGCGCAGCCGCCGGGCCCAAGGCTTGGCAACTATGCTGCGGCCGCCGGGGCCTGGCCGGCGGTGCGGACTGAATGGCCGCCACAGGTGTCCCGCAAGGCCGCAACGGCAGCGCAGCGCCCAGCCTTTCTGGCTGACGACCCCGTGGTCGAAAAGGCCTGCAGCACGGTACGGCGCGCCGTGCGCATGGGCGTGCCCGTCCTCATTCATGGCGAAACTGGCACGGGCAAGGAGGTGATCGCCCGCCACGCACACGAGTTCAGCGGGCGCAAGGGCGCCTTCGTGGGCGTGAACTGCGGGGCGTTGCCGGCCGAGTTGGTCGAGGCCGAGCTCTTCGGCTACGAGGCAGGCGCTTTCACGGGCGCGCGCCGCGAAGGCAGCCCGGGCCTGATCGCGTCAGCGCATGGCGGCACGCTGTTGCTGGACGAGATCGGCGAGCTGCCGCTGGCGCTGCAAGCCTCTTTGCTGCGTTTCCTGGACGACCGTTGCGTCAGACCCGTCGGCGGCACCCGGCAACGGGTGGTGGACGTGCAGCTGCTGGCGGCCAGCCACGTCGACCTGCCCCAGGCCGTGGCCACCCAACGCTTCCGTCAGGACTTGCTGTACCGCCTCAACGTGGTGGAAGTGCGCCTGCCGCCCTTGCGGCAGCGAACCGACCTGGCTGAGGCCGTGCATTTCGTGCTCGATGAGCTGGACCCTGCCGCCAGGCTCAGCCCCGAGGCTTTGGATCTCCTTTGCGAACACGACTGGCCAGGCAACTTCCGCGAGCTGCGCAGCGTGCTGACGAGGCTGCTGCTGGAGGCAGGCAGCGACGAATCCGTCGTGCACCTGGATCGGGGCCTGGTCGAGACCGTGCTGCCGAACAGGGCGCACGGGACGGAAGTGGCGAAGGCTGGTGCGGCCACCTCGCTGCAGCGAGCGGCCACGCAGACCGTGCTCCAGGCCTTTGACCGCTGCGGCCACAGCGTCAGCCGCACCTCGCGCACCCTGGGCATCTCGCGCACGACGGTCTACCGGCACCTGCGCGAGGCGGGGCGGGTGCCGCAGCGCGCTGGTCATCCTGCAGTTCAGGCAGATTAGGCAGACTGGCAGATCAGGCACCTTGCGGTGCTCCTGGTCTACAGGCGTCGATGCTGCAGTGCCGGAAGTTGCTGCCGCACTTCGGCCAGGCGCGCGCTGTCCAGTTCGGCCAGCACCACCCCTTCACCTTCTTCCCGGCACGCCAGCACCTCGCCCCAGGGGCCCACGATCATGCTGTGACCCCAGGTCCGGCGGCCGTTCTCGTGCGTCCCTCCTTGGGCCGGGGCGATCACGTAGCACTGGTTCTCAACGGCGCGGGCGCGCAGCAACAGTTCCCAGTGAGCCTGGCCGGTCGTGTGGGTGAAGGCGGCGGGCACGCAGATCAAGTCGCAAGGCGGCTGCCCCGGCGCGAAGGCCAGGGCCCGGTACAGCTCGGGAAAGCGCAGGTCGTAGCACACGCTCAGGCCCACCCGATGGCCGGCGGCGGTGAAGGCCACAGGCTCGTCGCCCCGCTCCAGCACCCGGGCCTCGTCGTACTGTTCCCGGCCGTTGTCGAATGCGAACAGGTGGATCTTGTCGTAGCGTGCCCGCACCGTACCGTCGGGCCCGAACACCAGGCTGGTGTTGCGCACCTGGTCAGGCCGCCCGGGCACGGCCATGGGCAGCGTCCCACCCACGATCCACAGGCCGTGCCGGCGGGCAGCGTCCGACAGGAACTGTTGGATCGGGCCCTGGCCCGGCACTTCGGCCAGCGCCAGCTTGTCGGTGTCGCGTCGCCCCAGCAGG